>NZ_JBEYXW010000034.1:0-65108 GCF_040645195.1 Saccharomonospora sp. NPDC046836
ACAAGTTCAAGGTCATCAACGATTCACTGGGGCACAGCATCGGCGACAAGGTGCTGCGGATCGTCGGGCATCGGCTGCAGCACTGCGTGCGCGGCACGGACCTCGTTGGCAGGCTCGGCGGGGACGAGTTCGCCGTCGTAACGTTCGGCGTGGCCGGAGACGACGGCATCCGCTCGCTGATCCGGCACCTGCGCTCGTCACTGACCAGGCCGATCACCCTCGACGGCCGGCAGCTGCGCATCGACGCGAGCATCGGGGTCGTGATCGCGAGGCCCGGCGACCCGCGATCGGCGGAGGATTTGATCCGCGACGCCGATGTGGCGATGTACGAGGCGAAGACGCGTGGCCGCGGGCGGTACGAGTTCTTCGACGTGGAGCTGCGGAAACGTGTGCAGCGGCAGCTCCGGCTCGAGCAGGACCTGCGTGAAGCGGTACGGACCGGGCAGCTCTGGATGGCCTACCAGCCTGTGGTCGACCTGCGGGAGTCCGAGACCGTCGCGGTCGAGGGGTTGATGCGGTGGCGGCACCCCACACACGGGGCCATCTCGCCTGCCGAGTTCATCCCGCTCGCCGAGGAAAGCGATCTGATCAACCTGATCGGCGACTACATGCTGCACACGACGACCAGGGAGATCGCCGCGCACCGGGCGACCTTCGGCGGCGACACCCGCCTCACGGTGAACCTCTCCGCACGTCAGCTCGACAACGCCTCGCTGGTCCAGACCGTGCGGGACGTGCTGTACAGCACCGGGCTCCCCGCGCGGGCCCTGTGCCTGGAGATCACCGAGAGCACGTTGATGCGCGAACCGGTGGCGGCGGGGCGGGCGCTGACGGCGCTGCGCGAGCTCGGTGCGCGGCTGGCGATCGACGACTTCGGTACCGGTTACTCCTCGCTGGCCCAGTTGTGGAAGCTGCCGCTGGACACGCTGAAGATCGACCGGTCGTTCGTCGCCGGCCTCGGTGGCCCCGACGAGTTCGATGCCGAGCCGATCATCAAGGGCATCGTGACCATGGCGCACAGCATGGGGCTCACCGTGATCGCCGAGGGTGTGGAGACCGAGCGGCAGTGCACCATGCTGCGTGACCTCGGCTGTGACCAGGCGCAGGGCTACTACTTCGGCAAACCGGCGGGCCTCGCGGAGCTGGCTACGCCGACCGACTCTGCCCACCGCAGGTGATCACTCGACGATCAGCACCTCGAGTGTCCGGGGTCCGTGCACCCCTTCTACCCGGTTGAACTCGATGTCGCTGGTGGCCGAGGGACCGCTGATGAAGGTCAGCGGGCGCACCGGGTCCAGCCGGGCCAGTGCCTCCGGCACACTCACCACGACCTGCTCGGCACGCACCACGCACAGGTGGTAGTCGGGCACCAGGCTGAGCATCCGGCGGCCCTGCGCCTGCCCGGAGTCCAGCACGATCGTGCCCGTCTCGGCGATGGCCACGGCGCAGCCGGTCAGGACCCCGTCCACGGCGTCGAGCTCCGCCAGCGGCAGCGGCGGTTCGTCCGGGCGCCAGCGCACCGCGGGGACCTGCCACGACGCGGGAGCATCGGCAGGCACGGCAACGGTTGCCGTGCCGCGGCTGGTGAGACAGCCGGCAATACGTTCCGCCATCTCCGCGGCAGGCACCCGGTGCACGATCGCGCGGTAGTCGGCGACACGCTCGGCCAGTAGCCCCAGCGTGTCGGTAGCGGTCCTGCTGCGCTCGTAGTCCCTCGGCACCGGGGTGGCTACTCGGCGCCGGGCGCCGCGAATCCGTGCCAGAATCTCCTCGCGAGCCTCAGCCACGGGTCCGCCTCCACCACGCACGGAACGACTCCTTCGGCACCGCAGGAAAGTCGCGTGTGGACGTCCACTTCGAACCCGGCCAGGGCAGCCACGAGATCGTGCCGTCGCGGGCGAGCAACCGCGACAGCGAGCCCGCCTTCTGCGCTGCCTCGTACCGCTTCGGATCGGCGAACACCCAGGCCGCCGCGGCCATCGCCAGCGCCTCCGGTGTGCGCTTTCCCTTCGCGGCCACCACTTCCGAACGCAGCTGGGTCAGTACCTCGGGGATGTTGATGCGCACCGGACACACCTCGTAACAGGCGCCGCACAGCGACGACGCGTACGGCAGCGACGCGGCCTGCTTGTCGCGCATGTCACCGGCCAGCTGCGGAGCCAGAATCGCCCCGATCGGTCCCGGGTACACCGACCCGTAGGCCTGCCCGCCGGTCCGCTCGTACACGGGGCACACGTTGAGGCATGCCGAGCAGCGGATGCAGCGCAACGCCTGCGCTCCGACCTCGTCGGCGAGGGTGGCCGTGCGCCCGTTGTCCAGCAGCACCAGGTGGAACTTCCGCGGCCCATCGCCCGGCGTCACGCCCGACCACACAGACGTGTAGGGGTTCATCCGCTCCGCTGTGGACGAACGCGGTAGCAGTTGCAGAAAGACCTCGAGGTCCTGCCAGGTCGGCACGAGCTTCTCGATTCCCATCACCGTGATCAGCGTCTCCGGCAGTGTCACGCACATCCGGCCGTTGCCCTCGGACTCCACGACAACCACCGAACCGGTGTCGGCGACAGCGAAGTTGGCACCGGAGATGGCGACCTTGGCCGAGAGGAACTTACGCCGCAGGTGCCTGCGAGCCGCCTCGGCCAGGTCGGCAGGCTCGTCGGAGGCGGGCGGTTCGGTCATCTGCCCGCGGAAGATCTCGCCGATCTCAGCACGGTTGCGGTGTATGGCCGGCACCAGGATGTGCGAGGGGCGATCGTGTCCCAATTGGACGATCAACTCGGCGAGGTCGGTCTCGACGGCGTGCACGCCTCCGGCTTCGAGCGCTTCGTTGAGACCGATCTCCGCGGTGGCCATGGACTTGACCTTCACAACCTCGTCGGCACCCTCGGCGCGAACGAGGTCGAGCACGATCTGGTTGGCCTCGGCCGCGTCGCGGGCCCAATGCACGACACCGCCGCATGCGGTGACCGACTCCTCCAACCGCACCAGGTACGTGTCGAGGTTGGCCAGCACATCGTCCTTAATGGCCGCACCGGCGAGTCGCAGCCGCTCCCAGTCATCCAGCTCGGCGACCACCCCGGCCCGCTTGGCGCGGATCGTCGTGGTGGCCTTGCGCAGGTTGCTGCGCAGCTGTGTGTCGGCGAGCGCGGTGTGCGCTGCCTTCGGGAACGTGGGGCTACCCAGCCAGGTCACCGGGTTGCGGGCACCCATGGTTCCTCCTCCGTGCTGGCCAGGATCTCCGCGAGATGCACCGTGCGGACACCGCTGCGCATGCGGGACAACCCACCGCCGATGTGCATCAGGCACGAGTTGTCGCCCGCGGTCAGCACCTCCGCACCGGTGTCCTGGACGCTGCGCATCTTGTCGGTGAGCATCGCAGTGGACGTCTCGGCGTTCTTCAGTGCGAAGGTCCCGCCGAAACCACAACACTGCTCGGCCCCGGGCAGCTCGGTCAGTTCCAGGCCGCGCACCGTGCGCAGCAACCGCAGCGGCTTGTCGCCGACCTTGAGCATCCGCAGCGAATGGCACGTGGGGTGGTAGGTGACCCGATGCGGGAAGTACGCGCCGACATCGGTCACGCCGAGCACATCGACCAGGAACTCGCTGAGCTCGTAGGTCCGCTCGACGGCGGGGGTGGTGCCGCACAGGCTCGGGTGGATCTCCCTGACCATCCCGCCACACGAGCCCGACGGCGCGACGATGTAGTCGTAACCGGCGAAGGCTGCCGCGTAGTCACTGGCCAGTGGCCTGGCATGGTCGTAGTAGCCGGTGTTGTAGTGCAATTGCCCGCAGCAGGTTTGTTCCAGCGGGAAGTCCACTTCACAGCCGAGGCGTTCCAGCAACCGGAGCACAGCGCGCCCGGTGTCGGGGTACAGGGTGTCGGTGAGGCACGTGGCGAACAGTGCCACCCGGAGCTTGGTCATGGCCGTACCTCCGCGAGCCTGCGCGCCACCGCCTGCCACGCCGCACGCTCCCCCCGCGGCTCGTAACGGGCCAGTGGCGCACTGACGGGTGCACCCGCGAGTACCCCCGCCGTCCTCGCCTGCACGAAGACATTGCCGAGCGCGCTGGCTTCCACCGGACCGGCCAGCACCGGCAACCCGCACGCGTCGGCGGTGAACTGGCACAGCGGTTCGTTGCGGGCACCGCCGCCGACGAGATGCACCACGTCGAGCGAACGATCGGCGAGCCGCGCTGCCGTGCGCAGGGACGCTGCATGCGCGACCGCGAGCGACTCCAGAATCGTGCGCACCACCGCGGGCGGGCTTGTCGGCTCCGGCTGTCCGGTGTCGCGACAGACCCGAGCGATCCTGGCGGGCATGTCTCCCGGAGCCAGGAAAACCGGATCGTCCGGATCCACAATGGACCGAAAAGGTGGCTCGCGCAGCGCTGCGTGCAACACATCGGTGAGCCTAATGTCGTGACCCTGCTCCCGCCACACCCGCATCGACTCGCTGAGCAGCCACAGTCCCATCGTGTTGCGCAGGAACCGTACCGTCCCGTCGATACCGGCCTCGTTGGTGAAGTTCGCCGCGCGGGCCGCCTCAGTGAGCACCGGCGCGGGCAGTTCGAGCCCGACCAGCGACCAGGTACCGCAGGAGATGTAGCCGAAGCGCTCCCCGTCGGCGGGCACGGCGGCCACAGCGGACGCCGTGTCGTGCGAGGCCACCGTCACCACCGGCACACCGTCCGGCCCCACGCCGATCGGCTCGCCCGGCTGCCGCAGCGGCGGCAGCAGTCCCGCCGAAATGCCGGTGCGGTCGAGCAGTTCGGTGGACCAGCGCCGGGTGGTCGCGTCGAGCAGCGCTGTGGTGGACGCGTTCGTCACCTCAGCGCCGAGCTCACCGGTCAGCCAGTAGGCGATGAGGTCCGGCAGCAACAGCAACGTCTTGTCGGCAAGCCGGCCCGGCGGCTCGGCCAGCAGTTGGTAGATCGTGTTGAACGGCAGGTACTGCAGGCCGGTGATGCCGTACAACGTCGTGTCGTCGACATACTGCCGCAGCCGGTCGGCCATGCCGTCGGTACGCGGATCGCGGTAGCACCGCACATCGCCGTCTAGCTTGCCGTCGGGTCCGATCAGGCCGTAGTCCACCGCCCACGAGTCGATGCCGATCGACACGGGATCGGCCGGGGCGGCCTCGCTCAATCCGGCGACGATCTCGCCGTACATTTCCTCGACGTCCCAGCGCAAACCCCCCTCCGCCCGCTCACGCGGGCCCGTCGCGAACCGGCGCACCTCGGTGAGATCGACCCGGCCGTCCGCGACGGTGCCCAGCATGACCCGGCCGCTCGTGGCACCGAGGTCGACCGCGACGAACGAGGTCACCTGCCGACCTCGACCAGCGGGATGTCCAGCAGGCTGGCGACCGCGCGCAGTTCGGCGGCCCGGTGCCCGACGCCGAGCGCCCAGTGGTGCGCGACGCCGCTGGCCGACCAGTCGTCGGTCCACTCGCCGGGGTCACGTCCGAAGTCGACCCGGCTCGTGGTGTTACCGATCCGCATGAGTGGACCGTCGACGACCGCGCCCTCGGACACGATCAGCGAGTACCGGCCGTCGCGGTCCTGGCCGACGCCCAGCAGCGTCACCGGACCGTGTGCGACGTCGAACTCGACCGACACACCCCAGCCGCGCTTGCCGTGGTAGACCCCCAACCCACGCAGCAGCGGCCTCTTCGCGCTGATCGCCAAGTGTGCGGGACCGTCGTGGCCCATCTCCACGTGGCCACGCGTGAAGTCGAGCGCCTGCAGCTCGGTGAACGAACCACCGGCGCCGAGTACGTCCATGATCAGCATTGCCAGGCTGGTGCGCAGCTCGTACTCGCCGGCGGCCGGGATGCCGTGCGCCGTCAGCAGGCTCGCCCCGAGGATCATCCCGGCTCCGAGCCGCTCGTGCTGTTCACCGTCGAGGCCACGGTGGTAGTAGGCGAGGCTGTCCAGCTCGAAGTCGGCCACCAGCCGGTCGAGTCCGACCGAGACCCGCGCACCCCACTGGAGATCCACACGGTCCACTGAGGAGTCCAGCTCGAAGACCGACTCGGCCTCGGCGACCTTCGTAGCCACCTCGTCGTCGCTGACCTTCTCCACGCGCACGCGCAGGTCGTCGAACTCCAGCACCTCGACGTGGCCACCGAAGTGGGCGTTCACCATCGTCAGGTCGGTCGAGACGTCGTACATGCCCGGGTAGAGGTGCCCCATCAAACCGTGCCTGCCGTGCCGCAGCACCTTGCGCACGGCCGCGGCGGAGATCCACCGCCCGATCTTGGCCCAGGCACGCTCATCCCGCAGGTACCCGGACACACTGCGAAATTCCACGCCCGCGCGGCGGAACGCGTTGGCCATCTCGGGCAGCGGGCAGGCGCCGCAGTAGGCCAGCCACTGGCCGGTGTCGAACGTCGCGTGGTCCATCGACTCGGTGGGCTGCAGGTTGATCAGCAACACCGGGGCACCGCTGCGTTGAGCGATGGGCATCAACATGGTGGCCGTCATGTAGGTGGTGAGGAACCCGACGATCAGATCGCACCCGGCCACGCGGAGCTTCTCCGCCGCGAGCGCGCCTTCCTGTGCGTCGGAGATGAACCCGACGTCCACGATGTCGGCGTCGAACCCGGCAATGCGCTCGCTGACGTAGGCCGACGACTGCCGCAACGTCGGCAGCAGATCCGGGAACTGCGGCCAGTAGGCGCCGAGCCCACCGGCCACCAGTCCGATCTTGGGCCGCCGCTTGCTGTTGGTCATGCTGACTCCTTCGTCACCTCAGGAACGCGGCTGCGACGCCTGCGTCGACCGGAATGTGCAGTCCGGTGGTGTGGGACAGCTCGCCGGAGGTCAGCACGAACACGGCATTCGCCACGTGTTCCGGCAGCACCTCCCGCTTGAGCAGAGTCCGCTGGGCATAGAAGGTACCGAGTTCGGACTCCGGCACCCCGTAGACGGCGGCACGCTTCGCTCCCCAGCCAGAGGCGAAGATGCCGGAACCGCGCACGACACCGTCGGGGTTGACGCCGTTGACGCGAATACCGTGCTCGCCGAGCTCCGCCGCCAGCAACCGCACCTGGTGCGCCTGGTCGGCCTTCGTCGCACCGTAGGCGATGTTGTTCGGGCCCGCGAACACACCGTTCTTGCTGACGATGTAGACGATGTCACCGCCGAGCCCCTGCGCGATCATCGCCCGCGCCGCCTCGCGGGCGACGAGGAACGACCCGCGCGCCATCACGTCGTGCTGCAGGTCCCAGTCCCGGGCGCTCGTCTCCAGCAGTGGCTTGGACACCGACAACCCCGCGTTGTTGACCACCAGGTCCACGCCGCCGAACGCCAGCGATGCCGCCACTACCGCACCGGCGACGCCGTTCTCGTCGGTGACGTCGACCGCCACTGCGACGGCCTTGTCGGTGTTGCCGATCTCCTCGGCGACCGCGGTTGCCGCGGCGAGGTCGCGGTCGGCCACCACGACGCACGCGCCCTCGGCTGCCAGCCGCTGCGCGATGGCCTTGCCGATACCGGATCCACCGCCGGTCACGAGCGCGATCCGGGTCGCCAGCGGCTTCGGCTTGGGCATCCGCCGCAGCTTCGCCTCCTCCAGCTCCCAGTACTCGATGCGGAACTTCTCCGATTCCGGGATCGGCGCATAGGTCGACACCGACTCCGCGCCGCGCATCACGTTGATCGCGTTGACGTAGAACTCGCCCGCCACGCGCGCGGTCTGCTTGTCCCGGCCGAAACTGAACATGCCGACGCCAGGCACCAGCACGATCGCCGGATCCGCACCACGCAGTGGCGGCGAGTCCGGTGTCGCGTGCCGGTTGTAATACGCGGCGTATTCCTCGCGGTAGGTCGCGTGCAGTTCCTTCGCCCGCTCGATCACCTGCTCGAGTGGAGCGGTACCCGGCAGGTCCACGACCAGCGGCGCCACTTTCGTACGCAGGAAGTGGTCCGGGCAGGACGTACCCAGCGCCGCGAGCTCAGTGTGCTTCTCCCTGACCAGGAACTCCAGAACCTCTGGACTGTCGGTGAAATGTCCGAGCTGCGGCGAGTCTGTGGAGGCGAGCCCACGCAGCACGGGGAACAACGCGGCCGCGCGCGCCCGTCGATCCTCTTCGGACAGTGGTTCGTACCAGGGGATTACCGCACCGAACGGCTCCGGATCGCCGTGCTCGGCCAGGTAGGCCTCGGCGGTGCGGATTATCTCCAGCGAGTGCTGCTTGCACTCCTCGCTGGTGTCGCCCCACGCCGTGATGCCGTGCCCGCCGAGGACGCAGCCGATCGCCTGCGGGTTGGCCGTCTTGATCGCGGAGATGTCCAGTCCCAGCTGGAAACCAGGCCGTCGCCATGGCACCCACACCACGCGGTCACCGAAGATCTTGCGGGTCAGCTCCTCGCCGTCGACCGCGGTCGCGATCGCGATGCCCGAATCGGGATGCAGGTGGTCGACGTGTGCCGCGTCGACAAGTCCGTGCATCGCGGTGTCGATACTCGGTGCGGCCGTGCCGCCCTTACCGTGCAGGCAGTAGTCGAATGCGGCGACCATCTCGTCCTCGCGCTCCTCGCCGGGGTAGACGTCGACGAGTGCCCGCATCCGGTCGAGACGAAGCACGGCGAGGCCCGCCTCGGTGAGGGTGCCGAGATCACCACCGGAGCCCTTGACCCACATCAACTCGACGTCAGTACCGGTCGCCGGGTCGATGTCGGTGCCCTTCGCCGAGGCATTGCCGCCCGCGTAGTTCGTGTTGCGACGGTCGGCGCCCAGCTCGTGTGAACGGGCGAGCAGCTCGGCGACCGCGGGATGCTGCGTGGTCATTGTCGTCAGGCTCCCCATCCGGCGGCAGTGCCGCCAACGCGTTCCGCCACGATCTGCTCGGCGTAGCCGCTGCGCCGGTACGCCGCGATCGGGTCGGGGTCCAGTCCCATCTCCTCCCGCAGCTCGGCAAGCAGCGGCCGGACGTCGGTGGAGAAAGCGTCTACCAGGATTCCGTTGGCGCCCAAGACATCCCCGGCCCGCTGCGCAGCCCGCAAGGCTTCGGAGTCCACAAGCAACGCCTTCGCCGTCGCCTCCTGCACGTTGAGCACCGAGCGGATCAGCGCCGGGATCTTCGGCTCGATGTTGTGGCACTGGTCGAGCATGAAGGCGACGCCCGACGCGGCGTCGAGGCCGCCGCCGAGCACGATCTCGACCATGATCCGGAACAGCTGGTACGGGTCCGCGGCACCGACCATGAGGTCGTCGTCGGCGTAGAAGCGCGAGTTGAAGTGGAAGCCGCCGAGCCGGTTCTTGCGTAACAGGAACGCGACGATGAACTCGATGTTGGTACCGGGTGCGTGATGGCCTGTGTCGACCAGTACCTGCGCCTTGTCGCCGAGTTCGACACAGTGCGCGTAGCTGGTTCCCCAGTCCGGCACGTCGGTGGCATAGAACGCCGGCTCGAAGAACTTGTACTCCAGCAGCATCCGCTGGTTCTCACCCAGCCGCTCGTATACCGCCGCCAGTGCCTCCTCCAACCGCGCCTGACGGTCGGCCAGCGAGTCCTGGCCGGGGTAGTTGAGCCCGTCGGCCAACCAGATCGAAAGATCCCGGGATCCCGTGGCGTCCATGATGTCGACACAGTCGAGCAGGTGCTCCAGTGCCTTACGGCGGACCGCGGGGTCCGGGTTGCAGATGCTGCCGAGCCGGTAGTCGTCGTCCTGGAACACGTTGGGGTTGACGGCACCGATCTTCACGCCGAGGTTCTCGGCGTGCTTGGCCAGATCGGCGTAATCGTCCACTGTGTCCCATGGAATGTGTACGGCCACGCTCGGCGCGACGCCGGTATAGCGGTGCACGACCGCCGCATCGGCGATCTTCTCGTAGGCATCGCGCGGGATTCCCTCCTGCGCGAACACCTTGAAGCGGGTTCCGGAGTTGCCGAATGCCCACGAGGGCGTCTCGATGTGCTGCGTGCGCAGCACTGCCTTCACGGCGGAGTGGTCAGACATGGATTCCTCCCTGAAGTCGGTGGTCAGTCGAGATGGAAGACCTCGGACAACGGCACGATTCCCTCATCAGGTGCGCCGTCGAGGTTTTCGAAGAAAGGAGCTATCTCCGCCTGCCATCGAGCATTGACTTCCGTTGCTGCCATGCCTGCGAGTGCGGCGTCGAGATCGTCGGTCTCGAAGTAGCCGACCAGCAGCCCATCCGGTGCGAGAAACAGCGAGTAGTTGGTCCACCCGGTCTCCCGCAAGGCTTCCTGCATTTCCGGCCAGACCTCGGCGTGCCGCCTGGCGTACTCGTCCATCCGGTCCGGTTTCACCCTGAGCAGGAAGCAGATCCGCCTCGTGGTAGTGCTTTTCATGGCTTTCCTTCTGCCGGGGCCGCGAGGGTCACCTGACCCCGCACGGCCCCGGCTCGCTCCGGTCAGAAGTTGAACTTGTCGATGTTGTCGGCGTTGAAGACCGTTGGCGGGCCAAGGATGATCTCGCCGTTCTTGCCGATCGTGCGCTCGCCGAGCTTTCCGGCCTTGAGAACCTCACCCTCCTTGCCGGTGATCTGGCCCGACGCCAGCGCCGCTGCCGCGTAGCCGGCGAGGTAACCGAGCTGCTCCGGGTCCCACAGCGCGAACTCGGTGACCGTGTCGTCCTTGATGAACTGGCGCATCTGGTTCGGCGTGCCGAGCCCGGTCAGGACAACCTTGCCCTTGTACGGCGAGGAGGAGATGTAGCGCGCCGCCGCCGAGATGCCAACCGTTGTCGGCGAGACGATCGCCTTCAGGTCCGGAATGGACTGCAGCAGCGCCTGGGTCTCCTGGAAGGACTTCTGGTCGTCGTCGTCACCGTAGGCGACCTTGACCAGCTCGATGTCGGCGTACTCCGGCTTGGTCAGCTCGTCCTTCATGAACTCGATCCACGTGTTCTGGTTCGTCGCGTTCGGTGTCGCGGACAGGATGGCGATCTTGCCCTTGCCGCCGATCTGCTCGGAGACCATCTTGATCTGCGAGCGACCGATGTCCTCGGAGTTGGCCTGGTTGACGAACACCTGGCGGGCGTCCACCGCCGCGTCGGAGTCGTAGCTGACGACCGCGATGCCCTTCGCCATGGCCTCCTTGAGCGCGGGCGCGACCGCATTCGGGTCGTTGGCCGCGATCACGATGGCGTCCTGGTTCTGCTGGATCAGGGTGTTGATGTAGGAGACCTGTGACGACGCCGATGCATCCGATGGGCCGACCTCCTTGCCCGTGCCCTTGAGCTCGGCGACCGCGGCGATACCGCCCTCATCGACGATGTTCTCGTACGGGTTGTCGATTTCCTTGGGCAGGAAGGCGATCTGCAGACCTTCCCTGATGGGGGCGTTCGGGTCGGCGACCTTCTCGGTGCCGGCGCCGCTTTCGGACGACGACGCCGAGTCTTTGGTCGTACCGCCGCATCCGGCCACCAGCACGGCCGCGAGGCCCACGCCGGTCACCGCGAGGAACGCGCGGTTTCTCCGCAGTCGAGAGTGGATCATCTTTGGTCCTCCTCGGGGGTTCCGTGGGACGCGGTCGCCCCCACGGGGTCTGGCAGGGTCTCCTGCGATGGTGGTCCCGCTGCGACGGCCACGGGCTGACGCCGCTTACGCACCAGGTTCGCGACCACGGGAACCAGCACGGAGATGATCAGCAGCAAGCCGTTGATCACGTTCTGAATCTCGTTGGTCACGTCGTTGAGGAACAGCACGTTGCGCAGCCCCGCCATGAGCAGCAGCGCACTGCCGACCCCGATGACCGTGCCCCGGCCACCGAAGATCGACACGCCGCCGAGCAGCACCGCGGCGACCGCGATGAGTTCGAGGCCATTGGCGTTGTCGGCGCGGGCGCTGTTGTAACGCAACGTGTAGATGAGTGAGGCCAGTGCGCACAGGATGCCCGACACGATGTAAAGCGCGAATTTGATGCGCTGCACCCGGATGCCGGAGAAACGTGCGGTCTGCTCGCCGAGGCCAATGGCATAGAGCGAGCGGCCGACGGGCGTGTAGTGCACCACGACCGCCGCTAGCACGCCGACGACGATCACGATCAGCGTGGCGTACGGCAGGAACGTGCCGGGGATCGTGTCCGTCGCGATTGGACGGTAGGCGTCCGGGAATCCGGTGACCGCGCCGTCGCCGAGCACGATGTAGGCGAGCCCGCGGTAGAGCCCGAGCGTGCCGATCGTGACCGCCAGCGCGGGCAGGCCGAACTTGACGATCAGCGTGGCGTTGAGCGAGCCCAGCACCGCGCCGGCCACGATCACGAGCGGCACGATGGTCTCGAACGACATCCCGGCGTCCCACAGCACACCGGTCAGTGCCGAGCAGAACCCGAGGATCGACGCGACCGACAGGTCGATCTCGCCGGTCAGGATGATCGGCAACAGCGCCAGCGCGATCAGCGCCACCTCGGTGTAGTCCAGCAACAGGAAGCTGATGTTGTCGGTCTCGGCGAAACCGGGTGTGCTGGTGGAACCCCACACGAACACGGCAACGCACAACACCACCAGGATCGACTCCCAGCGGAGCAGTTTCTCACGCACGCCGGAGGCTCCTTTCCTTGCGTAGCCGCTGCGCCATTCGCACCATCACGGCCCGGTCGAGCGAGATGGCGAGCAACAACGCGGCACCGTCGACGGCGCGCTGCCAGAAGGCGGGCACGCCGAGGATGGGCAGCGCGCTGGTGATCGTGGTCAGCAGCAGGGCACCGAGAACGGCACCGAGCACGGAGCCGCTACCGCCGAAGATGGCAACACCACCGACGACCACCGCCGCGACGACGGCGAGCTCGCGGCCGGTGCCGACCGAGGCGTTGATCGTGCCGAAGTAGGACGCGTGCAGTACACCGGCGAGGCCCACGAGCGCACCGGAGACCACGAACGCGGTGAACACGCGTTTGCCCGCGGGGATACCGGCAAGCCGCGCGGCCTGCGGGTTGGAGCCGATGGCGTACAGCTCCCGGCCGGACCGCCAGTTGTGCAGCGCGTAGGCCGCGATCACCAGCGCCACCAACGCGATCAGCGACAGGTGCGGGATGCCGAGGACCGAACCGCTGCCGAAGGCCAGGAAACTCTGAGACATCTGGTCGGCGTTGATCTGGTGCACGCCGGTTGCGCTCGCCCAGCCGTAGTCGATGCCGCGGAAAACGTAGAGCGTACCCAGCGTGACCACGAGCGCGGGAACCTTCGCGATTGCTACCAGAGCCCCATTGATCGCCCCACATACGGCGCCGAGGGCCATTCCCGCCAGCACGACGAGGATGGTGGGCGTCTCGTGGTCGGCAATGAACAGCTGCCCCGACATGTACGCGGTCAGGCCCATCACCGAACCCACCGAGAGGTCGATGTTGCGGGTGATCACCAGCAGCGTCTGACCGATGGCCAGCAGCGCCAGGATCGAGGCGTTGAGGAACAGGTCGTGAACACCCTGTCCGTTCACAAAGGACGGACTCACCGCGGTGGTAACGGCGACGAGGGCGACGAGCGCACCGAGGATGCTCAGCTCCCGCCCGGAGAGCACCGCCTTGATCCGGTTCATGCTGTGCCTCCCGCGACCTTGCACGCAGCGCATGGCTTTCTGCGCCTTTTCATGCGGCCGAACCCTTCTTGCCGTTCCCGGTCGCCGCATACATCACGGTCTCCTCGGTGGCTTCCTCTCTGGACAGTTCGGCGGTGATCCGCCCCTCGTGCATCACCAGGACGCGATCGGCCATGCCGAGCACCTCGGGCAGTTCGGAGGAGATGAGCAGGATCGCAATTCCCTCGGCGGCGAGCTCGGACAGCAAGGCGTGCACCTCGACCTTGGCACCGATGTCGATGCCACGGGTGGGCTCGTCCACAATGAGCACCGAGGGCTCGGTCGCCAGCCACTTGCCGAGGACGACCTTCTGCTGGTTCCCACCGGACAGCGTGGCGGCCGGGTCGGAGAGTTTGCCTGCCTTCAGCGACAGTCGCTTGCCCCACCTGGTGGCGAGCTCCCTCTCCCGTGACTGCCGCGTGATGCCGCCAGGCGACACCTTCCGCAACCGCGCCAAGCTCGCGTTGCGCTCGATGGCCAGGTCCAGCACCAGGCCCTGTTCCCTGCGATCCTCGGGAACCAGCGCGATACCCCTGTCGATCGCGGCGCGCGGGTTGCCCGCGGGGAGCGGCTTGGCGTTGACAGTGACACTGCCGGAGTCCCGCTCGTCAACGCCGAAGATGGCTCTGGCCACTTCGGACCGTCCAGAGCCGACCAAGCCAGCCAGCCCGACGATCTCACCACGGCACACCCGGAACGAGATGTCGCGGAACTCACCGGCCCTGCTGAGGCCGTCGACGACGAGCACCTCCTCGCCGATCTCGGTGTCCCGCTTGGGAAAGAGCTGCTCGACCGACCGGCCGACCATGCGCCGAACAAGTGTTTCGCTGTCGATCTCGGTCATCAGCTCGGTGGTGACGAAGGCACCGTCGCGCAGGACGGTGACCCGCTGGCACAACGCGTACATCTCGTCGAGCCGGTGCGAGATGAACAGCAACGCAGCGCCACGCTCGGCGAGGCCGCGGGCGACGCGGAAGAGTCGTTCGGCCTCCACAGCGGACAGTGCCGCGGTCGGTTCGTCCATGACGATGATGCGCGCATCGGCGACGAGTGCCTTGGCGATCTCGATGATCTGCTGGTCTGCAATGGACAGACCACGGGTCTGCCGTGCCGGGTCGATGGGCACGCCGAGTTGCTCGAACACCTCCCCGGCTCGCTGGTTCATCGCGCGCCGGTCGACGCGGCGGCCCGGCCGCAGCGGCTGGCGGCCCATGAACACGTTCTCGGCCACCGACAGATCGGGGAACTGGATCGGTTCCTGGTGGATGACGGCGACGCCGCGCTGCTGCGCCTCACGGGGCGAGGAGAACCGCACCTCCTGGCCGTCGAGGAGGACCTCGCCGCTGTCGGGCTGGTGCTCGCCGCCGATGATGCGGACGACGGTCGACTTGCCCGCTCCGTTCTCGCCCGCGAGTGCATGTATCTCGCCCGCATGCAGCGCGAGAGATACGCCTCGCAGCGCGCGGACCGCCTGGAAAGACTTGGAGACGTCGCGAAGTTCGAGTAGCGGCACGCCGGGGTGCTCCGGTGCTGCCACGGGTGTCCTCCTTCGTTGGAGATCGTGAAACGTTTCATTCACGAGTGCGGCTCAACCTAGGCGCGCCGAGCCGACCCGTCAAGACCCCCGCTGACGTGCGATTCGATAACGATCCGACGGGCCGCGTACCAGCGGCTCGTGTTAGCTTGGCCTGAACCTGGGTACCCCAGGTGAGCGCCATGGGCGCTTGAACGTTTCAGCACGAAGCAGGGGATCAGGCATGTCGCCGAGCATCAAGGACGTCGCCGAGCGCGCGGGTGTCTCCGTGGGCACCGTGTCCAACGTGCTCAATCATCCCGAGCGGGTCGCCGAGAACACCAGGGCCACCGTCCTGTCCGCGATCTCGGCGCTGGGGTTCGTCCGCAACTCCTCCGCCGCGCAGCTGCGGGCCGGCACCAGCCGTTCGATCGGGCTCATCGTGCTGGACATGGCCAACCCCTTCTTTCACGACGTCGCGCGCGGGGTGGAGAAGATCGCCGACGAGCTCGGCTACGCCGTCGTGCTGTGTAACTCCGACGACGAGGTGACACGGGAGAACCGGTACCTCCAGGTGCTGGAGGAACAGCGGGTGCGCGGTGTACTGATCACGCCGATCGAGGTCAGCTCCGACCGGCTCGACGCGCTGCGCAGGCGGGGCACGCCGGCGGTGCTCGTCGACCGGCACGATCCCCGGGTCAACTGCTGCTCGGTGGCGGTGGACGACGTCGTCGGCGGGGAGCTGGCCGGGGCGCACCTCGTGGCGCACGGACACCGGAAGATCCTGTACTTCACCGGCCCGCTGGCCCTGCGGCAGTGTGCCGACCGGCTCACCGGCCTGCGCCGGGCGGTCGCGGCGGCCGGACTGGATCCGGAGGAGACCGTCGAGGTCGTCGAGGGGCGGGTCATGAACGCCCGCAGCGCCCATGACGCCGCTCGGCCCAGGCTCGCCGCGGGCGCGGTGCCGACGGCGGCGTTCTGCGCCAACGACCTGATGGCGCTCGGTGTGCTGCGGGCAGCGGTGTCCACGGGCAGACGAGTGCCGGAGGACCTCGCCATCGTGGGCTACGACGACATCGAGTTCGCCGCGGACGCCGCCGTTCCGCTGACGTCGATCCGGCAGCCGACCCAGCAGATAGGCCGCACCGCCGCCCAGCTCCTCGTCGAGGAGTGCGACAACCCGGACACGCACGCCCACCAGCAGGTGATGTTCAAACCAGAACTGGTGGTCCGCGACTCCACCGGCGGCTGACCCGCGAGTCCCCGCTCCAGCCGGCGAGTCCCCCGCCCCAGCCGGCGAGTTGCCCGCCCCAGTCCGCGAGTTGCCCGCTCCGGTCGGCGAGTTGCCCGTTCGGGCGTGGGCAGCCGGGCTCAGCGCGATCAGCGGCCCCGGCGAGGAGAGCAACCGGGCCGACCGGGCTCGCCGATCGCCCCGAGCCAGCGCCAGTGCGACATCGCTCGCCCGGACGGTCGATCATCGGCATACGCCGCGAACCGGAACGGGCAACTCGCGCGCCTTAGCGGGCAACTCGCGCGCCTTAGCGGGCAACTCGCGCACAGGAGCGGGGGACTCGCGCCCCGGCGGCGGCTTCAGAGGTCCTGCTGCACAGGAACGGGCGTGCCCTGGTGGAAATACAGCCGCCACGTCCCGTCGTCGGCCTTCCGCCACAACGAGCTCCGGCGAGCTCGCCGCCCCGGCTCCTCGGTGACATAGGTGACCAGCACGACGTCATCGGCCACCTGCGCGCCCTCCATCTCCGATACGACGAGGGGTTCATCGTCTGCCGGTTCGGCAGCCATCGCGGTGATCATGGCGCTGCGCTCCCACCGGCGACCCGAGGCGCCGAACTCGAAGAAGTCGGGATGCAGCAACAGGTCGACCTGTTCCGCCGAGCACCGGACGTCCGGTGTCAGCAGTGCACGCTCGCGGCTCATTACCTGTTGGACATCGTCGGCAGGCGAACCCATGGGACCACTCACCGCCAGCCCGCGCGGGCGAGGATTTCGCCGATCACCGGCCATTTCGCCTCAGCGTAGTAGTTCATGTCACGCCATTCCCGTTGCGCCAGTTCCCGTTTGGTCGTGGCATAGAGGTCACGGTCGGCATCACTGGCCCGCAGGCGGTCGCGGAAGGCGAGGTACCGGCGGATCTCGACGTGATCGGGCGGGTAACAGTGCAGGTTGACCGGCCCGTCCGGCTCGCCTGGGCGCAGGCAGCGATGCTCCGGTTCCCGGACACGCAGGTCATAGCCTGCCGCTTCGAGATCGGGCAGATAAGCCTCCTCGTCGTCCGGGTCGTCGATACCGACGACGATGTCGATGA
Organism: Saccharomonospora sp. NPDC046836; assembly: GCF_040645195.1. Classification (NCBI taxonomy): domain Bacteria; kingdom Bacillati; phylum Actinomycetota; class Actinomycetes; order Pseudonocardiales; family Pseudonocardiaceae; genus Saccharomonospora; species Saccharomonospora sp. NPDC046836. The sequence goes on from NZ_JBEYXW010000034.1 coordinate 17,380, forward strand.
CCGGTTTCGCCGCCAGGCCCGGAACCGACGTGGAGCCGATGTGCTCGATCAGCCTGGCTCGCCGGCCGAGGATCTCCCGCAGTTCGGCGGCTCGTCGTTCGAACCTGACGGGCCAGGCGGGGTCGTAGTCGGCGATGACGACCTTTACAGGGCGAAGCCCATGAACGAGCATTGTGGACAGTTTCGTGTCATCGAGTGGATCGGCCATGACCGCAGCCTTCCTGCCGGCTGGAGGCTGGTCAAACCACGGGGTTCCCTGAACTCCACTGCCGCGGCATCTCGTCCCACGTGCGTCCGTCGAGGACGCGCCCGTTCGCATTGCGCGTCCGGCCGCCCCATTGTTTGAACAGGAAAGGGATGCCGGTGGCCACGCACCGGTCGCGGATCGGGCGTACCCAAGCCGGATCCATCGGCCGGTGCGAGGCACCGGACTCACCGCCGACGTAGACCCAGTCCAGGCCGCTGAGTTCGAGGTCCGGGAGCGGCCCGAGTAACGGTTGGAGCGACAAGAACCGCACCGCCGCAGGGGTTTCCCGCAATCGATCGGCCCGGCCGGCGTAGTCGTTGCGTTCGATGGTGGTTCCCCACCAGACATTCGGAAGCGGGGACGGCTGGCGACGGCCGAGCACCGAGACCATCCGCGCCGGGCGTTTGGTCAGGGCGAAGAACGTGTGGCGCTCGGCTCGCCGCATCACCTCGAGGACGTCGGCGAGGAAACTCTCCGGGACCTTGGGGTGGAACAGATCGCTCATCGAGTCGACGAACACCAGCCGGGGCCGCCGCCACCGCAGCGGTGTCTCCAACCGGTCGGGGTGCAGGGTGAGACGAAAGCCGGGGCCACTGGTACGCGGGTCGCCGTCGCGCTGGTATCCGGAGTTGCCCATCGCCTTGAGCCGCTTCGCGAACATGAGCGCGTAGCAGTGGTCGCAGCCGGGGCTGACCACGTCACACCCTGTGGTCGGATTCCAGGTCGCCGACTCGATCTGGCCGTCGTCCATGCCTCGATTGAACGCGCGGCATCCGGACGAAGTCCAAGCCGATCACTGCGGCTCGGTCCCGAGCAGTCTTGCGCCCTCCGCCGGGTTCCAGTAGTCGCGCCACAAAGCTATCTGGCCACCGGAGACCTGAAGTATCTGCAGGTAGCGCATCACGTAGGGGCGGCCGGAGGTCGTCACCACGCCGTGCGCGTCGAATTCGGCGATGGCTACCTCGGGGTTCTGGGTCTCATACACCGTCACCGACTGGAATTCCTTGTGCATCAACGGGGTCTCGATGATCGCCGTCAGGTAGGCACGAATGTTCTCGCGGCCCTGGATCCGGCCGGGGACACCGGGCGGGGCAAACGGCAGCTCATGTACGCCGTCCTCGGCGAACAGGTCCGCGAACCCAGCCAGGTCCTTGTCGAGGAACATCGGGAGCAACCGATCGAACATCTCGCGGGCGTTGGTCACAGCGTGACTCCTTCGTTGTACGCATGTTTACTAAACGAACGTACAACGAAATCGCCATCCATGCAACGGTCGTACAATGACCAGATGGCCGGTCCCGCTTCGCACACGTCCCGAGCCGAACAGCGTCGGCAGACCGAGGCGCGCATCCTCGCCACGGCGCGTCAGCTGTTCTCCGAGCACGGCTACGACCGCACCACCATCCGAGCCGTCGCACGAGCAGCGAAGGTCAATCCCGGACTGGTCATGCACTACTTCGGCTCGAAGGAACAGTTGTTCACCCAGGCGAGCGCAGCCACGCCGGATGAACCGATCTCGGGTACACCCGAGCAACTGACCGAGCAGCTGCTGGCCACGCTGCACGACAAACTGACACACGAACCCACCGCGACCCTGGCAATGCTGCGTTCGATGCTCACCCACCCGGACGCAACCGAAGGCGTCCGGGCCTCGCTGAGCCGTCAGCAGGAACAACTCAGCGACATCCTGTCCGCTGACGACGCGCTTCTTCGCACCGGCTTGACCGGTGCCATCAGCCTCGGCGTCGTCATCGGCCGCCATCTCCTGCAACTCGACGGCCTTCGGGACGCACCACCCGACCAGATCATCGAGCTCCTGCGGCCGTGCTTCGAGTCGCTCACCGCGAGCGGCGACTCCTGAGAGCTACCCCAGACGAATGCCAGCGAGCTGGGTGCTCTGGGCGACCAGCCGGCCGGTCGCATCCCATACGAAACAGGCCTCGTCCACCCGATTTCCGGCAATGAGCTGCGCCTTGTGCAGCACCCGGACGGGTCCGGGTGCGGGAAGCGCACGAACGTAGGCGGTGAGTTCGAGGGTCGGCACCCAGCCGGTGAGTTCGATGTCCAGTGTCGCCGGCGGGAACGCGTCGACGGCGAAGAGCAACGAAACGGCATCGAAGGCGTCGCCGCCGGGTAGTGCGAGCCAGCCGCGGAGCTCCCCGCGACCCGCTGGTTTCCCTGTGAGGAAGCCCTGGCTCTCCGGTTCGAGGCGTACCTCGACCTGATCCATGATGTTGACTTGCATGCCGCCGGGAGTCCGGCCTTCCAGCCGGGCGCACTCGTCGAACGGAGCCATATCGGCACTCGGCACACCGTCGCCCCAGTGCGGTGTGACGCCGTCGAGCTCACTGGCCGTGAGCAGGGCCTCGACACAGGGCGCACCGTCCTGCGACATCCGGGCCCGGAGCTGGCTGGCCGAACGGCCCGCGCGAAGAGGCTCGATCTCGATGTCGACCAGACCCGGCTCCGGCGAACGCAGGTAGTGGGCGCTCGCGGCGACAACGTGCGGATGTGAGCCTGTGGTCGCCGCTGCCCGGCCGAGAATGGAGAGCAGGTAGCCGCCGTTGGGCTTGCCTCCGATCGTCCATTCGGGACTGACATCGGCCGTGAAGCGGCCCGCACCGACCTCGGTCAGGGCGGAAACCTCCGCGAACGTAGTGGTCGGTACGCCTGCCGCCGCGCTCATGCCCGGCCCGCCGGCAGCAGGCTGTCGCGCATTCCTCGACCCGCGATCGCCTTGAGGTCCCGGTCGGTGACCGTCTCCCCACACGCCGAGCAGGTCGGGACGATTTCGGTGATCTCCCCGCAGGCCCGGTGGACGAGGTGCAGTGGAGAGCCATCGGGTGCCGCCCATCGATCGCCCCATTCGCGCAGGGCGGCGATGACCAGCCACAGGTCGCGGCCCTTTGGGGTCAGGCGGTACTCGTCGCGAGGGGGATGCTCGCTGTACTGGACCCGTTCGAGCACCCCGGCCTCGACGAGTGTGATGAGGCGCTGGTTCAGCACGTTGCGGGCAATGCCGAGCCGGTCGTGGAAGTCCTCGAAGCGGGCGACCCCCAGGAGGGCGTCGCGAACGATGAGGAGGGTCCACCACTCACCCACCACCTCGAGGCACTGGGCAACGGAGCAGTGCATGTTCCGGAAGCTGACTCGCCGCATGGAGGCAGCATAGTGCGTTGCTTCATAGGATGCACTACTTTTGCGACCCCTGCGGTGGCCAAAACGTCGTAACCTTGACGTATGCCGCTTCCGGACGGGCATTACCGGCTGGTCCTACCGGCAGGTCGCCTGCTGGTCAGGACGAGCCGTACCGGGTTGGGCGCGCGTGCGGGGCACGATCTGACGATCGAGGCCATCGACTGGAGCGCCGACGTCACCGTGCGGGCGACCGACCCCGGACAGTCGTCGGTGACCGTCGAGATAGGGGTGGACTCGCTCGAGGTGCGGTCCGGCAGCGGCGGCGTCAAGCCGCTCACCGCCTCGGACCGAGCCGAGATCAGGAAGAACCTCCAGTCGAAGGTCCTGCACAGCGACCAGTACCCGAAGATCACGTTCCGCTCGACCCGAGTATCCGGCGGCGCGACCGCGCTCGAGATCGCCGGCGAGCTCACCATCATGAGCCGCACCGAGCCGATCATCGTGCACGCCACGGTCGGCGAGGATGGCCAGGTGACCGGCCGCGCCACCGTCGCTCAAACGCGGTGGGGCATCAAGCCGTACTCCGCACTCCTCGGTGCGCTCAAGCTCGCTGACGAGGTCTCCATCGAAGTCGACGGGGTGCTCGCCTCGGCATAGCCGCTCATCTCGTTCATCGTGGGTGAGGTTTGGCGGGCCCCGAGGTGTCGAGGCTGGTCGAATGGCAGAGACTCCGACGCGCTCCACCGCGCCGTTCGGGGGTAGTTCAGGCCGACGACGGGCTGCTGGCATCTACGGGGCGATCGTTACGGCGGCGATCCTCACCGCGGCCGGGGGGCGGCTGCCGACCGCAGCCCTTGCGGTCACTGTGGTGGTCACGCTGCTGGTGTACTGGGCGGCCGAGGAGTACGCCGAACTGCTCGGGAAACACGTGGAGGGTGGCAAGTTGCCGGGCCGCGAGCAGATTCGGTCGGAGCTGGCCACCACCTGGCCGATGGTGAGCGCCTCGTACGGGCCGCTTCTCGTGTTGCTGGTGGCGCGGTTGGCCGGCGCATCGCCGATGACCGCCGCCAACATCGGACTGGCCGCGGCGGTGGTTCTGCTGGTCTACTACGCGTGGTCGGCCTGCCGCGCGGCTGCGCTGCGAAGCCGGCAGTTGATCGGCATGACTGCTGCCGCGGCGGCCATGGGCGCCGTAATGATCTTGCTCAAGAACCTGGTCCTGCTCCACCTGCACTGAGAGTGGCACCCGCGTAAGCGAGCCTCGGCGATAATCCACCGATGACCCGTGATCCGCTGAGCGATCTCATCGGCGAACTGCTGTCGATACTGCGCACAGGTACTCACGACGTCCTCTGGAGCCGATACAGCACAGTCGAGGAACTGATCCACGAACTGGAGACCTTGCGCCAACGCATCGACGATGGCAATGCGACCGCCCGTGAGCAGTTCAAGGTGCTTTGCTTACCGACTGGCGCGCTGGACGAGATCGCGATCTCCAGCGGCTGGGCCGACACCTGGGTTCGCTTGGTCGACGGCAAGTACCGATCCTAGTTCAACTGAGCCTCCGGCGGCACAACTCCAGCCAGACATGAAAAAACCGCCCTGACCTGCGCCTGGGCGGCTCTCGAAGGTGTGGCCAGGGCCGGGGTCGAACCGGCGACCTTCCGCTTTTCAGGCGGACGCTCGTACCAACTGAGCTACCTGGCCGGAAACGCCGGCTGCTAACCGAACGCTCTGGCGACCCTGACGGGACTCGAACCCGCGACCTTCGCCGTGACAGGGCGACGCGCTAACCAACTGCGCCACAGGGCCTTGCATGTACTGCGTACTCCCAACGGGATTCGAACCCGCGTTGCCGCCTTGAAAGGGCGGAGTCCTAGGCCACTAGACGATGGGAGCCCAGCCGGTTCGGCGAACCGACCGACCGCGCTCTCAGGTCCCCCTGGGAGCGATTACTAGTTTAGGACACCCCTCCAACCCCCTCTTCAGTGGGTCCCAAATCCACTCCGACCTGCAAAAACGTTCGTACGGGCCACCACGCGGCCACGCCGGCCGGATCCCCGCACCCGAGACGTGTAACGGCGTTACCGAAAAGCTTGCCCGACTGTTCACGAAAGCGAAAGACCTTGCGGCGAAACGCCGTGGCCACCGGCAATCGATTGCTTCAGCCCGGTTCAGACCAGTAGCTTGGCTCTGTGCTGCCCAGGTGCACGACCAGGGGGTGTGCATCTGGGCAGCCTGGGGCTGCCGACTCAAGCCAGTCCGGACTCCGCTACCGCTGCACCGGCGCTCGACCGTCCTCGCCCGGTTTCAAACCCAGCATGTCGAGCAACTGACCGCAGTCCTCGACATCATTCGCCCCGCGCGCCACAGCGAGCCTCGCCCTGCGCACCTGGTCATCCGAGACTCGCGGGGCGTCCGCACGACCGACTCGCTGCGTCGGCACGCCGCCGGTGGCACTTTGCCCTTCTCCCTCGTAGCGAAGGAGGAACTGCCGCACTTCCACAGACCCGCTCATGGCTCCTCCAAGGGCTTCTCGATCGCTTGGCGGCGAGGCTAGCGAGCGCCGGACTGAGGCCACAGCCCCCCGGAGAGTGAACCTCTGCGCACGCTGCGTGGGCTTGAGCGGCCATTCGGGCATAGTTCGGAAATGAACGACCCGCAACGGAGAAATGACAGCTCAGAGGTCTTTTTCGGACGCAACCCTCGCGATCGGGCACCTGGTCGTGTAACAATCGAAGTGCTGACACACCCCCGGTCAGCGCCTGTGGAGATCCCCTCCGGCCCCCGCGTTCCTCCCCCTGGCGCGGGGGCCCCTCCATTTCCGGACGCAATCAATTTTGGCTACGCGCAGTGCGCATGCGCTGCGCCGGTGGGACCGCGATTACTCCAGACGACCCAACATTTCCGGAAAAATCGCGACACGCCGAGTGGTTAGAGTCACAGAGACATTGCGGCCGAGACACAACCGTTATCGTGGGGTGGTGCCTCTTTCATTCGGACGGCGGAGCACCCGCACCAACCTCAAGGCAGTGAACGGCGCTCGGCACCCCAACACGGCTGCCAAGGGCGCGGACCCTGCTGCTGAGGACCACGAGCTCACCAGCTACCTCGCCGCGTTGGCGCCCGAGACCGACCCGGAAAGCACCGGGTCCGGCCGACGCTTCGGCGACGCTCAGGTCTACCAGCTCCGCATGAACCTCATCGCCGGCCAACAGTTGAAGGACCTCGCCATCGAGCGTGGCACGTCGCCACAGGCGCTTGCCCTCGAGTGGGTCCTCGAGCGCCTGGCCTGGGAGGGCCAGTCATCCACCGAGCAGCGGCAGGCACAGCGCCACGCCGATGCCGATCCTCAGACCGACGAGCACTTCTTCGACCGCAGCCAGTGGGAGCAGCCTGTTCGCTGACCCGGCGACGGACCAACAAACGATCGAGCCCCCGGCGGATCCCGCCGGGGGCTCGTCGTTTGTCAGGGGGTGACGCCCTTAGAGAGCGCGAACCTTCTGAGCCTGCGGCCCCTTCTGACCCTGGCCGACCTCGAACTCCACCCGCTGGTTCTCTTCGAGCGTGCGGAAACCGCGGCCCTCGATCTCCGAGTAGTGGACGAACACGTCGCCCTCGCCGCCGTCCTGGGCGATGAAGCCGAAGCCCTTTTCGGCGTTGAACCACTTCACAGTGCCTTGCGCCACCGTTTTACTCCTCGTTGCTGTTCCGCATAGACGCCGCCGAAGCGGCACCCTAGCCGTCCCGGGCGGTTCCAACGAGACGAGCAACGAGCACGTGGCTCACGGCTCGCGTCAGAAGTTCCGCGAGTGTGAAGCCACTAACACGCAAAACGACGGCCACCCCGAAGCCTACCGGCTACAGGCCGTTTGCGAACCCCACCTATCAAGGTTGGTCCAACCGGGCGGTTCACGCGCGAACGCGTGACGGAACGGGGCCCTCCAGCGATGTCGCCCCGCGGGAAACTACGGCCTGGTGCGACCAGTCCTCGCACGTGAGGACAGTCACAAATTTCGCTGTGCAACGAACAGCTTCCACCAGGCGTCAGTGGGGGTACATGGGGCGACTAAGGGGCTTGACGTGACACAACGGGGACTGCGGACCGGGCGCGCCGGGGGGCTGCTGGCACTTCTGCTGACGTTTCTCCTGGCGCTGACCGCCTGTTCGGGAGACGGCGGCGGGAGCACCGACCAGACAACGGAGCCGCCGAAGGAGGGGCCACCTCCGGCGGCGGCGGCCGAGGTCACGGCGCAGCCCGCGACCGGCGCACAGGACGTCGCTCCGCGAGATCCGGTCCAGGTTTCCGTGGCAGGCGGGACAATCCGGTCGATCACGTTGACCAACCCGGTGGGCAAGGAGGTCGCCGGCCAGCTCTCCGGCGACAAGCGCAGCTGGACCGCCACCGAGCCGCTCGGCTACGGCAAGACCTATACGTGGTCGGGCACCGCGGTCGGCGAGAACGGAACGACCGAGCCGATCAGTGGGTCCTTCACCACCGTGACGCCCACCGCGACGATGGGTGGCAGGCTCAACGTCGGCGACGACAAGACCTACGGCATCGCGATGCCGATCAGCGTGACCTTCGACAGCCCCGTCACCGACAAGGCCGCGGTGGAGAACGCCCTCTCGGTCGAGACGACGCCGCCGACCGAGGGCGCATGGGCGTGGCTGGAGAACGACTCCTCGGTTCACTGGCGCCCCAAGGAATACTGGCAGCCGGGCACCGAGGTGTCGGTGAAGGCGCTGATCTACGGCGTTCGCCTCGGCGACGGCGTGTACGGCGAAGCCGATCTCACCTCCGACTTCTCCATCGGCCGGTCACAGATCGTCAAGGCGAACACACAAACCCACCGCATGGTCGTCTACCGCGACGGCGCCGAGGTCGCCGACTACCCGGCGAGCTTCGGGCTGGAGTCCGATCCCGGCCGCGTCACCCGCAGCGGCATCCACGTCGTGATGACCAAGCACGAGACGTACTTCATGAACAACCCTGGCTACGGCTACGAGGACTTCGAAGTCAACTGGGCCGTCCGAATCTCGAACAACGGTGAGTTCACCCACGGGGCGCCGTGGTCGGTGGCGGACCAGGGCAAGGAAAACGTCTCGCACGGCTGCATCAACCTGTCGCCGGAGAACGCCAAGGAGTACTTCGACAGCGCGATGATGGGCGATCCGGTCGAGATCGAGGGCAGCACACAGCAACTCGGTCCACGCGACGGCGCCTACCACGACTGGTCCTACTCGTGGGACGAATGGACGGCGATGTCGGCGCTGAGCCGGTAAATCCGCCACCGCGACAGGGGCACAACCGGCACCGGATAACTTGACCGGGTGAGCAAACCTGCAGACAGCTGGCCGCCGGTCGACACGGAACCGGCCGTGCCGCACCCGGCGGCCCCGGCGCCGGGCAGCAAGCTGGGCGTGCACTACACGCACTGCTTCGGTTGTGGTGACCAGATCGAGGACGGACTGCACATGCAGTCGACGGTCGGCGACGGCATGGTCGTGGTGTCCCATTTCACGGTCACCGAAACCCACCAGGGCGCACCGGGACTCGCCCACGGCGGGCTGCTGGCGTGTGCCTTCGACGAGGCACTCGGCGCGGCGGTCGGCAACCTGCTTCGCAAGCCGGCTGTGACCGGTCGGCTGGAGACGGATTTCGTGCGGCCGGTGCCGGTCGGCTCCACGTTGCACATCACGGCCAAGCTCGACGGCGTGGCCGGGCGCAAGATCTACGCCAGTGCCGAAGGCAGGCTGAACGCCGACGACGGCGCCGTGGCGGTTCGGGCGCGGGGACTGTTCGTGACGGTCGGCTTCGACCACTTCACCACGCACGGGGACGCCGACGCACTGGAGAAGCTGCAACAGGCAGGGCAGGAAGGCTGGGACATCAACCCCTGATGTTCATCGCAGCCATCGCACTGCTCCTCGTCTTACATCTTTATCTGTGGAAACGGCTCGTCGCCGACACGACGAGCCCACGCAGCCGGGCCCGCAGGCTCGGCACCACCGCGGTCGTGGTGCTGATGCTGCTGATGGTGGCGGCATTGGCCGTGGGGACCGGGATCGACCCCGCGATCGCGCAGTGGTTCGCGTGGCCCGGGTACCTGTGGCTGGCGTTGTTCTTCTACCTGCTGGTCGCTTTGCTGGTGCTGGAGCTGCCGCGGTTCGCACTGCGTCGCTGGGTACGCCGCGAGCCACCGGCTGAGGAACGCACGGGCGTCAGCAGGCGCGTCGCACTGGCGCGCGGTTCGGCCGCGGTCGCCGGGGTGGTCGCCACCGGGTTCGTGGGTTACGGCGTCGCAGTCGCCATGGGCCCGCCCACGGTGACCCGCGTGCCCATCGGGCTGCGCAGGCTCGACCCGCGCGCGGCGGGCTGCCGGATCGCGCTGCTCAGCGATATCCACCTCGGACCGATCATCGGCCGGTCGTTCACACAGCGGATCGTCGAGCTGGTCAACGCCGAGCGGCCCGACCTGGTGGTGATCGCCGGTGACCTGGTGGACGGCAGGGTGCAGGACCTCGCCGACGCGGCCGCGCCGCTGGCGGACCTGCGCAGCACACACGGCACGTTCTTCGTGACCGGTAACCACGAGTACTACTCGGGGTATCAGGAATGGGTGGACTACCTGCCCTCGCTCGGGATCCGGCCGCTGCGCAACGCGCACGTGGACATCGACCACAACGGTGGCGTGTTCCACCTGGCCGGTATCAACGACCACACGGGGTACCAGTGGCAGGACCCCGGCGACATCGGCGCGGCGGTCGTAGGCCGGGACCCCGACCGGGCCGTGGTGCTGGTTGCGCACCAGCCCCGTGACGCACCCGGCGCCGTCGAACACGGTGTGGACCTGGTGCTGGCCGGGCACACTCACGGCGGGCAGCTGTCGCCGTTCGAGTTGATCGTCAACCTCCAGCAGGGCGCCGTCGCAGGGTCCTACCGGTTCGGCGACACGAAGATGTACGTCACGCGCGGCGCCGGTTTCTGGGGCCCGCCGGTGCGGGTCGGCGCGCCGCCGGACATCACGATCGTCGAGCTCACCACCGAGTAGCCGCCCGCTAGGTCAGCGTGCGCGGGCGGATCGCGTTCGCCTTGTCGACCAGCTCGATCCGCTGCTCGGTGCTGCTGGCCAGCCGGGCCAGCGCCCGGTAACACCGTTCCAGCCCGAACCTCAGGTCCCGTTCGGCGAGGTCCCAGCCGAGTACCTTCGCACCCGGTGCCCGTTGCCCGCCGTGCCGGGCGGCATCGGAGCGCACCCACTGGAACGCCGCCTCCAGCACCTCCGCGGAGAGCCGGGTACGGCGTTCCGCGTCCAGCGCCAGCCGCTCGAGCCGCGTCGCCGCCTCCACGAAGTCGCGTTCCTGCACGACATGGCCCTGGCCACCGGTCAGCCGGGTCTTGATCTTGATGGCGGCGACCTGCGCGGCGACGTGGTGCGTCGAGGACGGCGGCACCGACTCCAGCACCTCGATGGCGCTCGCACGGGCGCCTTGCGCCAGGTACACGCGCGCCAGGCCGAACGCCGCGCTGACGTAGGACCGGTCGGCCCGCCACACCAGCTCGTACAGCCGGGACGCGGTGAAGTAGTCGCCGACGCTCTCCGCGCTGAACCCGAGCGCGAGTTTCGGCGCGACCTCACCGGGCAGTTCGTCGTAGACGGCGTCGAACGCGACATGCGCCACCCGCGGGCGTCCGCCGGCCAGCTCGATGAGCCCGCGGTACCAGTCGATGCGCCAGTCGTGCGGGAACCCCGCCTTGATCGCCAGATACTGGGCCGCCTGCAACTGCCGGTTGGCTTCGGCGAGCTCACCCAGCTCGATGCGGGCACGCACAATGCGCAACCGCACCTCGATCGACTCGCGCGGCGCGTTGGCCAGCGCGTCGATGGCCGTCTTCGGATCCGCGGCCACGAGTGTCGCGAGCACACCGGCACCCGCGTCGTCGGTGTGCACCTGCGGGATCGGCAGGCCGGCGACGACCTCGACCGGGTTCGGCAGCGTGACGTGCTGCCCCGGCGCGGGCACCACCATGTCCACACCGAACGTGTTGGTCTCCGGACCGAACACTGTGGACGGAGCCGGACGCTGTTTTCCGGTACCCAGCGCCATGATCTCGCGCAGCACGCCGGTGAGCTGGTCGGCCATGTCCTCGGCGGAGACGAACCGCCGGTCCGGGTCGGCGTGTGTCGCACGGCGCAGGAACCGGTAGTAGGAGCCGAACAGTTTGAACAACGGCACATCGTCCGGGCTCGGCAACATGGTCTTGTACTTCGTGGTGTAGCCGGCGAACTCGAAGCTCAGCACGGCGAGCGTGCGCCCGACCGTGAACAGGTCGGACGCGACAGAGGCACCACGCTTGGCCAGCTCCGGCGCGCTGTAGCCGGTAGTAAAGAACAGTGGGCTGGTGTAGTCGTCCATGTGCCGCACGGCGCCGAGGTCGATGAGCTTGAGCTGCTCATGCGTCTGGATCACGTTGTCGGGTTTGAGATCGCAGTACAGCAGACCCTGGCTGTGCAGGTAGCCGAGCGCGGGCAGGATCTCCAGCCCGTAGGCGATCACCTGGCCGATCGGCAGCGGTTCTGCCCTGCCGGTCTCCCTGTGGTGCGCCAGCGCGAGCTGCCGCAGCGACTGGCCGCCGACGTACTCCATCACGATGTAGCCGACGGAAGTGCCGGTGTCCGGGTCGGGATGCTGGACGAAGTTGTAGATCTTGACGATGTTCGGGTGCTCGACCTCGGCGAGGAAGCGCGTTTCGTTCTGTGCGGCGGCCATCGCGGTCGCGTCGCCGGTGTCGATCAGTCCTTTGAGGACGACCCAGCGGTCGCTGACGTTGTGGTCCTGCGCGAGGTAGATCCAGCCGAGCCCGCCGTAGGCCAGCGCACCGAGCACCTCGTACTGCCCGCCGACCACCTCGTGCGGACGCAGCTTGGGCGTGAACGAGAACCGGCTCCCGCACTGCTCGCACGTGCCCTGCGGGCTGCCCGGCCGGCCGTCCTTGCCACGACCGACCTTGGTGCCACAGTTGCCACAGAAGCGTTTCTGCTCCGAGACGACCGGGTCCGTGAGCACCGCCGAGGCGGGATCACGGTAGGGCACCTGCGGCACTTCCACGAGCCCGGCGCCGAGCCGGCCGCGCCGCGACGTACGCGACGAGGTGCGGCGTGAGGTCCCGGGGAAGGCACCGGAACCGGTGCCCGGCCCGGTTCCCGGACCCGTCCCGGGGGCAAAGCCGTCGCTCGTACTCGGCGGCAGGACGCTCTCCGTGCCCGGGTCGGGCAGCGTGCCGGGACCGCTCGGCTCCGGCGGCGGCGCGGGCGGGGTGATGAACTCGGTGGCAGGCGAGGGACTGGCCAGCACGCTCGTGGGCTGCGGCTCATCGGGGACCGGCTGGTAGGGCCGCACCTGCTGCGTGTTCGGCACGATCTGCGGCTGCGGTGGTTGCGGCTGCCCCGGTGCCTGCACCCGCGGCCGGGGCGGCGCAGGCCGCGAGCCGGTCAGTACCTCCGGCGGTTGCGTCCAGCCGCTGCCCTCGGGCTCGTCATCCGGCGTGGCGTGCCGAGGACGGCGTGGCTCATCCGACACTGCTACCTCCCTGCCCAATCACCGGTAGTTGGGAGCTGGCGGCGCCGACTGGCCGAGCCTGGCCCGCAGCCACCGGTCGTAGCTGGCCTGCCACAGTCCGCCCCGGACGCGTTCGAGGACGGCGTTCACGAAACGCACCATGTCATCGTTCTCCTGTGGAATGCCGATGCCGTAGTACTCATCGGTGAAGCGGTCACCGACGATCTTGACCGTCGGGTCCTGCTCGGCCATCCCGGCGAGGATGGTGTCGTCAGTGGACACCGCGTCGACCTGCCCCTGTTGCAGCATGACAAGGCAGTCCGACCAGTCGTCCACCGAGACCGGGACCGGCTTCGGGTCGGCGGCCACGATGTTACGCAGCGAGGTGGACGACTTGGTCGCGCACACCCGCTTGTCGCCGAGATCGCCGATACCCTGCACCGGCGAGTTCTCGTCCACCAGGACCCGCTGCCCGGCGACGTAGTACACGGTCGAGAAGTTGATGTCCTTCAGCCGCTCGCAGGTGATCGAGAAGGTACGCGCGACGATGTCCACAGTGCCGTCCTGGAGCACGGGGATGCGTTGCGCCGAGCTGATGGCCCGGAACTGGACAGCGTTGGGATCGCCGAAGATCTCGTTCGCGATCTCCTTGACGATGTCGATGTCGAAACCTTCGAGCATCCCGGTGGTCGGGTTCCGGAACCCGAACAGGAACGTGTTCTGGTCGACGCCGGCGATCAGGTACCCGCGGTCACGGATCTCGTCCATCGTGGAGCCTGCGGGGATCGAGCCGTCTGGTGCAAGGCTCGCGGTGGGGTCGCACTCCTGCTGGCTGGAACCACCGCCCTCGACGTCGGTCTCGACGGCGGCATTGGCAGGCTGCGGGCGCTCGACTGTACTCACCGGAGCCGGATCGACTGGTGCACCAGGGGAACCGCACCCCGCCACCAGCAGCGCCGCCGCCGACAGCAGCAGCCCGAATCGCACGTTCTTCTTCATCAGCGGTACTCCCGCAAGCGTTCCCGGATACCCAAGGTGGTGCCCAGCGCGGCGATCACCGCGAGCACGGCGAAACCGGGGGCCAGCAACGTCATCGCGCGCGAGGCGTTGGTCGTGTCGTCGACGAAGATCTGCCGCCCCGCCCCGATCGCCGCCGCGAGATCGCGGTCGAGGCGGGAGAACGCCGCCGCGGCGGTGTCCTCGGTGGACTCATCGATCGCCAGTCGCACCGCGTCCTGGTAGTTGCCGGAGCCGTCGAGCTCGCGGAGCTGGGCGTGTGCCTCGCGCCAGGCGGCGGCATTACGCACGGCCGAGTCGATGTGCGCGGCCGAAGGGTGCCCCTGCGCCCGGTCTGCCGCCACGGCGAGCAGGCCGCCCTGCCCGTCGGCACCGGCGAGCTGACCGGTCAGCTCGCCGAACTGCTCCTCGTAGGACTCGCCACCGCCCCTGGCCACCAGCGTCAGCGTCTCGTCGGCGCGGGCCTGCAGTGCCGCGATCCTGGCGCGCACGAGCAGATCCGCCTGTTCCGTTCCGTCTCCCCTGCCACCGCTGACCAGCACGCTCTGCACCGTGAGCGCGGTGGCGCTCCACAAAACGGCCACGGCAACGGCGATCGTGGCCACCACGAGCCCGACGTTGAAGACGCGATTGGTCTTGCGCTTGAGGTAGATCTGCGTCGCGATGAGCGCGGCGAGCAGTCCCAGCGTCAGCAGCGCCGTGACCCACGGCACGCCTGTCGCGTCGTCCTGCTCCGCCACGAGCCGCTCGGTGTCGATCTCGTAGAGCTCCTGCGCCGCGGGCAGGATCTTGGCCCGCATCAGTGCCGACGCCTCGCGCAGGTAGGCCGCGCCTGCCGGGAACCCCTGCCGGTTGTTCGCCCGCGCGGTCTCGACGAGTCCGGTGTAGACGGGCAGCTGCTGGTTGATGATGTTCACCTGCTCGGCCGCCTCGGCGACGCTGCCCGAGTCAGCCGCTGCCTTCGCCAGTGCCGCACCGGCCTTGGCGATATCGAACTCGTAACGCTCGCGCAGTTCGGGCGGCTCCGCACCGGTCGCGAGGAACGCGCTCGCTGCCGTCGCGTCGGCGTCCGACAGGGATCGGTAGACCTCCTGTGCCGCGGCGGTCATCGGTTCGCGGTGGTCGATCAGCCCTTCGATGGTGTTTGCGCGGTCCTGCACGGCCACCGTGCCGATGACACCGGTGAGCAGCGACAGCACGATGAGGCCCGCCGCGATGAGGGAGAACCGGCCTGGCGTGGTCGCGGCCGAACGGGTGATGCTCCGGACCGCGTTCGCCGGGAGTTCGAGCAACCAGGCGATTCCCGAACGCGGGCCGCGCGGTTCGTCGGGGGGCTCTGAGCCAGGCACAGCGGGTACGCCCGGACCGCGCGGGGTCACGGTGCTCGTCATCGCTTTCCTCCACCCAGTTCCAGCACCCACATGCAGGCGTAGCCGCGCATCGACAGCGGTTTCTGAAAAGGCACCGTAGCCGAGAACGCCGGAAGGCAACCACGGACGCCACGAACGGACCAAGATCGTGGCTGGCCCGTAACCCGGCCAGGTTAGTTGCCGCGGCGAATCGCCGGCGCGGCGGAGTGCGGCAGTACGAGCTCACGATCCGCAGGCTGCTTCAGCACGACATCGATGTCGTCAGCGAAACGATACGGGGTGCGGGCGAGGAGCCCGCCGAGCTGCCTGCGCAGACGGGACATCTCAGCACGCACCGTCACCGTGCGTGCCGGATCGCCGAACAGGTCGAGCGCGAGTTCCGCCGCCGACCGGCCATCCCGGTACCGCGCGAGCACGTACAGCATCTCGGCGTGCCGCGGGCTCAGCGTGTGCGTCCACGTCCCGCTCGGCCCGGTGACCGTCAGCGTGCAGGCGCGAGGCGAGCGGACATCGAGCACGGCTGTGGTGGGTTCGGCGCCGGCCTCACCATCACCCAGCCGGACCAGCCAGCCACCCGGCAGCGGCTCGAACCGGCAGACACCGAGCGACGGCAACCACATCGCGCCGGCACCGCAGCCGCCGGGCAGGGAAACACGGTCCAGCGGGGACAGCCCGGACACCGCCGCGACCCAGCCGTGCTGATCGGTGACCATGGCGCGGCCCGGCACCTTCGACAACACCGGCAACGCCGCCGCGCGCAACCGTTCCAGCTCGGCGAGGTGGGCGTTGCGCAGCTGCGCTTCGGCGAGCCTGGCGACGGCGGCAACGAGCGCGAGCGTGGTGGCGTGCACGGTCGCGGCAGGCCCGGAGAGGTCGACGACCCCGAGCAGCCTGCCGTCGCGGGGGTCGTGCAGTGGCGCCGCGGCACACGTCCAGGAGTGGTGGGAACGGACGTAGTGTTCCGCGGAGTAGACCTGCATGGGCCTGCGCGCGACGAGCGCGGTGCCGATGGCGTTCGTGCCGACGGTGTTCTCGTGCCAGGACACGCCTTCGGTGAAGCCGAGCCGGTCGGCGCGCTGCCGGACAGCCGCACTGCCATCGCGCCAGAGCACACGGCCCTCGTGGTCGACAACGACCATGATGTGCGCCGCCTCCTCGGCCACGCTGATGAGCCCACCGCGCAGGATGGGCAGCGCGGCGTCGAGCCCGCTGCCGCGCCGCCGCTGCTCCAGCTCCTCGACCGGCAACGGCTGCCCGTCACGGCCGCGGTCGGGGTCGAGCCCCAGCCTGCGCATGCGCTGCCAGGAGGCGCCGATCACCGCGCGCGGTTCGGCCGGTGGCCGTTGCCCGCACACGGCGGCCTCGTGGACCTTCGCCAGAACACGCGCGTATCGCCGGGGATCCTCCCCGACCGGCACCGCTGCCTCGAGGCGCTCCTCGCGCACGTCTACGAGTGTCGCAAGCCGGCGGGCCGCACGCCAAGCCTTCGGCTACTTCGCCGTGATGGCCTCCACCGCGGCGACCACGGCCTGCGGTTTCTCCATGTGCACCATATGGCCTGCCTCTTCGACGTAGCTGACGCCGGTGAGCGCGCTGCCGTTGGCGGCGGGCAGCACCGCGTCCGCGCGGCCCCACACCACCGCAACCGGTACGTCCACACGGGACAGCAGGGGTGCGGCGTCGATGCCGGGCGCGTCCCCGTCGAGCAACGTGTCCAGCAGCGTGTTCAGGGCCTTGTCGACGCCGTCGAGGCGTTTGTACTTCAGCAGGTCGTCGGTGAGCTTCCTGGTGACCTGCGCGGGGTCGGCGAAAAGAGCCCCCAGGTGCGGTTTGAGCTCGCGCCGCGAGGTTACCTCCGCGAACCCACGGAGGTAACCGGAGTTGATCTGGTCGCCGAACCCGGCAGGCGCGACGAGCGTGAGCGAGGCGACCCGGTGGGGTTCCCTTGCCGCGGCCGCGAGAACCACGGCCCCACCGAGGGAATGCCCCACCAGGTGCGCCCGCTCGATGCCCTCGGCCGCAAGGAAACCGAGCATGGCGCCCGCCAGCGTGTCGAGCGAGCCGTCGCCGACGTCCTTGGCCGACTCTCCGTGCCCCGGCAGGTCCAGTGCGTACACAGTGCATGACTGCGACAGCGGCTCCTGCACGAACAGCCAGGAGTTCTTGTCGCCGCCGTAACCGTGCACGAGCACGACGACCTCCTCGGCGTCACCGAGCACGGCGTAGGCGAGCGTGCGGCCTGCCACCTCGACGGTGCCGGTCTGCGGGCCCGGCACCTCCTCGACGGCACCGGAGTCGAGCTCCTCGCGAGCGTGCCTGGCCGCCTCGTCGATGTCGGTCTCGGGCACGTAGGCAGGAGCGAGCAACGCGATCGTCCCGCCGACCGGTACGTCCTCACCGACCAGCGCGATGATCCGGCGCAGCACGCCGTCGTCCGCGGACTCCAGTGCGCCCGCGATCTTGTCGGTGTCGATCTCGGCGAGATCGTCACCGTCGGCGATCTCGTCGCCTTCGGTGGCAATCCACTCGATGACCTTGCCGCTGGTCATCGAAAGGCCCCACTTCGGCATGACGACCTTCTTGATGGCCTCGTTCATCTGGTGGCTTCTTCCTACTTCTTCCACTCGACAACGGTCTTCGCGGCGTTGGTCACCCGCTGGGCGTCCGGGATGTAGAGATCCTCGAGCACGTCGGAGAAGGGCACCGGGGTGTGCGGCGCGGTGACCATCTCGATCGGTGCCCGCAGCGAACCGAAAGCCTCCTTGGCGACGAGCGCGGAGATGTCGGTCGCCAGGTTGCAGCGCGGGGTCGCCTCGTCGACCACCACGAGCCTGCCGGTGTTCTCGACACTCTCCAGAATCGTCTCGGTGTCCAGCGGGCTCGTGGTCCGCGGGTCGATGATCTCGGCTTCGACGCCCGATGTGGACAGTTGTCGCGCGGCCTCCTCGGCCACCGGCACCATCCGCCCGATCGCCACGATCGTCACGTCGTCACCGTCACGGACCACATTGGCCTCACCGAAGGGGATCGTGTAGCTGTCCTGCGGCACCTCACCCGTGGTGTCGTACATCGCCTTGTGCTCACAGAAGATCACCGGGTCGTTGTCGCGAATGGACTGGATCAGCAGCCCCTTCGCCTCGTACGGGCTCGACGGCACCACGACCTTCAGCCCGGGAATGTGGGTGAAGATCGGGTAGAGCGCCTGCGAATGCTGCGCTGCCGCGCGCAGCCCGGCGCCGTACATGGTGCGGATGACGACCGGGGTCTGCGCCCCGCCGCCGAACATGTACCGGAACTTGGCCGCCTGGTTGAAGATCTGGTCGAAGCAGACGCCCATGAAGTCGATGAACATCAGCTCGGCGACAGGGCGCAGCCCCCGCGTCGCTGCACCGATCGCCGCACCGACGAACGCCGACTCGGAGATCGGCGTGTCCAGCACCCGCCCTGGGAACCGGTGGTACAGGCCCTTGGTGACACCGAGTACGCCGCCCCACGCGTCCTCCTCACCGGGGCTGCCCGCACCGCCGGCGTTGTCCTCGCCGAGTACCACGACGGACTCGTCACGTTCCATCTCCTGGGCGAGCGCCTCGTTGATCGCCTCGCGGTAGCTGATCGTGCGCGCCATGGTTGGCCACCCTCCTTATTGGTATGTCACGTAGACGTCGGTTTCCAGATCGGCCACGGTCGGCTTCGGCGCCGCCTTGGCCTCCTCGACTGCCACGGCGATGAGGTCCGCCACCTGTGCGTCCACCGTGTCCAGTTCGGACTCATCGAGCTGCCCGGTCTCGGTGACGCGGTCCCGGAACCGCTTGAGGCAGTCCAGGTTCTGCCTGGCGTTGGCGACCTCGGTGGCACGGTAGGTCTGCTGATCGCCCTCGAAGTGGCCGAAGTAGCGGGTGAACTTCACCTCGATGAGCGTCGGGCCGCCGCCCTCACGTGCCCTGGCGATGGCCTCACCGGCGGCTTCGTGCACGGCGAAGAAGTCGAAGCCGTCCACGATCACCCCCGGCATCCCGAATCCGGCGGCGCGGTCGGCGATGTTGTCGGCGGCGACCGACCAGGTGGCTGCTGTGGCCTCGGCGTAGCCGTTGTTCTCGGCGATGAAGACCGCGGGCAGGTTCCACACCGACGCGAGGTTGAGCGCCTCCAGCGTGGTCCCCTGGTTGCTCGCACCGTCGCCGAAGAACGCGACACCGACACCGCCGGTGCGCTGCTGCTTCGCCGCCAGCGCGGCGCCGCAGATCAGCGGCGGCCCACCGCCGACGATGCCGTTGGCGCCGAGCATCCCCTTGGACAGGTCGGCGATGTGCATCGAACCGCCCTTGCCGTGGCAGGAACCCGTGCTGCGGCCGTAGATCTCGGCCATCATCGCCTTGACGTCCACGCCCTTGGCAAGGCAGTGGCCGTGGCCGCGGTGGGTGCTGGCGATCGAGTCGCGCTCGTCGAGGTGTACGCACACGCCGGTGGCGGACGCCTCCTCACCGGCGTAGAGGTGCACGAAGCCGGGGATCTCGCCGGTCGCGAACTCGTCGTGCAGCCGTTCCTCGAAAGCGCGGATGGTACGCATCGTGCGGTAGGCGTCGAGCAACGCGTTCTCGTCGAGCTCCCGCAATACCGCCGTGGGCAAGGTATCCGTCATCGTTGACGCTCCTTTCGTTGTATCACAAGGTTTTTCACCGAATGTCTGCACGCGGTCGCTACTCATCCGGTTCTGACCTCCTCAATGCCTTTCCGGTGGGAGTTCTCGGTGCGCAGGAGTCCGCGCCTGGGACGCCGATTTCGACGCGTTCGCCGACCGGCAGCCTCCGCCAGGAGCCGACGCCACGACGAGGCCCGGCGCGATCGGCGCGTGTACCACCCAGCGGGCGCGCTCGGGCGGCGCGAGGCTGAGCATGACGCCGTCGCGGGTGTCCCGTGAGCTGGGGCAGAGCTGGCCGGCGAGACCGGCGACCGTGGCCTCCCGCATCCGCGGGAACGCGTTGTTGGTACCGGTCGACAGCGCCAGCAACGGCACGTGGCCGCAGGCGGCAGTGGCAACGCGGGCGGTGCCGTCGCCGCCGAGGCACACGATGAGCTGCGCACCGGCCGCGACCATGTGGCGCACGGCGTTGGTGGTGTCCTCGGCGGTGCCGGTGATGGGGTCCGCGTCGCAGAACTCGACGTCCGGCCATGGGCCGTCTCTGCCGGGTCGGCGGGTGCGCAGCGCACGCAGCACCGCCGAGGAGATGCCGCCGAGGTCGGTGGACAGCAGCGCGCGGGCGACACCGACCGAGGCGAACGCGGCGAGCAGGCGCTGCACCATGTTGGCCTTCTCGGCGGTCGGGAACACCGATGCCTGCGCCACGAGCCGCCGGATGTCCCGCCCGGACGCGGGATTGGCCACGACGCCGACCGTCGTCGCGGGTCTGCCCACCGCCACCTCCCGCTGCGTGGCGTCGCCGTCGACGCCGTGCCTCTATGGCACTCCCAGGAAGGGGGTGAGCGGAAGGGTTGCAAGGGGTTGCAACCGGATTCACCTACCGTGCGGCGGCGAGCCTGCCGAGCCGGATCGGGGTCGGCCAGCGGACCTCACGTGCCCAGCCGAGCTTCTCGAACAGCCAGATCACCCGCGCGGAGATGTCGATCTGGCCGCGCAGCACACCGTGCCGGGCGCAGGTGGGGTCGGCATGGTGCAGGTTGTGCCAGGCCTCGCCGAAGGAGAAGATCGCCAGCGGCCAGAAGTTCGCCGCCTTGTCCCTGCTGGCGAACGGGCGCTCACCGATCATGTGACAGATCGAGTTCACCGACCACGTGACGTGGTGCAGCAGGCCGATGCGGACGAAACCGGCCCAGAAGAAGGCGGTCAGCCCACCCCAGACCGACCAGGTGATGAGCCCGCCGAGCACACCGGGTAAGACCAGGCTGAGCCCCACCCACAGCGGGAACAGCGTGTCGACGCGCTGGATACCCCGGTCGGCGAGCAGGTCGGGGGCGAACCGCTCGGCATTGGTGACGTCGCGGTCGAACAGCCAGCCCATGTGCGCATGCCAGAAGCCCTTCGCCAGTGCCGCCGGGCCGGTGCCGAACAGCCATGGCGAATGCGGGTCGCCAGCGCGGTCGGAGAACGCGTGGTGCCTGCGGTGATCGGCGACCCACGGCGTGAGCTGGCCCTGCGCGGCGAGGCTCCCCGCGACGGCCAGCACGATCCGCAGTGGCCGGCTCGCCTTGAACGAGCCGTGCGTGAACAGCCGGTGGTAGCCCACGGTCACGCCGAGCCCGCTGAGCACGAAGAAGGCCGCACCGAGTCCGATGTCGAGCCAGCTCAACCCCCAGCCCCACGCGAACGGGACGGCCACGGCCAGCGCGACGAGTGGCGCCAGCACGAAGATCTTGACGGTCACATGCTCGGGCAGCGACTTGCGCCCGGAGATCAGCGGCTTGCGGTGGCGCCCGGCGGAGTTGGGAGTAGCCGACATGAAAACCTCACTGTTCGGCTGGAAATATCTTGTGGCGAAAAGGCGAAAACGCCAGAAGAAAAGCGAAACGCCGAATTTCTCCACCCGGCCGGCTCGCGTTGTTCGTCTCGTCGACGCTACCGGAATCCGGGTGGGCTCGCCATGCCCCGTATGCTACGGAAAGTAGTAGTTGAGCTGGAGCGGGAGGACCCGTGATCACTGGCTATGCCGTGACGATGGCGCTGTGCTCGCTGGCCGTTGCGGGGTGGGCATTCGTGCTCGTGGCACGCAACCGGGCACCGGGGCGGCCACTGCTGGCCGGGCTGGCCGTCATCGAGGCCCTGCTCGTCGTACAGGTGGTGATCTCGGTCGTGCTGCTGATCGGCGGTGACCGGCCGGGCAGCATGGTCACCTTCCTGGCCTACCTGATCGGCGCCCTGCTCGTGCTGCCGATCGGCGCCGTGTGGGCACTCGCCGAACGCACCCGCTCCAGCACCGCGGTACTCGGCATCGCCTGCGTGACCGTGCCGGTGCTGATCCTGCGCATGTCGGAGGTGTGGGGTGGCGCGAGTGCCTGACGCCGCCGAGATTCCCGAACGGCCGGCGACCGCGAGCGGGCCGGGCCGGGTCCTGATCGCGGTCTACGCGATCTTCGCGGTAGCC
Organism: Saccharomonospora sp. NPDC046836; assembly: GCF_040645195.1. NCBI lineage: Bacteria > Bacillati > Actinomycetota > Actinomycetes > Pseudonocardiales > Pseudonocardiaceae > Saccharomonospora > Saccharomonospora sp. NPDC046836. Next base: position 39,813 of record NZ_JBEYXW010000034.1, read on the forward strand.
GCGACCTCGCGCGCGGCCACGCAGATCGCGACCCGCTTCGACGAGGCGCCGGTGCCGTACCTGCTGTCCGCGTTCGCCGCGGTGGTGTACCTGCTCGCGACGTTCGCACTGGCCCGCACCGGCGCCACCTGGTGGCGTGTCGCCCTCATCTCCTGCTCTGTCGAGCTGGCCGGCGTGCTCATCGTCGGCACGCTCAGCGTCTTCGACAGTGCCGCCTTCCCGGACGCCGCCGTCTGGTCCAACTACGGGATGGGTTACCTCTTCGTACCGCTCGTACTACCCGCGCTCGGGCTGCTGTGGTTGCGCCGCACAGCGCCTACCAGATCACCGCGATGACCACATTGACGAACGTCAGGCCCGCCACCGTGCCGAACAGGCGACGGTCGGATTCGGGCCGCCGCAGCCAGATGTGAGCCAGTACGAGCACCGCAACCGCGATAGCGAGCTTCACGGCGACCTTGGCGTTGTCGATCTCGTTGGCGACCAGACCCGCGGACGCGATCCCGACCAGAGCCACCCCGGTGATCACCTGCGCACCCGCGCTCCACATCGTGATCGCGGGGGCAGGACCGGCCGGTGCGACGCTGCGCGCGACCACGCCACTGACGATGCCGGCCATACCGACCAGGTGCAGCACGACGAGTACGTCGTAGACGATTTCCATGCCGGCAACTTACTACAGTTAGTAGTAAGTGATCAGAGCGGCACAGCGAACAGCGCGACCGAGGTCGCGAGCGCGGTCAGCGCCAGCAGGCAGGCAAGCGGCCAGGTGAAAGGCAGCCCGAACCGGTCCGGCTCCCGCAGCCTGCGGATACGCGCCTGCACGGGCGCATCGGCCACGGCCAGCGCACCGGCCGGTGTACCGCCGGTCCCATTGGCGCGGAATCGTTCGAGCGCGCTCGCCAGCGGCTCCCTGCCGTGCTGCCGGGCGGCCTTGTCATCGGCGCACATCTCGACCAGCAGCTCGATGGTGGCGCACACCCTGGTCAGCAGCGCACTGTTCGGCAGCAGCCTGCGCAAGGCCTGGAACGGCGCGACGACGAGATGGTGCCGCTCGCGCGCATGTGCCCGCTCGTGGGCGAGCACGGCGGCGAACTCGGCATCGGTGAGCAGCCGCCGGGCCCCGGCGCTCACCACGATGCGTGGGGTACGGCCCGGCAGGCAGTAGGCGACCGCGATCGGATGGTCGACCACCAGTGCACCGGTGTCCTGACGGGCGACCAGCTGCAGCAGCAGCCGGTGCCTGGCGCGGGCACGGGCCGTGCTGCGCATGCTGAGCAGCTGGTTGGCCAGCAGCCAGCCAGCCAGTGTCAACCCTGCGCCGACCGCGATGAGATGCCACAGGTCCAGTTCCTGCACCTGCCACGGCAGGTCGATCAGTGCGGGCAGCAGCCCGCGGCGGTAGGGCGCGAGGCCGATGCCGAGCAGCGCGCCGATCGCCGACACGATCACCGTCAGCACGCTGATCTGCCACAGGATCAGGGCTGCCCGCGGATGTGCGTACGTCCAGCGGCTTCGCAGAAGCCAGAGCGCCACGATCGCGGCCGCTGCGCCCGCCACGAGCTGGTGCCCGGCAAGGATCACGTCTTCTCGCCCCGTTCCAGCGCTTGACGCAACGCATCGGCCTCATCGCTGGTGACCGACTGCGCGAACCGGACCAGTGCCGAGCCACGGTCGCCGGTCAGCTCCAGCGCCTCCAGCATCAGTTCGGCGACGTACTCCTCGCGCGTCGCCGCCGGCGCGTACAACCACGCACGCCCCGACCGTTCCCGCCGCACCACGTTCTTGGCGGCCAGACGGGTCAACACTGTCATCACGGTCGTGTAGGCCAACCCTCGATCGGCCAGTGCCGCATGGACCTCACGGACGCTGACCGGTTCGGGTCGCGCCCAGAGCACATCCATCACCGCGCGCTCCAGTTCTCCGAGCCTCGCCACAGCCACCCCTTTTTGCAGTCCGCCTAACTGGGATTCAACCACGAACGGACTCGAGATCGCCGCCTGTTGTGACGGCGGGCAAGAGCTGGAGGTGACAGGCCAGCCGCGCCCTCGGGTCGCGCAGATCGACACCGCTCACCGCGATCGCCCTACGCACCCGATGCCGCACGGTGTTGGGGTGAACGTGCAACCCAGCAGCGACGGCACGGATGTCACCCATGGCGTCCAGGTAGGCCAGCAGCGTGCTCGCCAACTCGGAACCGTGCTCGGCGTCGTGGGCGAGCAGCGCATCGATCCCGGGGTCGCGCAGGTCCGGATTGGCCGCCAGCGACGCCGTCGCCTCGGCCAGCAGCACCTCGGCACGCAGGTCACCTATCGTCGCGACGACCCGGCCTGCGCCGAGCGCGTCGAGTACCCGGTCCGCCTCCGCCCTCGACCTCGCCACCTCCCGCAGGGACGCAGCCGCGCCGATGCCCGCACGCACCAGCAGGCCGGTGCGCCGGGTCAGTACCTCAACGACGTCGGTGACCAGCGGCGCGACGTCCGGCGCACCGGGCAGCACGGCGTACACCCGCGACCCGTCGGCGCCGATCAGCGCGCCACGGCGGTACGACGTCATGTGGACCGACACCATCGTGAGCATCTCGGTGCGGTGCAGCTCGCGCACCGGCCCGTCGGGTTCGGTGCCGGACGCCGCGAAGGCCACCACCGTTGCCGGCGCACCCGGATCGAGACCGAGCTGGCCGGCGACGAGGTCCGGGCTGGTGTCCCCGGTGAGCAGGCCGGTGACCAGCTCCTCGCGGGAACGGCTCGCTTCACTGCGCCTGCGCAGCAGGTGCACGGCCGCGAGCCGGGCACCGCCGAGGAGTGCCTGCTCTGCGCGTTCGGCGAGCGGCTCCCGGCCCTGCTGCACCCACACGGTGCCGAGGTGATGGGTACCCGCCCTGATCCCCACGGCGAGGCGGCGCCGGATGCCCAGCTCGGGACGTTCCTCGATGTGCACCACCTCCTCGCTGGAGCGCAACCGCTGGAACACGCCCCACTCGCGCAGCAGCGCGAGGTAGCTCTCCGGCCCCTGCCAGCCGAGGATCGACAGCCTGCGCAGCTCGTCCACCTCGTCGTCGGAGCGGGAGTAGGCGAGCACCCGGTTGCCGGCATCCTCAATGCTCACGCTGCCACCGGTCAGCAGGGCAAGCGTTTGCGCCAAGGCGAAGAGATCGCCCGGTTCGTCTACCGTCCCGTCGGCGAGCATGGCGCTGTCGAGCACCTCACGCACCAGCGTCGCCAGCTGGTCCCAGCGCACGTCAGGCGCCACGTCGAGCAACGCGATCCCGGCACGCGCGGCGGTCTCGGCGAGCTCGGCCGGCGCGTCCTTCACTGCGACGGCCGCCGCACCGTGACGGGCGGCGGCGCGCACGAACCGGGCCGCTTCGCGTCCGCGTACCCCGATGATCAACACCAGGTCGCCCGAGTAGTTGCCCGGCTCGTCGTCCGGATCGAGGATCGCGACACCGCCCACCACCGGCCCCGGCTCCGGTGTGCGTTGCTCGACGAGCGGCTGCCCGATCGCCACCAGCAACTGCCGTAACGCGACGCCTTTGTTCGATCGGCCAACGCTCATGTCTCGACGCTAGCCGATCGGACAAGCCCACAGCGGCCGCGCAACCTTACCTTCCTGCTATGGACGCCATCACCAGCCCGCCAGCGCCACGCAACGAGCCCATCCGGGACTACGCGCCAGGCTCGCCGGAACGCGCGAGCCTGGCGCGCACACTCGCCGAGCTGGCCGGTCAGCGTTTCGAGCTGACCGCCACGATCGGTGGCCAACAGCGAATGCCGGGCGGTAGCCCGATCGACGTCGTCCAGCCGCACAACCATGCCCACGTGCTCGGCACCACCGCCAACTCGACGCACGAGGACGCCAAGGCCGCGATCGGCGCCGCGCTGGACGCGGCCGAGTCGTGGCGCCGCCTGCCGTTCGACGAGCGTGCCGCGGTGCTGCTGCGCGCTGCCGACCTGCTGTCCGGACCGTGGCGCGACACCGTCAACGCCGCGACGATGCTGGGCCAGTCGAAGACCGTGGTGCAGGCCGAGATCGACTCCGCATGCGAGCTCGCCGACTTCTGGCGCTTCAACGTGCACTTCGCGCGGCAGCTGCTGAGCGGCCAGCCGGACAGCTCGGCGGGCGTGTGGAACCGGCTCGACTACCGCCCGCTGGAAGGGTTCGTCTACGCCATCACGCCGTTCAACTTCACCGCGATCGCGGGGAACCTGCCCACCGCGCCCGCGCTCATGGGCAACACCGTGCTGTGGAAGCCCGCGCAGACGCAGGGCCTCGCCGCTCACCTGACAATGCGCCTGCTCGAGGAGGCGGGCCTGCCGCCGGGCGTGATCAACCTCCTGCCGGGCGACGGCATCGCGGTGTCGGAGGTCGCGCTGACCGATCCGGCGCTCGCCGGCATCCACTTCACCGGCTCGACGCGCACGTTCCAGCACCTGTGGTCGACCGTCGGCGCCAACATCGGTGGTTACCGGACCTATCCCAGGCTGGTCGGCGAGACCGGCGGCAAGGATTTCGTCCTCGCGCACGCCAGCGCGGACGTCGACGTGCTGCGTACCGCACTGGTGCGCGGCGCGTTCGAGTACCAGGGCCAGAAGTGCTCCGCGGCGTCCCGCGCGTTCGTTCCGCGCTCAGTCTGGACGCGGCTCAAGGACGAGCTGATCGCCGAGGTGGAGGCGCTGCGAGTCGGCGACGTGAACGACTTCGGCAACTTCCTGGGGGCCGTGATCGACCGGCGGGCGTTCGACCGGCTCACCGGTGTGCTCGAGATGGTGCACGCGGCACCCTCGCTGACCGTTCTCGCAGGCGGTACGGCCGACGGCTCACGGGGCTACTTCGTCCGGCCCACCGTCGTCGAAGGCACCGACCCGGCGCACGAGGTGTTCCACACCGAGTACTTCGGCCCCGTCCTCGCGGTGCACGTCTACGACGACGGCGACTACGACCGCGTGCTCACGGAGATCGACCGCGGCGCGGCGTACGGGCTCACCGGCTCCGTCATCGCCCGCGACCGGGCCGCGATCGGCCTCGCGAGTGAACGGCTGCGCTTCGCCGCAGGCAACTTCTACGTCAACGACAAGCCGACCGGTGCCGTCGTCGGCCAGCAGCCCTTCGGCGGCGCCCGCGCCTCCGGCACCAACGACAAGGCCGGTTCGGTTTACAACCTGCTGCGCTGGGTCAGCCCCCGCACCCTCAAGGAGACGTTCGTGCCGCCGGTGCGCTCGTCGTACCCGCACCAGCTCTAGGAACCAGGAGGTGGCCATGCTCCGCTCGGCTCTCGTCGCCGCGTCCCGCTCGCCCCGTTGCCGGGCGCTGGTCGAGCGCCTGCCGCTGGCGCGGCCCGTCGTGGACCGGTTCGTCGCGGGTGAACACGAGGCGGACGCGCTGCACACGGCGCGGGCACTCGCGGCCGACCGGTTCGTGACCCTCGACCGGCTCGGGGAGGACACGACCGACCGCGCGCAGGCGGAGATCACCGTCGATGCGTACCGATCACTGCTGGCGGCTGTCGCGCGCGAGGGGCTGGCCGAGCGGGTGGAGGTGTCGGTGAAGCTGTCGGCACTGGGCGCGGCGCTGCCGCTGGACGGCGAGAAGATCGCGCTGGACAACGCGCGCCGGATCTGCGTTGCCGCTGCCGAGGCAGGCACCACCGTCACCGTCGACATGGAGGACCACACGACCGTCGACGCGACGCTGTCGGTGGTGCGGGACCTGCGGGTGGACTTTCCCGCCACGGGCGCCGTGCTGCAGGCCTACCTGCGGCGCACGGAAGGTGACTGTGCTGATCTCGCGGGGCCCGGCTCACGAATCCGGCTGTGCAAGGGCGCCTACGACGAGCCCGCGTCGGTCGCCTTCCGGCGCAGGGCCGAGGTGGACGCTTCCTACGTACGCTGCCTGAAGGTGCTCATGAGTGGCCAGGGCTATCCCATGGTCGCCACGCACGACCCGCGGCTGATTCCGATCGCGCGCGAGCTGGCGACCCGCGCGGGTAGGACATCCCGCGACTACGAGTTCCAGATGCTGTTCGGTGTCCGCGTCGATGCGCAGCGCCGGATGGCTGCCGCTGGGCAACGGATGCGGGTGTACGTGCCCTACGGCGGCGAGTGGTACCCGTACTTCATGCGACGCCTTGGCGAACGGCCGGCCAACCTGGCCTTCTTCGCCAGGGCACTCGTCGGCCGCTGAGACGCCCCCAAGGCCACCTTGGTTGCGTTGAACCTGGATTCGCTGTTGATCTTGGTGGGTGGGTCGTGTCGTAGTCGGGCAGATGCCCTCTGACTTGGGACGATGTTCTTGCGAGAGATACACGTCAACCTGAGTGAGAGGGCATCTGCTGGATGCGATCGTCTCATAGCGCCGGTGCGGTGTCGGCCATCTTTGATGATCCGAATCTCGTGTCGCACGCTGGGCTGGTGCCGCTGGTGCGGTTGGTGGAGAACATCGGGCTTCCAGCGCTGGCCGAGGAGTTGGTGCGCCTGGGTGGCAGCGCGGGCGCCCACCCTGCCGCGAAGATCACCACGGTCGTGGCCGGGATGGCCGCGGGCGCGGACTCGATCTCCGATCTGGCCGTGTTGCGTCAGGGTGGGATGGGTCGGCTGTTTGATGGGGTGCGCGCCCCGTCAACGATCGGGACGTTCCTGCGCTGGTTCACTCCGGGGCATGTCGCGCAGCTGGAAAAGCTGCTCGCCGAGGTGCTGCGGCGACTGACCGTGCAGGCCGATCTGCTGCCCGGGATCGAGGAGTTGGCGTTTCTGGATTTGGACTCCAAGATCACCGAAGTGCACAGCGGTAGGAAAGAGGGCGCCGCCTACGGCTACACCAAGGTGCTGGGCCTGAACTTTCTGGCCGCCACCTTGGCCACCGAGCAAGCCGCGCCGGTGGTCACCGGCACCCGGCTGCGCGGCGGCAACGCCGACACCCGCCGCAAGGTAACCTCCTTCGCCCGCGCACAGCTGCGTATCGCCCGCGCCTGCGGCGCCGGAAAGAAGCTCCTGGTCCGGATGGATTCCGGATTCTACGTGGGCGAGCTGATCACCGAGATCGCCCGCAGCGGGGCGTGGTTCTCAGTCACCGTGCCCCTGCGAAAGCCCATCCGGGCGGCGATCGCCGCCCTCGATGAGGCGGCGTGGAAGCCGATCATCTACGCCCGCCCGGTCCGCGACGAGGACACCGGTGAGGCGATCACCGGCGCCGAGATCGCCGAAACCTCCTACACCGCCTTCACCAACCCCACCTACAACCCCGGGCGCCAAACCACCGGCCGGCTGATCGTGCGCCGCACCCCGATCACCACGATTGACGAGCAGGGCGAGTTGTTCACCGTCTGGCGCTACCACGCCTTCTTCACCAACAGCCCGTTCAACCCGATCACCGCCGAAGCCCAGCACCGCGATCGCGCCGGCGCGATCGAGCACGTCTTCGCCGACCTGCACGCCGGCGCCCTGGCCCACTTCCCCTCCGGCGACTTCCACGCCAACGCCGCCTGGCTCACCCACGCCGCCCTGACCCACAACCTGCTACGCACCCTGGGCTGCATAGCCGGCGATGTCCACGCCACCGCCCGCACCCCCACCCTGCGCCGACGGTTCATCACCATCGCCGCCCGCCTCGCCCGCTCCGCCCGCCGCCTCACCCTGCACCTGCCCCAACACTGGCCCTGGCAACACGCCTGGCAACAACTGTTCACCACCACCCACCCCCCACCCACACCCACCTGACCACCACGCCACCCCAGGCCCAACCAGAAACACAACGGACAAGCTGGGCAGACCAGCGACCCCCGCACGCCCACACCAGCACCGCCCAACCACCAACCACAACCAACCACCACCAAGATCACCAAACAAGATCAACAGTGGATCCAGGTTGAATGCAACCAAGGTGGCCTTGGGGGCTGTTAACCGGCTATCGGGCGCCTACGGCGTCACGGGCTTCGGCGCCCCGTTCGGTGGACTCGCGTGCGCAGTGGGCACAGCAGTAGAACTGGCCATCCACGGAGACCCCGTGGCCGATCACGCGGCAACCACAGTGCTCGCAGATCGGGGCAAGTTTGTGGATGGCGCACTCGAACGAGTCGAACGTGTGCCTGCCGCCGCCGAACGTGTGGATCTCGAACGCCAGGTCGTACTCGTTGCCGCAGACTTCGCATGTAGCCATGCGAGTCACCTCCGTGTTCGCGCCTGCCCATACCTACCGGTCCAGGAATACCCGCATGGGTTCGGCCGAAACGTCCGGAGTGTCAGGCTTGGTTCACCAGCTCCTCGTGCCGGCTACGCAGACCACGGATCAGCAGGTCTAGACCGTATTCGAAGGTCGACATCGCCGAGTTGCGCTCCAGCGCGGCCGCGGCGAGGAACGGGAACCGGTCCGAATCGGACACGGCGCCGTGCAGCACGCTGTCGTCGGTACCCTCGCTTTCCCGCGACGCCTCGGACTGCCACTCCAGCGCCAGGCCGCCGACATAGGCGCCGAGCACGAAGAACACCTCCTGCGCCTCCCTGGCACTGAACCCGGCCGCGACGAGCTCACCGAGCGCGATGTCGACGCCCTCCAGCATGTCCATGGTCGGCCGGTTGCCCGCAATCACCTGCGGGGCGTCCCGGACCGCGATCATCATCCGGAACATCGCCGTGGTGCGGGCCGCCAGCCACTCCCACCACGGCTGCCCCTTGGCGGGACGGGGTGACACGCCGCCGCTTCCCGAGCGCAGCAGGTGCTCGGCGACGCGGTCGAGCAGCTCCCGCTTGTTCGCGATGTACCAGTACAGCGTCGGCGCCGACACCCCGAGCTCCGTGGCGATCCGGCGTAGCGACACCGCCGCCAGCCCGCGCTCCACCATCAGCTCGACGGCCTTGGCGACAATGGCCTCTTTCGACAACGCCGCCTTACCAGACATTTCGGTCGACACCTTGACAGCCTAACAGTGTTAGAGAGATCCTGCCTCTAACACTGTTAGAGAGGGGGATCGAGATGCCTGAGCGACTTCCCGCGGTGCGGGTACGCGGGCTCGAGAAGACCTACGGCGAGGTACGCGCGGTCAACGGCATCGACCTCGATGTGGACGAGGGCGAGATGTTCGGCTTCCTTGGACCGAACGGTGCGGGCAAGACCACCGCCATCAAGATCCTGTGCACGATCGCCGACGCGACCGCAGGCACGGCGACCGTCGCCGGGACAGACGTGCGCACTCAGCGGGCCGAGGTTCGGCGCCGGATCGGTGTGGTGTTCCAGGAACCCACGCTCGACAGCTACCTCACCGCCGAGCAGAACCTGCGCTTCCACGGCGAGCTCTACGGAATGCCGCGACGGCAGTTGCGCGAGCGCATCACCGAAGTACTGGAGATGGTCGGACTCACGCAGCGGCGGGACGACCCGGTCCTGAAGTTCTCCGGCGGTATGAAGCGCAGGCTGGAGATCGGCCGCGGCCTGCTCCATGCGCCGAAGGTGCTGTTCCTCGACGAGCCGACGATCGGACTCGACCCGCAGACCAGGGCCTCCATCTGGGACTACATCGCAACACTGCGGCAGGAACAGGACATCACGATCTTCGTCACGACCCACTACATGGACGAGGCCGAGCACTGCGACCGGATCTCGATCATGAATCGGGGCGACATCGTCGTGACCGGCACGCCCGATGCGCTCAAGAGCAGCGTCGGCGCCGACCGGGTGCGCATCCGCACCGAGGACGACCACGCCGCCATTCGGGCGCTGCGTGAACGGTTCGAACTCGACGCTGCCGTGCACGACGGGATGGTGACGTTCTCGGTCGGCGACGGCGCCCAGTTCGTACCGCGGCTGTTCGCCGAATTGGGGATCGCGATCGACACGGTCACGGTGACCCGCCCCAGCCTTGACGACGTGTTCATGGTCTACACCGGCCGGACCATGGCCGACACCGAGAAAGCTGAAGGAGCCAGTGTGATGATGCGAGCGATGGCGGCGAGACGATGACGACACTGGAGACGGTCCGCAAAGGACAGACGACGATCGCGCCTGGTGGTCTGGCACATGAACTGCGGGCGACCACGATGGTCTGGCGGCGCGAGCTGATCCGGTTCCGGCACGACCGCACGCGCATGCTGGCGATGTTGCTACAGCCGGTGCTGTTCCTGTTCGTGCTGGGCACGGGGCTCTCCAGCGTGATCAGCACGGGCACGGAGATCGACTTCCGTACCTTTCTGTTCCCTGGCGTGCTGGCCATGTCGGTGCTGTTCAGCGCTGCGTTCGCGGGCATCTCGCTGGTGTGGGACCGAGAGTTCGGCTTCCTGCGCGAGATGCTGGTGGCGCCGGTGAGCAAGTCGGCGATCATCCTGGGCAAGTGCCTCGGCGGTGCGACCACGGCGACGCTGCAGACGCTGGTGCTGCTGGCGCTGGCGGGGCTGGTCGGGGTGCCCTACAACCTGATGCTGTTCCTGTCGCTGCTGGGGTTGCTCTTCGTCGGGGCGCTCATGTTGACCGCGCTCGGGGTGCTGCTGTCGGCTCGGGTCAAGCAGATCCAGGCGGCGATGCCGTTGAGCCAGCTGATCATCACGCCGATGATGTTCCTCTCCGGGGCACTGTTCCCCATGGCGAACCTACCCGGCTGGCTGGCGGTGCTCACCAAGATCAACCCGCTGACCTACGTGGTCCAGCCGATGCGCTCGGTGGTCTTCGACTACCTCACCCTGCCCGCCACCGCCCGCGCGGCCTTCAACCCGGCGATCACCTGGGGAGCGTGGACGGTGCCCCTCGGCGTGCAGGTACTGGTGGCGGTGGCATGTACCGCCGGCTTGGTCGCTGCCGGGATCGCGGTCTTCAACCGCACCGACTGACGCCGCGCGAGTCCCCCGCTCCAGCGCGCGAGTCCCCCCTTCCGGCACGCGAGTCCCCCCGCCCGGTCCGCGAGTCCCCCGCTCCCGTCGGCGAGCGCCCCGCTCCGGTTCCGCCGCGCAGGGCCTCACGACCGGGCAACTCACGAACCTACGCGGGCAACTCGCGGGCCTGAGCGGGCAACTCGCGGGCTCGGGCGGGCAACTCGCGGGCTCGGGCGGGCAACTCGCGGGCTCGGGCGGGGGACTCGCGGGTCTGGGCGGGGGACTCGCGCACTGGGGAGCCTGCTCGGCACTGGCCACCGATGACCTTCTGGCTATGCTCGCGGGGTGACGACGACGATGCGGTACCTGTTGCAACTACACGGAAACCTGCCCATCGAGACGTACCCCGAGGTAGCCGCGCGCGCGGAAGAGCTCGGTTTCGAGGACGTCACGGTGCACGACGTGCTCCTCCGCAGGCCGGTCTGGCCTGTGCTCTGCGACATCGCCCGTGCCACCTCCCGGATAAAGGTCGGGCCGAATGTCACCCACCCGTACCTGAGCCACCCGGTACAGATCGCGGCCAACATCGCCCACCTCGACGAGCTCTCCGGCGGCCGCGCCATGCTCGGCATCGGCCGCGGCTCGATGTACGAGCTCGTCGGCCAGACCAACCCCGCCACCCTGCGTGGCGTCCGCGAGGCCATCGACGTCATCCGCCATCTCATCACCGGTGACGGCTCGGAGTACCGCGGCAAGGTGTTCCAGCTGGGCAAGTCCGCGGCACTGCACTTCGGCACCGGGCGCCGGATCCCCGTCTATCTCGGCGCGCTCGGCCCGAAGGGCGCGCAGCTCGCCGGTGAGCACTGCGAGGGTCTGCGCCTTGCGGCGCAATGGGATCCCGCGTACGCGAGTATGCTGCGCGAGCACCTGATCGCCGGCGCGGCAGCGGCAGGACGCACTCCCGACGATGTCGACTTCGTCGTCGAGAACTGGACCTATGTACACCCCGACCGGGAACTCGCGCGCAGCGGCGCGCGGCGCATCCTGGCGACTTTCCTGCCACACTTGGGCCCGCTGCTGTCATTCCACAATGTACCGCAGGTCGAGGTCGAAGCCGCGCGTGCGGCGACCAGGGATGGCCAGACCGAGCGGCTGGCCGAGATCAGCGACAGGACACTGGATCTCTTCATGGCGGCCGGTGACCTTGACGACCTCGTCGCGGGAATCAAACGACTGGAGGCCGCCGGTTTCGGTGCGGTGTCGTTCTCCGGCGAGCTCGGCCCCGATCCCGAGATGGCACTGGAACTGATCGGCCAGGCCATCCGGGCAACAGGATAGTCCTCAATAGACCGAGCGGTGGTCGAACACGCGCTTGGTCTTACCCGTGTTGCGGGGCAGCGATCCAATCGGAACCAGATCGACCTCGACCCGCAGGCCGATCTTGGCACGCAGGCGTTGCGCCAGCTCGCCTGCCAGCCCGGGATGGTCGCTGCCCTCGACACGGACCGTCAACGTGTCCCGACCGCTGCCGTCACGGTCCACATGCGCCTCAAACTCCGTGCCAGCGCCCGGGATCTCAGCCAGTACGGTGTCGACCTGCGCCGGGAAGAAGATCACACCCCGGACCTTCACCTGGTCGTCGGAGCGGCCCTGGATGCGCCCGATGCGGGGGTACGGGCTGCCGCACGGGCACGGTTCGGAGTACAGGTAGGACAGATCCCGGGTGCGGTACCGGATGAGCGGCGCGGCCTCCTTGGTCAGTGTGGTCACAACGACTTCGCCAGGCGTTCCCGGCGGCACGGGCCCGAGCGTTTCCGGATCGACGATCTCGACGTAGTAATGGTCTGTCCACACGTGAATGCCGTCGTGCAGCGAACATTCGATACCCGTGCCAGGGCCCCACAACTCGGTCATGCCGTAGAGGTCGAAGGTCTCGATTCCCAGCGCGGACTCGATGCGCCTGCGGGTCGCCTCGCCCCAGCGCTCCGAGCCGACGACGCCGACGCGCAGCGCGAGATCGTCGCGTAGGCCCGCGCGCTCAACCAGCTCCGCGATCAGCAGCGCGAACGACGAGGTAGCCCCGAACACGGTCGTGCCCACCTCGCGCATCATGTCCAGCTGCAGCTCGGTGTTCCCTGGCCCGGTCGGCACGCTCATCGCGCCGATCCGCTCGGCGCCTGCCTGGAATCCCACACCCGCGGTCCACAGGCCGTAGCCCACCATCAGCTGTACCCGGTCGACGGCCGTCACCCCCGCATAGGTGTAGCAGCGCGCGAACATGTCCGCCCAGTCCTCGATGTCCTTGGCGGAGTACGAACAGATCGTGCGCCGGCCCGTCGTTCCCGACGACGCGTGGATGCGCACGATCCGGTCAGCAGGCACCGCGGCGTAGTCCAGGAACGGGGTGTCGCGCAGCTCCTGTTTCGTGGTGAAGGGGAGCCTTTCGAACTCCTCGGCACTACGGATCGCCACCTCGCCGAGCTTCGCGCGCAGGAACGCCGAGCCCGCGCGGGCACGCTCGACCGCCTGAGCCAGTTCCGCAACCGGGACAGTCACGGCACCACCAGGAGCCGTTCGGGGCCACGGAAATCCAGGGTCGGCTGCCACTCGATTTCCGTGGTGGCAAGCCGCAGAGCCGGAAACCGCTCGAGCAGGATCGGCACGACGACCTCCATCTCGGCCCGCGCCAGTGCCGCACCGAGGCAGAAGTGCATGCCATGTGAGAAGGCCAGGTGGGGGTTCGGCGAGCGGGTGATGTCGAACCGGTCCGGATCGGTGAACACGTCCGGGTCCCGGTTGGCGGCACCGAGCAGCAGGATCACGGACTGGCCGGCGCGCAGCCGCAGCCCACGGAACTCGCGGTCCCGGTCGGCGATGCGTGCCGCGATCTGCACCGGCCCCTCGAAGCGCAACATCTCCTCGGTCGCCGCGCCGAGCAACGAGAGGTCACCACGCAACAGCTCCAGCTGATCGGGGTGCCGCAGCAGACTCAGCACGCCGTTGCTCAGCATGTTCGTCGCCGTCTCGTGCCCGGCCGTCATCAGGAACAGGGCATTGGCATACAGCTCGTCCTCGGTGAGCCGCTCGCCCTCGTCCGCCGCCGCGATCATCGCGCTGAGCAGGTCCGGACCAGGCGCGCGACGGCGTTCGGCGACGAGCCTGGACAGCAGCCCGCGCAGCTGCACCGCGCTGCGGCTCGCGCGCTGCGCCAGCTCGGGTGTGATCCGGCCCGATCCCACCACGAGCACCAGATCCAGCGCCCAGCCCTGAAACTCCTGATGATCGGCTTCGGGAACGCCGAGCAACGCGGAGACCACCAGCGCGGGCAGCGGGTACATGAGCCCCCGGTGCAGGTCGACGACATCGCCGTCCGCGGTGAGCGAATCCAGCAGCTGGTGCGTGAGCTTCTCGATCGCCGGCTTGGCCTGCTCCACCACGCGCGGCGTGAACGCCTTCGTCATGAGCCGCCGCAGCCGCCGGTGATCCGGCTGGTCGGAGAACACGATGATGTCGCGCATCGTCTGCTCCAGCGGGGCGGCGGCCCGCCGCGCGTCCTCGGGCAACGGGCGCAGGATCGCCGAAACCCGATCGGAGCTCAGTTCCCGGTCGTAGAGCGCCTCACGAACGTCCGCGTGGCGAAACAGGAACCGGCCGGTGGGCAGACCGGCGTCGGCGGCACCACGGATCTCCCGGTAGATCGCGTACGGATCGGCCAACCCCACTGGACTCGACAACCGGCGGACCAACGCGGTGACAGACCATTCGTCGCTCACCAGACCACCCTGGAGCGCCACGGCAGCGCCGTCAACCGACTCAGGCATGGCTGGTGAAGGTGACCGAGCGCCCGACACCGCTGTCAACCGGCTCGCCACACCATCGGCGACAACACAACGGCTGCCTCGGCGACTCGGCGGCCCGTCTTGGTCGTGAGGCTGGCGACGGCGCTGCTGATCCACTCGTCGACATCGCTCACACCGAGGTGCCGGTACTCCACGGCCTGCAGCAACATCTCCAGCTTGTCGGCGTCCCTGGCGCAGCGCGCCTCGGCGGTGAAGGCCTCCTCGTACTCGGCGACGGCGCCACGCACGCTCAGCCGACCGGCCTCGGGCAGCTGCGCCGTCTGGTCCTCGGTGATCCGCTGCGGATCGGGCTTGGTGAGGTAGGCCCTGGCCGTGTGCGGAAGATCGCCGGTCCGTGTCTCCTGCGTGTCGTGCCACAGCGCGAGGTAGGCAGCACGCTCAGGGCTGGCCCCCTCCTCGGCGGCCAGCAGGGCGGCGAGCTGGCTGACCCGCATGGTGTGCTCGGCGACCGACTCCGGGTCCCGCACCCCCGCGTGCCACCACCCCGCGCGGCGGATCCGCTTGAGGACACCGAGTTCGTAGCCGAAGCCGGCGATACCGGCGGCAGTATCGGTCACCGTGAGCCTCCCTCACGTACTCGAGCGACAGGGAGTTCAGGTTACGACCGCCTGCCGGGTCGAGGCAGGGCGTCACGCTGAACCGCGCGGCGGGCAACTCGCGCGCAGGAGCGGGGGACTCGCCGGCCTGAGCGGGGGACTCGCGGGGTGGTGGCAACGGGTCACGGTATGTAGCACTGGCCGTCGCGGTACAGGTAACCCGGCTCTACCGGTAGCCCCGGCGGCGGATCGACCTGGTAGCTCTGCGGCCCGTCGAGCGTCAACCGGTTCTCACACGCGATGACGCCCTCATCTATGGCCGGACCGGTCCACAGATCGACATGGGTACCGTCGCACGTCGCGCAGATGTCCTCCAGCATGAAGTAGCGCTGCACGTGCGGTACGTAGATGCGCGTGCCCGGCTCGAAGATCCCTTCCTGAGCGGCGAAGGTGAGCGGATCGGCGAAGGTACCGGTGCCGCCTGCCTGGTCGTGCAACGTGGGGGCTCCGCTCGACCTCGGGTACGCGATGGTCGCCGTACCTGCCGGATCGTTGTCCCGTGCGGCGTAGTAGGTGATCTTTCCGGCGTGGCCTGCCAGTCCGGGGCCGCTCGAGACGCCCACGACACCGCCGGGGCCTCCCTCGACCACGAGCGCACCGGCAAGTATCAGTGTCGCCGCGGTGGCGAGCGAGGTAGTCGTTTTCGGCACTCGAAGGGCTGCCTTTCGCGATCTTTCCTTGGGTTGCAACGGTATTCGCCTCGGACAGGGTCCGTGTACCGCCCCGTTGCGAGGCAGAGCCGAAAGTCCCCGTTTCTGGTCACCGGCCGTGCCACGGTCAGCACAGCGGGCACGCAACTGCCCTTTGTAGACAGATCCACTATGGACAGCAGCGACACGCCCGGCGGGGAGGTACGCTCAGCTCGAGAGGAGCGACACATGGGCATCGTGTCACCGGGCTTTCACGGTCGGCGACGGCCTGACGTGAAGCTGCCACCCGGTCAGTACCTCACCGAGGACTTTCCTGTGCTGTCTGCGGGGCCGACTCCGCGTGTTCGGCTGGACCACTGGGAGTTCACCATCACCACCGAAGCCGGCAAGGAGCATCGCTGGTCCTGGCAGGAGATGCTGGCGTTGCCTGCCGAGTCGGTGACAGTGGACATCCACTGCGTGACGCGCTGGTCCAAGCTGGGCACCTCCTGGCGGGGCGTCCCGCTCGACACCCTGCTGGCGGACATCGACACGGCGGCGGACTTCGCGCTCGTGCACTCCTACGGCGGCTACACGACGAACCTCCCACTGGCGGACCTGCTGGACGGGCAGGCCTGGCTGGCATACGGCTACGACGGTGCGGACCTGACCGCGGAACACGGCGGCCCGGCCAGGCTGCTGGTGCCTCACCTGTACTTCTGGAAGTCGGCGAAATGGGTGCGGGGCATGCGACTCCTGCTCCACGACGAACCCGGCTTCTGGGAAACCCTCGGCTACCACGACTACGGCGACCCATGGCGCGAGCAGCGATACCAGGGCGACTGAACTGGCGGGTCGCGACACTGGTCGAGGCGATGGACGAGACGCCGACCGCACGGACCCTGGTCTTCGATGCACCAGGCTGGCCCGGTCATCTCGCGGGCCAGCACGTGGATCTCCGGTTGACCGCTGAGGACGGCTACCAGGCTCAGCGCAGCTACTCGCTGGCCGCGCCCGCCGACGGGACACGGGTGCCGCTGACCGTGCAAAGGGTGCCGGACGGTGAGGTCTCCCCCTATCTCACCGAGGGGTTGTCCATCGACTACCCGGTGGAGCTGCGGGGGCCGGTGGGCGGCTGGTTCGTCTGGCGGCCCAGCGATCCGGCGCCGGTGCTGCTGGTCGGTGGCGGCTCGGGCATCGTCCCGCTGATGGCCATGCTCCGGGCGCGGCGCGCGACGGCCGGCCGCGTGCCGTTCCGGCTGATCTACTCCTTGCGCAGCCCACTGGATCGCTACTACGCCGGTGAGCTCACCCAGCCGGACGCCGGCGTCGACATCACCCACGTCTACACGCGCACCACTCCCGAGGGCTGGCCCCGTCCGCCCGGCCGCATCGGTGTCGCGGACGTGAACACCGGCGGCTGGCCTGCCGAGTTCGCGCCGAACTGCTTCGTCTGCGGGCCGACCGGTTTCGTGGAGACGGTGGCCGGGATCCTGGTCGCGCTCGGCCATGAAGCGCACCGCATCAGAACCGAGCGATTCGGGCCCACCGGAGGTTGACATGCAGGATCACACCGAGCCCGTCGTCGACGGCAACGCGCTGGCAGGCCCGCTGACGGAGGTCTTCACGAGCGAGGTCACCACCGCACTCACCCACTGCGCCTCCTGCGGGAGGACCGGGGCAGTGGCGACGCTGCGGGTCCACCACAGGGCGCCGGGTCTGGTCGCGCGCTGCCCCGGCTGCGACGCGGTGATCCTGCGGCTCAACCGTGGTCCGCATGAGGTCTGGCTGGACCTGCGCGGCACAGTCTCCCTGCGCATCGACCTGCCCGACAGCGAGTAGACACAGCAGGTCGGCGCGCCCACCTACGAGGTGGTGACCTGCGCGAAGAGTGTGGCGTTGTCGGTGACGATCCATTCTTCGACGATGAGCCCGTTCTCGACTCGGTAGATCTCGTTGCTCATGACTTCGATGGACCTGCCAGTCGGGGCGATGCCTTGGAACTCGCCGAGGTGTGTGCCGCGGATCGTGTTGCGAACAGCGACGCGGCCATCTGCGGCGAAGATGTCTTCGATGTCCAGGCGTACATCGGGGAACGCGGCACGAAGCTGTTCGACTCCTGCGAGCCAGATGTCTCGCCCGACGAGCTGCTGTGCAACGCCGGCGAGGTTGATGAGGAAATCGGGGTGGATACAGCCGAGACACGCGTCGAGATCCCCGGCATTGAGTGCTCCAAGAGCTGTCCGGAGGAGGCGAACGTCAGGGTGTTCGGCCATGTCAGTCCCTCGTCGTCTAGCGGCCAGCGATCCTTTGCATTGCATATGCAATGTAAAGATTCACGCGCTCCGTTGTCAATACGAGTGCAATGTGAAACGGTGCGGTCATGCCCAAACGCGTCGACCATCACGAACGCCGGCAGCAGGTCGCCGACTCACTGCTTCGCGTGGCAGCGCGACAGGGCCTCGAAGCTGTGAGCCTTCGGCACGTTGCCGAGGAAGCGGGCGTCACCGCGGGCATGGTGCAGCACTACTTCCCCAGCAAGGAAGCCATGATGCACTTTGCGATGGCCACCGCGAGCGAGCGTTATGAGCGGCGCATGCGCGCGCGTATCGCAGAGCTCGGAAGCGAACCCGCGCCCAACGAGGTGATCAGGGCTGCCCTGATCAGTTTCGTCCCGTGCGATGAGTCCGAACGGGACGAGGCGCGTGTTGCCCTGGCGTTCCAGTCCTACGCCTCCACCAGGCCAACCGTCGCAGCCGAACTCGCAGCGCAAAACGCGCAGCTGAGTGAGTTCCTCGCAGCCCAGATCCTTCTCGCGCGCCGCGACGACACAGTCGACCCGGCCACCACAGCAACGGCACTGCTTGCGACAGCCGAAGGGCTCGCAGTGCGCGTCCTCAGCGCCAAGCTCCCGCACGAGGCCGCGCTCGACGCCCTCACGTACCAGATCACGCTGACCCTCGACACCCCACCTGACCCCGATGCGTAACTAGCCACTCCCTGCCACCCGAATGCCACCGTGGTGCCACACCTGTCCGGCAGACTGCCTGGCGCGATCGTGGCGAGGGGCCTGGTCCGCGCCTGTCCGCAGGCGCGCAACTGGGGGTCGTTGCCGCGGCTGCCGCGCCGGAACCAGGCGCGGCGGTCGCGGTCATCCACTGTGGAGCTGAGGGGTGTCGGTCGTTCGACCGACACCACCCCCGCCGTGTGATCGATGGCGTCGAGTGCTGCCGGAAGCGCACGACGTCTGGGGAGAAGCGATGAACGGGGTCCGCATCGGCCTGCTCGGGGAGCTGGAAGTGCGGATCGCCGGGCAGCCGGTGGTCGTTCCGCCGGGCAAGCAGCAGCTCGTGCTCACCGCGCTGGCCGTGCGCAGGGGCGAGTTCGTGACCACCGACGAGCTGATCGACCAGGTGTGGGCCGAGGCACCGCCGGCTGCCGCGCGCACAACGCTGCGCGGGCACGTCAAGCGGCTGCGGGCACAGCTGTCCAGCGCGGGGCGGCACGTCATCGAGTCACGACGCGGTGGCTACCGACTGGTGGTCGCCGAGGAGGAGACCGATCTGCACCGGTTCCGCCTGCTGTGGCGGCAGGCGCGAGCCTGCGCGGACACCGGGGTGGAGCTGGCAACGCTGCGGGCCGCACTCGACCTGTGGCGTGGGCCCGCACTCAGCGGCCTGGACCCGCTGCCATGGGTCGCGCAGCTGGCCGCCGGAGTCGAGGAGGAGCGGCTACAGGCTGTCGAGCGCCACGTCGAACTCCTGATCGGCACGGGAAGAGCCACCGCCGTGCTTGACGACCTGCGCAGGGAGCTGGTGGCGCACCCGTTCCGGGAAACCCTGTGGGGCCAGCTCATCCTCGGCCTGCATCGCGCAGGCCGCACAGCTGACGCACTGCTCACCTACGACAAGGTCAGGCGCCTGCTGGCCGACCGGCTCGGCGTCGAGCCTTCGACCCGGCTGCGCGCACTGCACCAGCAGGTCCTCACCGAGGAGCCCGTCCGCGACGACTCCGTGGCCAGCGGCATCACGGCTGTGCCCGGATTCGTCGGCAGGCAACGCGAACTCGCCGCACTGGACGAGCTGTTCGACGACTGCCAGGCGCCCCGGGTCGTGGTCGTCGACGGGCCGGCCGGTGTCGGCAAGACCGCATTGGCACTGCACTGGGCGAGCAGCGCCGCGCACCGGTTCCCCGGTGGCCGGATCTGCGTGAACCTGCGCGGCTTCCACCCGAGGGCGCCCCTTTCCACCGGCGAGGCGCTGGCCGAGCTGCTGCGTGGCCTCGGCATCGCCGAGGGCGACATCCCGGCTGGAGTTCCCGCACGTGTCACCGCGTTCCGCGACGCCATCCGACACCGGCGGATGCTCGTCGTGCTCGACAATGCCCGCGACGCGGCCCAGGTACGGCCACTGCTGCCTGGGCCGGCGGGCACGGTGCTGATCACCAGCCAGGACCAGCTGCGTGGTCTGGTGGTGCACAATGCCGCGTGCCGGATCAACCTCGCACCGCTCACCCCGCGGGAGGGCATGGCGCTGGTCGCTGCCGAATCCGATCCGGAACTCGCCTACGAACTGGTCGAACTGTGCGCGGGGCTGCCGCTGGCGTTGCGGATCGCGGCCGAGCAGCTCTCGCGCATCCCCGGATTGACACTTGCTCGTCTGGTACACGAGCTACGCGACGAACAGAACAGACTCGGGTTGCTCGAAACCGGCGACGAGTCGGCCAGTGTGCGAACCGTGCTGCGCAGGGCACACGAGCTGCTCGGGCCCGACGAGGCCGACCTGCTGCGCACGCTGGCTCGCGGGGCAAAGGCGGAGTTCGAGCTCACCGACGCCGCCCGGCTGGCCGGTGTGGACCTCAGCCGGGCACGCTCGTTGCTGAGCACGCTCGTGTCGGTGAACCTGCTCCAGCAGCGCAGCCTCCGTGGCTACTACCTGCACGAGCTGCAGCGCGCGGTGGCCGCAGGCTGAGTCACAGGTCGTCGACGCGGACCAGCCCGTCCTGGATCGCGCGCGCCACCAGCGCGGCCTTGCTCCGCGCCGGCCTGCCCACGTTGGCGTACTTGAGCCGCACGCGCTCGAGGTAGGTGGTAACCGTGCGCGTGGAGATGTTGAGCCGCTCCGCGACGAGTTCCCGCGACTCACATTGGAACCACTCGACCAGCACCTCCTCCTCCCGCGTCGAGAGCTTCGGCCGGTCGGCGCGTGTGTTGGCACAGAACGCACCGGCCAGCGCGGGAGGCGTGTAGGGCCGATCCTGCCCCGCCGCGAGCGTGGCCTCGACGAGATGGTCCGCGCCTTCGTTCTTGGTGAGAAAGGTGAAGGCTCCGATGTCGAGGCACGTCAGCGCGGCCTGCTCGTCGTCGCGCATCGTGTAGACGATCACGCGGCGGCCCGCGTCGACCAGCCTGCGCAGGTCACCGTAGGCGGGGGTGCCCTGGCCGGACAGCTGCAGATCGAACACGACGACGTCCGCCGTGTCGCCGGGTGGCGTCCACGCGGCCTTCGCGGTGCTGCCGCTTGCGACCACCGTTATCGGGCGCGACGCGTTCGCGTACCACTGCTCGATGCCGACCAGAATGGCCGGATGGTCGTCGATCACGGTCACTGTGATCTCGTCCGCGGCCATACCGCCTCCACCCACAGCTTCGTATCCTTCGTCGTCGTGCTGATGCCGACGTGCGTGACGTCGGCAAGGCCCTGTGCCGCATCGGCCGGCGCGTCGGCGACCACGCTGACGCGCACCGTGTTACTGGTCCGCACCACTGTGGCACGCGCTGTCGATGCCGCCGAGGCGAGTACGACCGAGGCCGCCTCGACGAGTTCGCGGCGTGCCGGTCGCGGTATCTCCCGCGCCGGACCGCGCACGGCGAGCTGCACCGAGACGCCGTGGCGCTCGGCGATGTCGATACCAGCGCGCAGCTCGTGCACGAGCCGGTCGGCTACCTCGTCGCTCTCCGCGAACAGCCGGCGCATTCTGGCGGCTTCGATCGCGCAGCGACGCCTGGTGTCCGCGTCCGAGGGTTCCAGGGACCCGTCGGCCAGCCCCGCCAGCAGTGGCACGGTCGTGTCCAGCAGCGTTGCGTAGCGCGCCTGGTAGTCCTCGTGGACGGATTCGGCAATGACCTCCCGTGTGCGCAGCTGCTCCTCCCGTGCCGCGGCCTCGCCCGCCGCCACCGCCGTCCTGCGCAACAGCTGCGCGATCAGCGCGATCGCGAACTGGAAGCCGCAGACCGAGACGGCGGCGATCGCCATGGAGGCGAAGACTGCCGAGTCGGGAACACCCTTGACCACCACCTCCGCGGCAGTCAACACCAGGTGCGTAGCAAGGAAAGCGCCCGTCGAACGCAGTGGCAGGTCGAACAGCAGCACGATGCCGTACCACCCGACCAGGCCGAACGACCAGTCCTCCGGCGCGAGCAACAGGTCCCCGGGAACACCGGTCGAGGCGAGTACCCCGGCCGAAAGGCAAATGCCCGCCAGCATGCGGCCGCGGCTGTCGGAAGCCGACCCGCGCGCGGTGGTGATCGCCGCGACCACGGCCACCACCGCCAGCACCGCGAACGCGACGGCCTCCGTCCACCACAACCCGTTGCTGCCCCGGTTCGCCAGTAACCGCGGGAGACACAAGCCACATTGGACAGTGACGGCCACAACCAGTATCGCGATCCTGCTCGCGCGCAACACCCGCTGCGGGGTCTCAGAGCGCGTCTGAGAACCATCGCGTACCGGCTGCGCGGCGCCCAGATGGCGCCTCGCTGCGTTGTCGTCAGTCACCATGACTCCGTCATGCCTCCCTCCTCCGCCTTGCGATGCATCCATCTGGATCACCGCTCGCACGGAGGACGATTCTCAGACGCGCTCTCAGGCATGCCACGTCCAGCGCACGGTCGTTCCCCTGCCCGGAGCGGAGTCGATCTCCGTAGCACCGCCCACCGCCGTCATCCGGCCGATGATGGAGCCCGTGAGCCCGCGCCGATGCTCGGCGACCAGGTCGGTGTCGAAACCCGCGCCCTGGTCGGACAATTCGACCACCAGGCGGCCGTCCTCATCGCAGGACGCTCGCAGAGTCGCGGCCGAGACACCCGCGTGCCGGACCACGTTCAGCACGGCCTCCCGCACCCCGTGGGCGACGGCGAGCGCGGGCGCAGCAGGCAGCGAAAGCGTGCCGGGCAGCTCGACGTCGACCGCGACGGCGGGGTCGTCCGCCGCCTGCCTGAGCAGGGGGACCAGGTCGACCTGGCGCGCCGCGCCGGTAAGCGGCGCGGTGAGCGTCTCGATGTCCCTGCGGGCACGGTCGGCGACCCAGCTCCGGTCACCCGCGCCCAGCGACACCATGAGCAGTGTGGCGCTCGCGGTGTCGTGCAGGGTCGCGAGGTACTCCCGTTCCGCAGCGCGCCGTGCCGCGGCCACCCCGGCGGCCCTGCGCTGCTCTGCCGCCCACGCGTTGCGGCGGTCGGCGGCGCGTGCCTGCCGCCGGACGAGCAGGTAGGCGACCCACGACAAAGCCGTCTCCACCAGCAGGCGCACGCCGGACACGACGGCTTCTCCTGGCGGCCGGATGACCGCGCTGCCTGCCACGTAGGCGAGTACCGTCACCAGGGACACCAGCAGCGCCGCTCCCCGATGCCGGGCAAGCTCGAACTGCGCGCTGATCGCCGTGATCGACGCGACGGCGAAGACCCAGCTGTTGAACTCGGCGGGGCCGGTCCACGCCTGCGTCAGCTGGATGAGCAGTACCGAAACCAGTGCGGCGGCGACAATCCGGGCCAGCGGCGGAGCACTGCGGAGCCAGTACAGGCTCAGGCCACACCAGGCCAGCGCGACAGCACCCGCCAGCAATGCCACCGGCAGGTACCGCGCGGGGACCGCGAGCAGCCCGAGGCCAGCGCACGACATGATCACCAGCACACGCACCGACACCGCGTATCGCTGGATGGCCCTGTTCAGGTGGCTCTCCGTAGGACCTGCCTCCGCGGCCACCTCAGCGTCCCCCCGTCATTCTCGAAACCGCGCCAACGTTAGCTGGTCTGTGTCAGCTGAGGCGGCGGATCAGCGGAACCTGCGTAACGGCGCTCAGCCTCGCCGAAGCCCAGCGGTGATCGTGCGCAGGGCCGTCGCCGCCTCCCGCCGGTGGCGCCGTGGGCGGCATCGAACGGTACCCACGGATCGCACAGCAACTGCTGCTGCCGTGGGTAGGTTGGTGCCTTCCGCACCGCACGA
Source organism: Saccharomonospora sp. NPDC046836 (assembly GCF_040645195.1). Lineage (NCBI taxonomy): Bacteria > Bacillati > Actinomycetota > Actinomycetes > Pseudonocardiales > Pseudonocardiaceae > Saccharomonospora > Saccharomonospora sp. NPDC046836. The sequence continues at coordinate 63,913 of NZ_JBEYXW010000034.1, forward strand.
AGGGAACCGTCATGTCCTTGGAGATCGGAGTTTTCTTGCCGACGTCCACGCCCGACCCCGCCCAGCCGATCCTGGGTGACGTGCGGGCGTGTGCGCGGTTCGCCGAGGAGGTCGGGCTCGACTCGATCTGGTCGACCGACCACCTGGTTGCGAGCGCCCCGATACTGGACAGCACTGTGGTGGTGGCCGCCGCGGCAGCAGTGACCGAGCGCATCACGGTTGGCTTCAACGTGCTACTGCTGGCCCTTCGGCCGGTCGCCTGGGCGGCCAAGCAGGTGAGCACGCTGCAACACCTGTCCGGCAATCGGCTGGTCCTGGGGATCGGCACCGGCAACCCGGCGCACGGCGACATCGGGTGGCGCGCAGCGGGCGTGTCGTTCACGGACCGAGGTGCACGGACCGATGCGGCGCTGCGGGCGCTGCCGGACCTGGTGACCGGCAAGCGGACCGTGCTCGACGACGGTACGGAGGTGGCGCTCGCACCAGGCTCGGCCATGCCTCCCGTGGTGGTGGCCGGCAACGGGCGGGCAGCGCTGCGCCGGGCAGCCAGGTACGGCGACGGCTGGGCCTCCATCGCGCTACCACCCGAGAAGATCGCCTCGGGCATAGCGGAGATTGGCCGGCTCGCCGCCGAACACGGCCGACCAGCGGTCAAAGCAACGGTCGTGGCACCGGAAGTGGACACCGATCCACAGCGTGTCGCCGCGCAACTGTCGGCGTACGAGGCAGCCGGAGCCGAGCGCGTACTCCTCGCACCGACCGGCGCGAACTGGCGCCATGACTACGAATTCGCAGCAAAGGTGCGCGCCGCGTACAACTGACTCTCCCAACGGACTGGGACTTCTTCGCGCATTCTCAGGCGCTGTCCACTGACAGCACGAATTGTCACGCCTATAATAAAATGATCAGAGCCCGAAGGATCATTTGTTTGACCTTTGCGAGTCGACAAATTTCTGTCAAATAGTCGATTGACCGAAAGGTAATGTCATGACAACGACCACGGAGGCGCGCGAAAAGGTTCAGCCAGAGGCAGAAGAAGAACACGCCGAGCGCATGATCGAGCATCCGCTGTTACTGGCGGCATTGCTGGGCAGGCGAGAGGAACGAGGCGAAAGCCTCATCGAACACCCACTACTCCTCGCAGCACTCATGCGCCGCAGGCACGAAGAACGCGGCGGCAGCATGATCGAGCACCC
>NZ_JBEYXW010000035.1:0-63292 GCF_040645195.1 Saccharomonospora sp. NPDC046836
TCACCATGACTCCGTCATGGCTCCCTCCTCCGCCTTGCGATGCATCCATCTGGATCACCGCTCGCACGGAGGACGGTTCCCAGACGCGCTCTAAGGGTTCAGCTCCGCTGGGGTGTCGGCGTCGGCGCCGTGGCCGAGGTCCCCGCACTCCACCAGGCGGACGTCGGCGCGGCCCGACAGCCAACCTCGCGCCCCTCGGTCACCCTGGGCGGTCGCCGCGATCTCCGCCCACCACTTGCGCCCGAACAGCACCGGATGGCCAGGCACACCGTCGTATCCGGCACGGGCGACCGCCTCGGATCCGGTGTGGGTGACCAGGCGGGCCACCACCTCCGCCCCCACACCCGGCAGGTCGACCAGCTGCACGAGCGCGGCGTCCGGCACCGGGTCCAGCGACGGCAGCGCACGCAGCCCAGCGCGCAGGGACGCACCCATGCCCTCGGCCCAGTCGGCCGCTACCACAACGGTCGCCGTCCGAGGCACCAGCGCGCGCGCCTCGTCCGCACCCGCGCCGAGGACCACGACCACCGGATCGCAGCCGCCCTCGGTCAGGATGCGGACCGCGCGCGTCACGAGCGCCTCACCGCCCAGCTCCGCCAGCGCCTTCGGCTTGCCGAAACGGCGGCCGGCACCGGCCGCCAGCAGCAGTCCCGCGGTGATCATGACACCCTTGCCGGTGACGTGACGGCGAGATCGGCCTCGATCCGCCCCGCCGCCGCGAGCAGCGGCGGGAGCAGTTCGGCGCGCACCGACTCGGGCGTGTTACGGCTCGCATGCGTCGACAGGTTGATGGCGGCCACCACGGCCCCGTCCGGCCCGTGGATCGGCGCCGCCACGGACCGCAGGCCCTCCTCGAGCTCCTGGTCCACCAGCGCCCACCCCTGTGTCCGCACGGTCGCCAGCTCGGCACCTAGACGGGCGGGCGAGACGATGGTGTGGGAGGTGTACTGCTCGAACGACGCATGCTGCAGGTACTCGGCGAAGGCCGCCTCATCGAGCCCGGCGAGCAGAACGTGCCCCATCGAGGTCGCGTGCGCGGGGAAGCGCGTCCCGACATTGATCGACACCGCCATGATCCGCGACACCGCGACCCTGGCGACGTAGACGATGTCGGCGCCTTCCAGTACCGACACCGAGCTCGACTCCTGTACCTCCGCCGACAGGCGCTCCAGGTGCGGCTGGGCGACCTCCGGCAACGACAGACTGGACAGGAACGCGTAGCCGATTTCGAGCACGCGCGCGGTCAGCGAGAAGTACTTGCCGTCGGTTCGGACGTAGCCGAGGTCGGCCAGTGTCAGCAGGAAACGCCGGGCCGCCGCGCGGGTGAGCCCGGTGACCCTGGCGACCTCGCTCAGCGTGAGCTCCGCCGACCCGGCACCGAACGCCTTGATCACGGCCAGACCGCGTTCCAGCGACTGCACATGGTGCGCACCGCGCTCCGTACCTTCTGCCATGGAGAAAACCTATATCTCGCCCATCTCGGCCAGCGTGCGCGCCGCGATGGCGAACGCCTCGTTCGCCGCGGGCACACCGGAGTAGACGCCGGTGTGCAACAGCACCTCGGCGATCTCGTCGGGAGTGAGCCCATTGCCGATAGCAGCTCGCACGTGCATGGCGATCTCGCCGTGACAGTGCAGCGCGGTCAGCACGGCCAGGGTGATACAGCTGCGCGTCTTACGGTCCAGCCCGTCCCGGGTCCACACCGAACCCCACGCCGCGCGTGTGATGTAGTCCTGAAACGGCGCTGTGAACTCGGTCGTACCGGCCACTGCCCGGTCGACGTGCTCATCGCCGAGCACCTCGCGGCGGACCTTCATTCCCTCGGCATACCAGTCGGTCATCGCGCCAGCCCTTCGATGATGAGTTCGCTGAACCGCTGCGGCTGCTCCACATTCCCGAGGTGGGCGGCCTGTTCCACGACCTCGAACCGCGCGCCGGCAACGGCATCGGCGATCAGCCTGCCGTGCTCCTCGGGTGGGGTGGCCGGGTCATCGGCTCCGGAGATCACCAGCGTCGGCGCGCTGATCTTGAGCAGGTCGTCGACCAGGTCCATCTCGCCGATCGCAGCACAGCAGGCCGCGTAGCCCTCGGCGGGCGTAGTGGCGGTCATGTGGTGATACTCCCGCGCCAGTTGCGGGTTCGCGGTGAGCCAGTCCTGGGTGAACCAGCGCTGGATGCTGCCGTCCGCGATGGCCGCCATGCCCTCGGTGCGCGCGGTCCGCGCCCGCTCCGCCCACATCTGCGGTGTGCCGAGCCCGGCGGACGTGCAGCACAACACAAGACTCGCGATCCGGGCGGGTTCGTGAATGCCGAGCCACATCCCCGTCATTCCACCCAGCGACAGGCCCACGAAGTGGGCGCGCTCAACGCCGAGCGAGTCCAACAGCTCGACGACGTCACCGCCGAGGTCCGCCAGCGTGCACGGTCCGGACGGGACCGGCGTGCGACCGTGGCCCCGCTGGTCGTAGCGCACCACTCGAAAGCCGGCCGAGGTGAGCGGCTCGACCTGCGGGTCCCACATGCTCAGGTTGCTGCCGATCGAGCCGGACAGCACCACGACCTCACCATCGGCGGGGCCGTCGGCGACGTAGTTCACCCGCACGGTCATTCCTTCCTTGCGTTCTTGTGCGCGGCCAGCGCGCGTTCGACGAACACGCCCGCGCTGCCGAGGTAGTCGGCGGGATCGAGCAGTTGCGCGATGCGTTCGGCGGACAACCGCGCACCCACCAGCGGATCGGCCGCGAGCAGCTCGGCCAGCGTGCCCTCACCGGCCAGCGCCCGGTGGCAGCAGGCGGTGACGGCGTCGTGAGCCGCGAGCCGCCCGGTCTCCGGAGCCAGCTCGGTGGTGATCCGCTCCGCGAGCAGCACTCCCCCACTGCGCTCCAGATTCGCTTGCATGGCAACAACATCCACCTGCAGGCGGTCAAGGCTGGTGCGCAGCCAGTGCGCCGCCGACCCGGCCGCAAGCCACAGCTCGGTGAACGGGCGCCATTCCGCGTGCCACGCGCCCGCGGCGCGCTGGTGCTCCTGTTCCATCGCCGCGAGCAGGTCGGCGACCAGGCCGGGCGCCCGCTTGGCACAGGCCAGCGCCGACACGGCGGCCACCGGGTTGCGCTTGTGCGGCATCGTCGACGACCCGCCGCTGCCCGGCGGGCCCTGCTCGTGGAGCTCACCGACCTCGGTCTGCGCGAGCAGCACGATGTCGCGGGCGATGCTCGCCACCACACCGGCGGCCTCGCCGAGCGCACCGGCCAGGTCGGCGACGGGTGTCCTGTCGGTGTGCCACGGCAGCACCGGTTCGGCCAGCCCCAGCCGGTGGCTGAGCGCGGCGAGCACGGCGGGGCCGTGCTCGCCGAGTGAGGCCAGGGTGCCGCTCGCTCCGCCGAGCTGCGCAGGCAACCGCAACGCCCGCAACCGGTCCGCCGCCGCGTTCAGCGCACTGAGCCAGCCGGCCGCGGTCAGGCCGAACGTCACCGGCAGAGCGTGCTGCAGCAGGGTTCGTCCTACTTGGACGGTGCCGGTGTGCTCCCGCGCGAGCCGGGCTGCCGTTTCGGCACACGCGCCGAGATCGGCCAGCAGCGGCACCAATGCCCGCTTGCTCACCAGCATCGCCGCGGTGTCCAGCACGTCCTGGCTGGTGGCGCCACGATGGACGTGCCGCGCCGCTTCGCCGCCCACCCGCTCGGTCAGTGCCCGCACCAGCGGCGCGGCCGGGTTGCCGATCCCGGTCGCGCCCCGCCCCAGCGCCGCCGGGTCGTAGTGCTCGGGACGGCAGGCCGCGCTGATGCGCTCGGCGTGTGCCCGCTCGATCAGCCCCGCGTCCGCCTCGGCGGCGGCCAGCGCCGCCTCGAAGTCGAGCATGCCGCACAGCCACGCGGTGTCGCCGACCTCGGCATGGACAGCACCCGCTGCGAGCACCGGGTCGAACAGCTCAGACATCGAAGAACACTGTCTCGCCTTCGCCTTGCAGCCGCACGTCGAAGCGGTAGCCGTCCTCGGTCCTGGTGGCGATCAGCGTGCCCCTGCGGTCGGCGGGCACCGACGCCAGCACCGGGTCGGCGGCGTTGTCCGGGAAGTAGATGCGGGTGACCACCCGGTGCAGCAGCCCACGCGCGAACACCGACACGTTGATGTGCGACGCCTCTCCGGGCAGTGCGCCCGGCAGCAGCGTGAGAATCCCGTACTCACCGTCGTCGTTCGTGGGACAGCGCCCGAAGCCACGGAAGCCCGGCCGCGCGCCGCGCGGGTCGTCCGGATGGTCGAAGCGGCCATCCGGATCGGCCTGCCAGGTCTCGATCATCGCGTCCGGCACCCGCGCACCGGCGCCATCGGTGATGACGCCGCGAATCCACACCGCACCGGGTGTGCCCTCCTCGACCACCGTGGGTCCGTCCGGCCACGGCAGGCCGATCGACAGGTAGGGGCCGACAGTCTGTGAGGGTGTGCTCACTCGTCCTCGTCCTCCTCGTTCTCGAACGGCGTCGCCTCGCGCCCGCGCAGCACGATGTCGAACTCGAACGCCAGCGCCCATTCCGGCACCGTGCGGCTCATGTCGAAGCTCGAGACCATCCGCTGCCGCGCCTTCTCGTCCGGCACCGAGTTGAAGATCGGGTCCTGGAAGAACAGCGGATCGTCCGGGAAGTACATCTGCGTGACCAGCCGCTGGGTGAACGCCATGCCGAACACCGAGAAGTGAATGTGCGCTGGCCGCCAGGCGTTGTCGTGGTTCTTCCACGGGTAGGCGCCCGGCTTGATCGTGGTGAACTCGTAACGCCCCTCGCTGTCGGTCAACGTGCGGCCCACGCCGTCGAAGTACGGGTCGACCGGGCAGGGCCAGTTGTCCCACATGTGCTTGTACCGGCCGCCCGCATTGGCCTGCCAGATCTCGATCAGAGAGTTGGGCACCGGCCTTCCGTCACCGTCGAGCAGCCTGCCGTGCACGATGATCCGCTGCCCCTGTGGTTCCTGCGGGTGCTGCCGGGTCAGGTCGTTGTCGAGCTCACCGATGCGGCCGGGGCCGAGCAGCGGCCCGGTGATCTCGGTGAGCTTGTGCGGCAACAACACGAGCGGCTGCTGCGGATGGCGCAGGCCTGTCGACTTGTACCCCAGTGAATCGAGTGGGGGATGTGTCCCTTCCGGATCCCGCCGGTACCTCGGCAGGATGAGCCCGGATTCCGACGACGACGTGTGCGCGGTCATCAACCCTCCTTGGTCTACGCCTCGAGCACAACGGCCAGTCCCTGGCCGACGCCAATGCAGATGGCCGCCAGGCCCCAGCCGCCGCCGCGGCGGCGCAGCTCGTGCGCGAGCGCACCGAGGATGCGGCCACCGGAGGCGCCGAGCGGGTGGCCGATGGCGATGGCACCGCCGTTGACGTTCACGATCTCGGGATCCAGCTTGGGCCAGTCGGCGAGGCAGGCCAGCGACTGCGCCGCGAACGCCTCGTTCAGCTCGACCGCGGCGAGATCACCCCAGCCGATACCGGCACGCTCCAACGCGATTTCGGCGGCACGAACGGGACCGATCCCGAACACGTCCGGATCCACCCCGGCGGCGCCGCGCCCGGCGATGCGCGCGAGTGGCCTCTTACCGAGCCGGTCGGCGGCCTGCTGGTCACCCAGCAGGACGGCGGATGCGCCGTCGTTGAGCGGTGAGGCATTGCCCGCCGTAACAGTACCTTGTGGACGGAATGCCGGCTTGAGCTTCGCCAGTTTGTCCACAGTGGAGTCCGGGCGGATTCCTTCGTCCCGGATGAGCTCGGCGCCTGGCACCGGCACGACATGCGAGTCGTAGAAACCAGCGTCCCACGCCTTTGCCGCCTTGAGGTGGCTGCGCAATGCGAACTCGTCCTGCTGCTCGCGCGTGATGCCGTAGCGCTCGGCAAGCCGCTCGGTGCTCTCACCGAGCGAGATCGTCCACTGCTCGGGCATCTCGGGGTTGACCATACGCCAGCCCAGCGTGCTCGAATGCAGCGTCTGGTTGCCGGCGCCATAAGCCTTTTCCGGTTTCAGCAGGATCATCGGCGCGCGGGTCATGGACTCCACGCCACCGGCAACGACGAGCGAGGCGTCGCCGGTCGCAATCGACCGGCTGGCTTGCATCACCGCGTCCAGCCCGGACCCGCACAGCCGGTTGACGGTGCTGCCGGGCACGCTGGTCGGCCAGCCTGCGAGCAGTGCCGCCATCCTGGCGACGTTGCGGTTGTCCTCGCCGGCCTGGTTGGCGTCACCCAGGATCACTTCGTCTACAGTGGACGGATCAAGGTCGCTCCGAGTCGCCAGCTCACGAAGCACGTGGGCGGCCAGGTCGTCGGGGCGGACCTTCGCGAGCGCCCCGCCGTAGCGGCCGAACGGGGTGCGGATCGCGTCGAGTACGAATGCGTCGTTCACTTGGCTGCCTTCAGTTCACGCAGGGTCTGCAGCTCGGTCTCGGTCGGCGCATCAGTACGAGAGAGCTCCGGCGAGACCTTGAGGTCCCAGCCGGTCGCCGCGCGCACCTGCTCGACCTCGACGCCGGGGTGCAGCTGGCTGAGCACCAGCTCGGCGGTCTCCGGATCGGGCCGGAACACCGCGAGGTCGGTGATCACCAGCGTGGGCCCGGCGCCACGCAGGCCGAGCCGCTCCCTGTCGCCCTTGCCGGAGCCGTGACCGAACGAGGTGATGAAGTCGACCTTCTCGACGAAGCTGCGCGCGCTCTGCCGCACCACGACGAACACCTCGCGGCACGAGGCGGCGATCTCCGGGGCGCCGCCCGCGCCGGGCAGGCGCACCGTCGGCTGGGCGTAGTCGTCGCCGATCACGGTGGTGTTGATGTTGCCGAACCTGTCGAGCTGCGCGGCGCCGAGGAAGCCGACGTCGATGCGGCCGGGCTGCAGCCAGTAGTTGAACACCTCGGGCACGCTGATCACGGCATCGGCGGTCTCGGCGAGGATGCCGTCACCGATCGAGGCGGGTAGCCGGCCGGGCTTGGAGCCGAGCGTGCCGGACTCGTAGATCAGCACGAGGCCCGGAGCGTGTGTGCGGCGCGCGAGGTTCGCGGCCGTGGAGGGCAGGCCGATCCCGACGAAGCACCGCTTCCCGTTGGTCAGCGCCCTGGCAGCGGCGATCGACATCATCTCGTCGGCGGTGTAGGTCCGCTCGGCGTCAGCGGTCGTGGCCGTCATTGCGCACCCTCCATGGTGAACACCTTCTCGCGAAGCCAGTCCTGGAACGAGTCCCGCTTTCGCCCAATGGAATCCCAGTGTGCGTAGTAGGCGTTGTCGCGCTCGTAGTAGCCCTGCGCGTAGGACGGATGGGCACCGTGTGGCGCCACGGCAACGCAGGTGAGCGCCCAGCTCGGCAGGATCAGCTGGCCGGGCACCGGCTCGAGCTCGTCGACGATCTCCTCAACGGTGACCAGGCTCCGCTTCGCCGCGAGTACCGCTTCCTTCTGCACCCCGACCAGGCCCCAGATCTGCACGTTGCCGGCGCGGTCGGCGCGCTGGGCGTGAATGACCGACACATCCGGGTTCAGCGCGGGAACGGCGGCGAGCTGCTCACCCGTGAACGGGCAGGTGATCTGCTTGATCGTGTCGGTGCGCTTGGGCAGGTCGGTGCCGGAGTAGCCGCGCAGCACCGCGAACGGAAGCCCGGAGGCGCCCGCGACGTAGCGGTTGGCCATCCCGGCGTGGCTGTGTTCCTCGATCTCCAGCGGAACCGGCCAGCCGTTCTGCACGGCGTCGCGGAAACGGTGCAGCGAGCCGACCCCGGGGTTACCACCCCAGGAGAAGACCAGCTTGCGCGCGCACCCGGCGCCGATGAGCTGGTCGTAGATGATGTCCGGCGTCATCCGCACCAGGGTCAGGTCCCGGCGCCGCTGGCGGATGATCTCCTGCCCGGCCGCGTGCGGGATCAGGTGCGTGAACCCCTCCATGGCGACCATGTCGCCATCGTGCACCAGCCTCGCGACCCCCTCGGCCAGCGAAACGATCTCCGCCACGTTGCACCACCTCGTTCGCATTGCGCACACACGTTCTGCATATGAACATACTGGGCGCCGCGCGAACCCGTCAATGGCCGACGATGTCGCGCAGTGCAGCCACATGTGCGCGGTAGGCTGCGCGGCCGTCCTTGGTCAGGTGCAACCACACACGCTGCCGGGTGTCGCGAACGGCCTTGCGCTGTTCCACGTAACCGGCGTCCATCAGCACACTCACATGCTTGCTGAGCACCGAAGCGCTGACCCCGAGCCGCTCCTGGACCACGCCGAACTCGGCATGCTCCACAACATCGAGCAGGGCACAGATCCGCAACCGGTTCGGGGCGTGGATGATCGCGTCGAAACCAGTGGCGGGATCACGCATGGTCATGCCATCTTCCGAGCCTTGCGCCGGAGTACGCCACCCATGACCACGATCAGGGCGGCGAGTACACCCGACGCGACGAACCAGATCCACTCCTGGTCGTAGACGTTGACCAGTACCGCGGCGCCGATCAGCAGCGCGAGAACACCGACCATCGGCAGCCACACGACACGCCGCGGCACCGCGCTGACCCGCGGCACGATACCGACCTTCCGCACGTACAGCCCGATCGCGATACCGAGCAGCGCAGTCCATGCCACGACCCCGACGAGGGTCAGCGTGATGCCCAAGAGTGTCGGCGGCGCGACGTTGACGACCGGCGCGATGGCCACCAATGCGGCCAGCGCAAGGAAATACCACCACGGTGGCGGTGTTCCGGCGAGCGAGGCTTGCGCTTGTTCGATCTCCCGCAGGGCGGCGCCTGCTTCTTGCGGAGTCGGCCGGCCGCCTGGTTCCCCATCTGTTTCCATGTTGGAAACCGTAGCCCTTGACTTTCCAAGTCGTCAACACAAGATTTTCCATCCTGGAAAAAGGCGAGCCCCCTACTAAGGTGACTCTGGGGGCATGTTGATCAGCAGCGCATAGGAGCGGTGGATGACGGAGAACCGGCCTCGGATCGTGGTCACCAGGAAGATCGCGGAGCCCGCACTCGCGGTGCTGCGCGAGGTCGGGGACGTGTGGTTCCCCGAACCGGACCGCGCGCTGTCACCCGGCGAGCTGCACACCGCCATTGCGGGCGCCGACGCCATCGTCAGCACACTGCACGACCGCGTCGACGCCGCGTTCGCCGACGCCGCGGGCCCCCAGGTGAAAGTCATCGCCACGGTGGCGGTCGGCTACGACAATGCCGATGTCGCCGCGCTCACCGACCGCGGCATCGTGTTCACCAACACGCCTGGTGTGCTCACCGATGCCACCGCGGACCTCGCCTTCGGCCTGCTGCTGGTGGTGACCCGGCGACTCGGCGAAGGCGAGCGGCTCCTGCGTGCCCGTACTCCGTGGTCCTTCAACCTCGGCTTCATGCTCGGTTCCGGGCTGCAGGGCAAGACGCTCGGCATCGTCGGGCTCGGCCAGATCGGGCAGGCCGTCGCCCGCCGCGCGCTCGCGTTCGGGATGGACATCGCCTACAGCGGCAGGCGGCGGGTCCCCGGCGAGGTCGAGAACGCGCTGCAGGCGCGCTACCTGCCGTTCGAGGAACTCCTGCACACCGCGGACGTGCTGTCGCTGCACTGCCCGTTGACGCCCGAGACCCGCCACCTCATCGACGCCACTGCGCTCGCTTCGATGAAGCCCTCGGCGTTCCTGATCAACACGACCCGGGGGCCGGTCGTCGACGAGGCCGCGCTCGCCGACGCGCTGGCCGACGGTGTCATCGCCGGCGCCGGACTGGACGTCTTCGAGAAGGAACCCGAGGTCCATCCACGGTTGCTGGAGCTGGACAACGTCGCGCTCGCACCGCACCTCGGCTCCGCGACCGTGGAGACCCGCACCGCGATGGCGATGCTGGCCGCGCGCAACGTCGCGGCCGTGCTGACCGGTGGCGACCCGCTGACCCCGGTGAAGGGGTGAGCCGGGATGCGCGTGGTCATCGCACCGGACAAGTTCAAGGGCAGCCTCACCGCCGTGGAGGCGGCCGAGGCCATCGGCGCCGGCGTGCGGGACGCGGTGCCGGATGCCGAAGTGACACTGTGCCCGGTTGCCGACGGCGGTGAGGGCACGCTCGACGTGCTGCTGGCCGCCGGTGGAAAGCGCGTGGACCTGCGGGTCAGCGGGCCGCTCAGCGAGCAGGTCGATGCCTGGTACGTGTTGCTGGACGGCGCGGCCTACATCGAGTCTGCGCGCGCGTGCGGCATCGAGTACGTCACGCCGTCGCCCGCGGTGGCACTGGCGGCGCACACCTACGGCGTCGGGGAGCTCATCGGTCACGCACTGACCGGAGGCGCGAGCCGGATCGTGCTCACGGTCGGCGGGACCGCCAGCACCGACGGCGGTTCCGGGATGCTGCGTGCGCTCGGCGCTCAGGTGCTCGACTCCTCCGGCGCACACACCGCACTGGGCGGCGGCGCGCTCGGTGGGGTCGCCACGGTGGAGCTGGCCGCCGTACGCGAGCGCCTCGGCGACACCACTGTGCGCGTGGCGACCGACGTCACGAACCCGCTACTCGGCCCGAACGGCGCCGCCGCCGTCTTCGGCCCCCAGAAGGGCGCAGGCCCACGTGAGGTGGAGCAGTTGGAGGCGGCGCTGCGCGCCTGGGCCGACGCACTGCACCGGGCAGGCACCATCGCGCTGGGCGATGTGCCGAGTGCCGGCGCCGGCGGCGGCGTGTCGGGGGGCGCCATGGCCGCACTCGGCGCTCGCGCGGAATCCGGGTTCCACCTGGTGGTCGAGCTCACCGGTGTGGCACAGGCGCTGCCTGGTGCGGACCTGGTGATCACCGGCGAAGGTTCGCTCGACCAGCAGAGCCTTGCCGGCAAGGCCCCAGCCGGAATCGCCGCGATGGCAGGGCGGCACGGCATACCCGTGCTGGCCGTGGCCGGGCGGGTCGCGTTGAGCCCCGAGGAGCTCGCCGGCGCGGGTATCGCGGGCAGCCGCGCCCTCATCGACCACGCACCCTCGCTCGAGCACGCGCAACGCGAGGCCGCCCGGCTGCTACGCGAGCAAACCGCCGCCCTGGTTCGGGCGCACCGCGAAGACTAAGAGGACCCCAGCACCACCTTTGTCCACTAAGGACGCACAGCAACATGCTCGGCGGCGGCCGATTCTCCGGCCGCCGCCGAACAACCCACCGGCGCCTTCTCAGGCCTGTGGTTGCTGCATCACCGCAAAGTTCAGCTGACCCTGATCGTCCTGCTGGACGTCGAGCACTTTGTCGTCGAGGAACGTAGCCGCCTGCGGCTCGAGGAAGACGCGCGCACCGCTTTCGGTGTCGAGCACCTGGTCGCCCTCCTCGGGTGCGGGGGCGATCGAGAGGGCCAGCTGCGCACCCGCCTCGGTTTCCTGCCGCACCGAGAACCGCAATCCGGCCGCGCCCTGGCCATCCTGCTGAGAGGTCAGCGCGCTGATCGCCTCAGCGGCAGCGTCTGTCATAGCAAGCATGTTCGGCGTTTCCCTTCGGTGTACTGGGAGGAGCTGCCACTGTCCACCGTAGGGGGGCGAGGCCGAATGCGCTGCCCGCACACCCGATCGCTCTCAGATTGCTTTCGCCACAACGTGAAGATCGGCGACCAGCTCGGCGTATGCCTGCTCGCGCTCCTCCGGGGGCGCGCGTAACACCGCGGACGGATGTAGCGTTGCCAGCACGCGAGGCGCACCCGGCAGTTCGCCCGCGAACCCGTCGAGCAGCAGACCACGCTGCTCGCGGACACGGAAGTCCTTTCCCAGCAAGGATTGTGCTGCGGTCGCACCAAGACAGACCACCACCGCGGGTGCCAGCACCGCCAGCTCCGCGACGAGCCAGGGGTGGCAGGCGACGATCTGCGACCGGGACGGCTTCATGTGAATACGCCGCTTTCCCCTATCTGCGGGGGAAAATCGAAAGTGCTTCACGGCATTGGTGACATACACCGTTTCCCGGTCGATTCCGGCATCGTCCAGTGCCCTGTCGAGCAACGCGCCCGCCGGGCCGACGAACGGCCTGCCCGTCACGTCCTCCCGGTCGCCTGGCACCTCGCCAACGAGCACCACGTGAGCAGTTGACGGGCCTGCGCCGAAAACGGTCTGCGTTGCGTCCCGGTAGAGATCGCAACCGCGGCAACCACGGGCCGCCGACCGCAGCGCCTGCAGGCTGCGGTCGGCAGGCAGGTAACGTTCGGCGCCCTCGTAGCCGACCACGATCATTTCCCGCCCGTCAGCGCGTTCGCCCACCGCAGCACATGAACCACAGCGTCGAGCCTGCCGAGCGGATCCGGATCGCCGGTCACCAGGCCCACCTGGAACCGGGTGCCTGCACCGTCATCGTTGAGCGCGGCGAGCACCGCACGCAGCATCGCCCGCAATGCCGGTGGCACCGCGTCGATCTCCAGCAGACAGTCGTCATCGTCGAACACCTCGACCGTGTACAGCGCGCCGTCACGGCGTCCGACCCGGTGCTGCAGTTCCCGCACGATTGTTGCGATGAGCTCCAGCAGCACAGGCTGGAACAGGTGCCTGCGTGGCGCGCGCTCGCCGATCAACTGGGCAAGCAACACCGCGAGACCGTCCAGGTCGCCAGAGGAGGCAACCTGACGCAGCTGCCCGGCCAGCCCGCGAACACCGAGCTCTCCCCAACTCACCCGGATCAGCCCTCCCAACGCTCGGCTACGCCTGTACCCGAGCCGGCAACGGGGCAAACGCAGCGCACCAGTGCATCGGCAGCGGGTTGCGCATGAGGTGGGAGCTTCCTACGGTGGTAGGCACGGTTGAGCACACAGCCGCGAGCGTTGACTTGCGTGTCGCGCGCCGCGTGGCTCACACAATGTTCTTCTGTAATTTCCCCCAACTCCCTGTCCGAACCCTACGGAGGGATTCCACCGTGCGAAGCACCGAGCCGAACGGCCTGACAGTGCAGTCTCCGGTGAGCACGCGATCCATTGTCGCCGACGCCCACGGCATGCGCATCGAAGCAGAACGCAGGCCGGACGAGGTGGTGCTGGCGCACATCACCGGTGAGATCGACCTGCTGTCGGCGCCCGAGCTGCGGAAATGGGTACAGGAAGTGGGGACACGAGCCGGCGGGCTGGTACTGGACTTCGACGATGTCGGATTCCTCGGTTCCGCAGGGCTGTCGGTGCTGGCCGAGCTCGCTGAGAAGTCCGTATTGGATCAATTGAACTGGGCCATCGTCGCAACCAGCCGGGTCGTACTGCGGCCCTTGGAGGCGACCGGCCTGGTCGTGCAGATGCCCGTGTACGCCAGCGTCGACGCCGCGATCGACGCCGTGGTCATGGGCGCGTAACGCACTAGTTGTACCGGCATTGTCCTGTCGCGACGCCGCGACGAGACGCGATTTGTGCTGTGCTGAGACGACGGATCTGGGCGTGTCGGTGACCCCATCACCGACATTCGACGCTGATCAGGCATTTCCGGTCCGACGCCGTCGTCGCTATAGGACATTCCAGCTAACTTTTCTTGGTAACTGGATTACCTGACTTGACGCCTCTAGCATGGCGCTGAAGTGGTCACGAGCAGGCTGGCTCCCCGCACCTTCCAGCTCATGGCCCGGAAACCCCCCGAATCGCGCCGTCCAAGACCCCGGCGGCGACCGCATTGTTCATGGTCTGGGAGCCGACTATGGAAAGCGTCGCCATCACTCTTGCGCCGACACCTGAGCGCGCTGAGCCCCGGGAGAACCGGGGTTATCCGCTCACTCGTGCGGAGCTCGATCCACTCGTAAAAGCAGCAGCAGGTGGTGATCCATTCGCCGTCGACACGCTGCTGTCAATGATTACCCCTGTCGTCACCAGGTACTGCCGCGCGCGGCTCGGCCGGCGCGATCTCTCCTACGTTTCCGCCGATGACGTCGCACAGGAGACCTGTGTCGCCGTCCTGCGGGCACTACCGAACTACCAGGACCGCGGCGGGTCATTCCTCTACCTCGTGCATGCCATCGCGGCGAACAAAGTGTCGGACGCGTTCCGCCTGGTGGCACGTGAGCGTGCCGACCCGACGCCGGAGGTGCCGGAACCGGGTGCAGGCGGGAACGAACCCGAGCGGCATGCGCTCAACACCGATCTGGGGCGCCGGCTCAGCCGGCTACTTCGCATCCTGCCCAGGACGCAGCGCGACATCGTGACCCTGCGCATCGTGGTCGGGCTGTCCGCGGGCGAGACCGCGGAGGCACTGGGGTTGTCCTCGGCCAACGTGCGGACGTCACAACACCGCGCGCTGACCCGACTGCGCACCCTCGTCAACCAGGACGGTGGGTTCTGAGGACGGTGCCTGCGACGACATTCCGCGGGGCTGTGCGGGCACGCGCGCCCAATCAATCTCTGGAGCCGACGTCAACAGCGGTCGAGAAACCAGCCGCAGCGCGCTGGCGCGGCCGGCGACTGTAAGCGCTCTCGCGTCCGCACCTCTTCGTGCCTGCCGACCGGGGGAGTTTTTCAATGACGTTGCCGCGCCTGCCATTCCGCTGTCACACCACCCCGCGGTAAGTGGGCGGTCCGTCGCGTGGCCCACACTTCGGACACTCCCGGTTCCGGCCCTCCCGACGACATCGGCCTGCGGAACGAACTGGACGGGTTGCGGCGCGCACTGCGCAGTCGCGCCACGATTGAACAGGCCGTTGGCGTGCTGGTGGTCTCGCATCGGTGTTCACCGCAGGAGGCGTTTCGCCTCCTGATCGGGCTGTCCCAGCAACACAACATCAAGCTGCACCGGATCGCGCAGGCGCTCCTACAGCTGGCGGAACGCGTCGAACACGCTGCCATCGAACCGATGTTGGACCGCGCAGTGGCGTCGGGCTCGGTGACGCCGGACGGCACGCCGCCCGGGCCGGCGCCCGAACCGGACCAGTCCGTACTCGACCGTGCGCGGATGCTGGTGGACGCGAAGGGAGACAACGAGATCCGGGCCAATCTCGTGGCGCTGTACGACGTGCTCGTCGACCGCGGCTGGATCCCGCCCTACGAGGTGCTGAGCAGCCTGCGTGCCCGTGCGTGAAAAAGAACTCAGTGCGCTACCGACTGCAGCTTCTTGCGGCGAGCGATCGCATCTCGCCGTTCGGCCTCGTCCAAGCCACCCCAGACGCCGAACGGCTCCTGCACCGTGAGCGCGTGATGCCGGCACTGGACGATCACCGGGCAGGTACGGCAGATCTCCTTGGCCCGCGCCACCCGGTCGGCTCGCGCGAAGCCACGTTCTCCGTCAGGATGGAAGAACACCGAGCTGTCGAGATTGCGGCAGTTGCCATGCCGCTGCCATTCCCAGACCTCGGCGACGGGAGTGGGCAGGCGAGACGTATCGGCCATGTGGTCACCTCCGTGGACGGTGCTGCGCGGTCGCTGGCGCGGTGTACCCACCTTTGTCGAAACTCACACCTCAGCCGTCACCGACGATGGTCGTCGTCTTCATCGAGAGACACCGGGACTGCCTGCTCGGCGACGTCCGCGGGATCGGCCTCGAGCGGCATGGCCGGCTCGAGTTGCTCGGCCGCGCCCCCCGCGGCCGGCCGCTGCTGATCCGAGACGTCCGCCGCGGGCTTCGGCTCATTCTCCTGGGTCATGTGGGCGTGGTACCCGGAACTGGCCGGGCCCAATCGATGCTGCCGCAACGAAAGCCCCGCTCACGCCGATGGCGCCAACGTTGCCTACTTGTGGGTAGCCTACGGGCACCACAGTGGAAGGAGCAGCGGATGGGAGCCGAGCGCGAACACGATCTCGTTCTGTTCGGGGCGACCGGGTTCACCGGCGGACTGACCGCCGAGTACCTCGCCCGGCACACGCCTCCGGGCTGCCGCTGGGCACTCGCAGGGCGCGACCGGACGAAGCTGGAGCGGGTACGCGCGCGGCTGGCCGGACTCACCCCCGCGTGCGCGGAACTGCCGCTGCTGCACGCCGATGCGACCGATCCCGTCTCGCTGCGCGCGGTCGCGTCCGCGAGCCGGGTCGTGATCACCACCGTGGGGCCGTACCTGCGCCACGGCGAGCCGCTCGTGGCCGCCTGCGCGCAGGCTGGGACCGACTACGTCGACCTCAGCGGCGAACCCGAGTTCGTTGACCGGATGTACCTCGCCCACCACGAGACGGCCCGGCGCACGGGCGCCCGCATCGTGCACGCGTGTGGCTTCGACTCCATCCCCTACGACCTCGGCGTGTACTTCACCGTGAAGCAGCTGCCCGAGGGCGTGCCGCTCAGCGTCACCGGCCAGATCCGGGCGCGGGCGGACATCTCCGGCGGCACGTACTCCTCGGCACTCACCGCGTTCTCGAGGGCCCGTTCCATGCTCAGGACAGCGGAACAGCGGCGCCAGGCGGAGCCGTGGCCCGCGCACCGCCGGATCCGCCTGCCGCAGGGCCTGCCGAACCGCGACGAGGAAACGGGGCGGTGGCTCGTGCCGCTGCCGACGATCGACCCGCAGATCGTCGCGCGCTCAGCCGCGGCGCTGGAACGCTACGGACCCGATTTCAGCTACCGGCACACCGCGTCGGTCACACGGCTGCCGACGGTTGTGGCTGCCGGCCTCGGCCTTGGCGCACTGGTGCTGCTCGCCCAGATCCCGCCGGCACGGGAGGCACTCGGCCGGCTCCGCAAACCGGGCGAGGGCCCCAGCGAACGGCGCCGGGCCGCGTCGTGGTTCACGGCCCGGTTCGATGGCCGGGGTGGCGGGCAGCGGGTCGTGACCGAGTTCTCCGGCGGCGATCCCGGCTATGACGA
This sequence comes from Saccharomonospora sp. NPDC046836, assembly GCF_040645195.1. Lineage (NCBI taxonomy): Bacteria > Bacillati > Actinomycetota > Actinomycetes > Pseudonocardiales > Pseudonocardiaceae > Saccharomonospora > Saccharomonospora sp. NPDC046836. The sequence continues at coordinate 16,694 of NZ_JBEYXW010000035.1, forward strand.
GACCGCGAAGATGCTTGCCGAGTCCGCCCTCTGCCTCGCCTTCGACGACCTGCCGGCGACCTCCGGTCAGGTGACCACGGCGGTGGCCATGGGAGACGCGTTGCTGGACCGGCTCAGCAAAGGCGGGTTGACGATCCGCGTCATCAGCTGACCAGACGGCGGACGACAGCGTCGGCCAGCAGCCGCCCGCGATCGGTCAGCACTGCCCGCCCCGCTGCCAGCGCGGGCTCCAGGAGCAGGCCTTCCGCAGCGGCGGCGCGTGCCTCGCGCACACCGGCGCCATCGAGTGCGTCCAGCGGCAGCCCCTCGGCGAGCCGCAGCTCCAGCATGACCCGTTCGAGGTGACGGTCGGCCGCGGTGAGCACCTCGTGGCCTGCGGCAGGCGGCTCGCCTTCGGCGAGCACCGCCGAGTAGCGCGCCGGATGCTTGACGTTCCACCACCGGACGCCGCCGACGTGGCTGTGCGCACCGGGCCCCGCGCCCCACCAGTCACCGCCATGCCAGTAGCCGAGGTTGTGCCTGCAGCGGGCGCCCGGCTCGTCGGCGGCCCAGTTCGACACCTCGTACCAGCGCAGCCCCGCCGAGGTGAGCGTGCGGTCGATGAGCTCGTAGTCGGCGGCGAGAACGTCGTCGTCCGGTGCGGGCAGCTCGCCCTTACGCACGCGCCGGGCCAGCGCGGTGCCGTCCTCGACGATCAGTGCGTAGGCCGACACGTGATCCACCCCCGCGCCGAGCACCGCGTCGAGCGAGGCCCGCAGGTCGTCGGTGCGCTCCCCCGGCGTTCCGTAGATCAGGTCGAGGTTGACGTGGGCGAACCCGGCGGCGCGCGCCTCCCGCGCGGCAGCGGCAGGCCGGCCCGGCGTGTGCACCCGGTCCAGCACGCGCAGGACGTGCGGGGCCGCCGACTGCATACCGAGCGACACCCGGGTGTACCCGGCCGCGCGGATCCCGGCGAAGAACTCGGGGGAGGTGGACTCCGGGTTCGACTCCGTGGTCACCTCGGCGCCCTCGGCCAGCCCGAAGGCCTGCCGCACCGCGTCGAGCACCGCGCCGAGCCCATCGGCACCGAGCAGTGAGGGCGTGCCGCCGCCGACGAAGACGGTGTCCGCGGCGGGTGGCTCGCCGAGCATCCCGGCCGCCAGGTCCAGCTCTCGGCGCAGCCCCTCCAGCCACGACTCCGGCGAGGCGGCCGAACCCAGCTCGCCCGCGGTGTAGGTGTTGAAGTCGCAGTAGCCGCAGCGGGTGGCGCAGAAGGGTACGTGCACGTACACGCCGAACGGCCTGCTGCCGAGCCCGGCCAGCGCGGTGGCGGGCAGGGCGAAACGATCAGTGGTCGGCGCGGTGGTCACTTCTCCAGTGTCGCACCCTGCTGGCAGGGCCCGGCGAGGCCGCGGGTGACCTTGCTCCCACCATGCGGACGCCTCTGGACCACATTCTGAGCAGCGTGGCACCCTGACAGCGTGACTTCTGCCGGTGTGTCCCTCGTGGTGCGACGCCACGTCGACTACCTGCGTGTCTCCAGCAGTCTCTGCCGGCGCTGAGCTGCCGCGCCACGTGCCCACGACGGACAACCTGGCGCCGGATGTGCCGCGAACTGCTCCCACCACGAGTTCTTCCAGGGCGTTCCGGCACGCGCGGCGCCGGCCGCGGCGAACCGCCGCACACCATGCCCTGGAGGACTGGAGAACAGATGGCCCCGAACACGAGCCGCCCGGCACGGGCGAAGCAACGGCGTGGTGAAGGTCAGTGGGCCCTGGGCTACCGCGAGCCGCTGAACCCGAACGAGCGCTCCAAGAAGGACGACAACCCACTCAACGTCCGCGCGCGCATCGAGAACATCTACGCCCGCGGCGGTTTCGACTCGATCGACCCCGGTGACCTGCGTGGCCGCTTCCGCTGGTACGGCCTCTACACGCAGCGCAAGCCAGGGATCGACGGCGGCCGCACGGCGACCCTGGAGCCGGAGGAGCTGGACGACCGGTACTTCATGCTGCGGGTCCGGCTCGACGGCGGCGCGCTCACCACCGACCAGCTCGCGCTGCTCGGTGAGCTCTCGCAGACCTACGCGCGGGACACGGCCGACATCACCGACCGGCAGAACATCCAGTACCACTGGATCCGGATCGAGGACATGCCGACGATCTGGCAGAAACTCGAGAACGCAGGCATGACCACCATGGAGGCATGCGGCGACAGCCCGCGCGTCATCCTCGGCTCCCCCGTCGCCGGCATCTCGGCCGACGAGCTCATCGACGGCACGCCCGCGATCGCGGAGATCACGCGGCGCTATATCGGCGACCCGCAGTTCGCCAACCTGCCGCGGAAGTTCAAGACCGCGATCTCCGGGTTGCAGGACGTGGCGCACGAGATCCACGACGTCGCGTTCGTCGCGGTCGAGCACCCCGAGCACGGCCCCGGCTTCGACGTCTGGGTCGGCGGCGGGCTGTCCACCAACCCGATGATCGCGCAGCGCCTCGGCGCCTGGGTGCCGCTCGACGAGGTGCCCGAGGTCTGGGCCGGGATCATCGCCGTCTTCCGTGACTACGGCTACCGCAGGCTGCGCTCCCGCGCCCGCATCAAGTTCCTCGTCAAGGACTGGGGTGCGGAGAAGTTCCGGGAGGTGCTGGAAACCGAGTACCTGCACCGCACGCTCGTGGACGGGCCCGCCCCGGAGGTCCCGCAGACGCCCATCGACCACATCGGAGTCCACCGCCAGCGGGACGGCAACTACTACGTGGGCGGCGCACCCGTCGCCGGCCGCGCGTCGGGCTCGATGCTCATCGCGGTCGCCAAGGCGGCCGAGCGAGCCGGCTCCGGCCGGGTCCGGCTGACGCCGCAGCAGAAGCTCGTCGTGCTCGACGTCCCGGAGAGCGAGGTGGAGACCCTGCGGGCCGAGCTCGCCGAGGCAGGCCTGCAGACGAACCCCTCGCCGTGGCGGCGCAGTGTCATGGCCTGCACCGGTATCGAGTTCTGCAAGCTCGCGATCGTCGAGACCAAAGCCAGAGCAGCCGAGCTGGTCGCCGACCTCGAACACAGACTTGCCGGCATCCAGGACGGTCTGGACAACCCGGTCACCATCCACCTCAACGGCTGCCCGAACTCGTGCGCGCGTATCCAGGTGGCCGACATCGGGCTCAAGGGCCAGATAGTCACCGACGACGACGGCAACCAGGTCGAGGGCTTCCAGGTGCACCTCGGCGGTGGTCTGGGACTCGACACGGGCTTTGGCCGTAAGCTGCGCGGGCACAAGGTGACCAGTGCGGAGCTGACGGACTACGTGGAACGAGTCGTGCGCAACTACATTGCCCAGCGCGAGGACGGCGAGCGTTTCGCGCAGTGGGTCACCCGCGCCGAGGAAGCTGATCTGAAGTGACCGACGCCACTCCTTCACGGGCCACGCCTTTCTACTGTCCGTACTGTGGGGATGAGGATCTTCGTCCGGAAGACAACGGGGCGTGGCTGTGTTCGTCGTGTAGACGGGTGTTCTCGGTGAAGTTCATCGGCCTGCAGATACCGGAGGTGACGTGATGACCGCGGCGACATCGGCGGATGCGCTGAAAGCACTGGCGGAGCAGGCGGCGGAACGTCTCGCCGACGCCGGCCCCGGCGAGGCATTGCGCTGGGCCGTCGAGCAGTTCGGCGACGATCTCGTTGTGGCGTCGAACATGCAGGACGCGGTACTGGTCGACCTCGTGACGAAGGTCAAGCCCGATGTGGACGTACTGTTCCTGGAAACCGGCTATCACTTCGCCGAGACGATCGGCACGCGCGACGCGGTGGCCACGGTGTACCCGGACATCAGAATCGTCAACGCCACAGCGGAGCAGACGGTCGCCGAGCAGGACGCCCAGTACGGGCCGAGACTGTACGAGCGCGATCCCAACCAGTGCTGCCACCTTCGCAAGGTCGTGCCGCTGCGCGCGACGCTCGCGAAGTACTCGTGCTGGATCACCGGCGTACGGCGAGTGGACGCACCGACCAGAGCGAACACGCCGATCGTCACCTGGGACGATCGCAACGGCCTCGTGAAGGTGAACCCCATCGCGGCGTGGAGCGACGACGAGTTCAACGGCTACGTCGACCAGCACGGGATCCTGCAGAACCCATTGGTCGGCGAAGGCTACCTGTCGATCGGCTGCGCGCCGTGCACGGCGAAGGTCGCGCCGGGCGCCGATCCCCGCAGCGGCCGCTGGGCCGGCAATTCCAAGACCGAGTGCGGGCTGCACGCCTGAGAAACGGATGGGACGTGCATTGCGTAGCGTGCAGGCAGCGGTGCGAGCTGCGTGCCCCACAGCACTGGAGGAAAAGGACGTCATGACCACACTGGAGGCCGCGACGGATGCGGCTCGGGACAACCTGACCGCCCTGGAGTCCGAAGCCGTCCACATCTTCCGCGAGGTCGCGGGCGAGTTCGACCGCCCGGTGATCCTGTTCTCCGGTGGCAAGGACTCGACGCTGCTGCTGCACCTCGCGATCAAGGCGTTCTGGCCGGCCCCGGTGCCGTTCCCGCTGCTGCACGTGGACACGGGGCACAACTTCGAGGAAGTCATCGACTTCCGCGACCGCATCGTCGACAAGTACGGCCTGCGACTGGTCGTCGCGCACGTGCAGGACTGGATCGACGACGGAAGGCTGACGGAGCGTCCGGACGGGACCCGAAACCCGTTGCAGACACAGCCTTTGCTGGACACCATCGGCGAGCACAAGTTCGATGCCGTGTTCGGCGGCGGCCGGCGTGACGAGGAGCGGGCCCGCGCCAAGGAACGAATCTTCAGCCTGCGCAACGCCTTCGGCCAGTGGGAGCCGCGCAGGCAGCGCCCCGAGCTGTGGAACCTCTACAACGGCAGACACCGGCCAGGCGAGCACGTCCGGGTCTTCCCGCTGTCCAACTGGACCGAGGCCGACGTGTGGAACTACATCGCACGCGAGGGCGTCGAGCTGCCCTCGATCTACTACGCCCACCAGCGCCCGGTGTACCGCAGGGACGGTATGTGGCTCACCGAGGGACCGTGGGGTGGCCCGCGCGACGGTGAGGTCGTTCAGGACCTCACGGTGCGCTACCGCACTGTCGGTGACGGCTCGTGCACCGGCGCGGTGGAATCCACAGCGTCCACAGTGGAGGAAGTGATCGCCGAGGTGCAGGCCAGCAGGCTGACCGAACGCGGGGCCACCAGGGCGGACGACCGGCTATCCGAAGCCGCCATGGAGGACCGCAAGCGGGAGGGGTACTTCTAATGGGATCGAAGACCAGCCTGTTGCGGTTGGCAACCGCCGGCAGCGTGGACGACGGCAAGTCGACGCTCGTCGGACGGCTCCTCTATGACACGAAGTCGGTGCTGGCCGACCAGCTCGACGCGGTACAGCGCGCGAGTGTCGATCGTGGACTGTCCACACCGGACCTCTCGCTGCTGGTGGACGGCTTGCGTTCCGAGCGCGAGCAGGGCATCACCATCGATGTGGCCTACCGGTACTTCGCCACGCCGAAGCGCAGCTTCGTGCTCGCCGACACTCCAGGGCACGTCCAGTACACGCGCAACACCGTGACGGGCGCGTCCACCGCGCAGCTCGCCGTGCTGCTCGTCGACGCGCGCAAGGGTGTCGTGGAGCAGACACGGCGGCACGCGGCGGTGCTCGCACTCCTCGGCGTTCCCCGCCTCGTCCTTGCCGTGAACAAAGTGGACCTCATTGCCTACGACGAGGCCGCGTTCACGGTGATCGCGAAGGAGTTCACCGCGCACGCGTCATCGCTCGGGTACACCGAGGGCTCGGTGCTCGCCATTCCGGTGTCGGCACTGGTCGGCGACAACGTGGCCACGCGTTCGGAGAACACCCCCTGGTACACCGGTCCGACGTTGCTGGAGCACCTGGAGACCGTGCCCGTCGCACCGGATCCGCACGAGGCGGCATTCCGTTTCCCCGTGCAGTACGTGATCCGCCCGCGCACGCCGGAGCATCCCGACTACCGGGGCTACGCGGGGCAGATCGCGGCGGGCACCGTGCGGCCGGGTGACGAGATCGTGGTGCTGCCGCAAGGCCTGCGCACCACCGTCGAGCGCATCGACACCGCCGACGGTCCGCTGCAGGAGGCGGGCACGGGGAGCTCGGTGACCGTGCTGCTGGCCGACGAGCTGGACATCTCGCGCGGCGATCTGATCGCCTCAGCGACTGAACGACCGGTCGTCACCGACGAGCTCACCGCCGCGCTGTGCTGGCTGTCCAGCACGTCGCTGCAGGCAGGCGCTCGCGTGCTGGTCAAACACGGCACCCGCACGGTGCAGGCGCTGGTTGAGGAGCTCAGCTCGCGCTTCGACGAGCAAACCCTGTCCACTGTGGATGGACCGGCTTCGCTGGAGCTCAACGAGATCGGCAGCGTGCGGCTGCGGCTGTCCGAGGAGATCGCGGTGGACGACTACGCCGCGAGCCCCCGCACCGGCGCGTTCCTGGTGATCGACCCCAAGAACGGCGACACGCTCGCCGCGGGGCTGATCGGCGAGCGCTTCGCGGCACTCGGCGGTGCGGAGCCGGAGTGATACCGGGGCCACTCGTCGTCGTCGCGCACGGTAGCCGCGACCCCAGATCGGCGGCCACCGTGCGTGCGCTGGTGGACCTCGTGCGGGCGACCGCCCCCGAGACGGATGCGCGGGCGGCGTTTCTCGACCTGTCCGAACCGCCGGTCGGTGACGTCCTGGCCGGCCTGCATGCCGAGGGGCATCAGCACGTCGTCGTGGTGCCGCTGCTGCTGGGCCGTGCCTACCACGCCAGGGTGGACCTGCCCGGCCTCGTCACCGCGGTGACCGCCCGGCTGCCGCGGCTGGAGGTGTCGATCGCCGGTGTGCTGGGCGCCGACCCACTGCTGGAGGCCGTCGCCGTCGACCGGCTGACCGACGCGGGCGCCGACCTCGCCGCAGCCGACCTCGGGGTGGTGCTCGCCGCGGTGGGGTCCTCACACGCGCCTGCCAACGCCGTCGTCGCACGGCTGGCACGGCGCTGGGCCCGCCACGGCTGCCAGGTGTCACCGGCGTTCGCCAGCGCCACCAAACCCGATGTCGCGGCGGCCGTCGCCAAGCTGCGTGCCCGCGGCGCCCGGCGGTTCGCCGTCGCCTCGTGGTTCCTCGCCCCCGGCCTGCTGCCCGACCGCGTCCGCGCACAGGCCGGGCAGGCGGCTCCCGGTGTGCTGATCGCGGGCCCACTCGGCGCGGACGCGCGGGTGGCGGGTGTCGTGCTCGACCGCTACGCCGAGGCTCTCGCCACCACCGCCCGTTCGGCCTGAGGCCCAGGCCGGGGAACGTGGCAAGGTGTTTCCCATGGCTGACGAACTGGTGCACTACGACGTCGCGCAGGGCGTCGCGACGATCACGCTGGACTCGCCGCACAACCGCAACGCGCTGACCGCGCAGCTGCGCGGCGAGCTGAGCGCGAGTCTGGACAAAGCCATCGGCGACGCCGCCGTGCGGGTGGTCGTGCTGACCCACACGGGGCCCGTGTTCTGCGCGGGGATGGATCTCAAGGAGGCGCGCGGGGCAGGCGCACAGGATCAGGGCGTCAACGAGTTTCCCGCAATCCTCGAACGGATCTGGACGAGCCCGAAGCCCGTGGTGGCCAGACTCGCCGGCCCGGCGAGGGCAGGCGGCGTTGGTCTGGTGGCCGCGGCCGACATCGCCGTCGCAGTCAGCGACGCGACGTTCGCGTTCACCGAGGTCCGCATCGGCGTCATCCCGGCGATCATCTCGGTGACGGTGCTGCCGCGACTGGCGCCGCGAGCCGCGCACGAGCTGTTCCTCACCGGCGACGTGTTCGACGCCGAGCGCGCCGCCACGATCGGCCTGATCAACGCCGCGGTGCCCGCCGAGCAGCTGGACGCCACAGTGCAGCGCTACGTCGACTCACTCGGTCTCGGCGGGCCGCGGGCGCTCGCCGCCACGAAGGACCTGCTCCAGGGCGAACGTGCCCGCGGAATGGGACAGACGTTCGAGGCGATGCTGGCCACCTCGGCCCGGTTTTTCGCCAGCGACGAAGGCCAGGAAGGGATCACCGCCTTCGCCCAGAAACGCAACCCGAACTGGGTTGTCTCCTAGGCGACGGACCCGCTAATCGTCGGTGAGGACGACGGTGAGGGTGCGGCTGTCGGCGCGCTCACCGCCGGGGGCGAGGGCGCGCTGGGCGTCCGAAAGCACGCTGTGCACGGCGAGGTAGGACTTCGGGTCCGCGCGCCTCAACACGTCCGAGGCGATCCAGATGAGGACGTGCTCGCCCGCGGGAAGCCACGACAGGTCGGTGAGACAGTCGTACAGCGCGTCGAGGTTGCGGCCGAAGTAGTCCGGGAAGGACAGTGCGGCGGCGATCGCGTCCAGCGTGCTCAGCTTGTCGCCGAGCGCGCGGCCGTCGAGGACGTGACTGAACGCCCCACGGGCGCGAGCCTGCTGGGTGATCGTCTTCGAGTCCGGTTTCTGCTGCACCGTCATCGCCGGGGGTCCACGACTTCGAACGACGCGTAATGGTCGCTGGTGTAGTACAACTCGTGTTCCTGGCCGGTGACAAGGCGTCGAGCTCCGCGGTCGGCGCTGCCCGGCGTGTCGACCGTGTATTCGCGGTAATAACCGGATGCCTTCTCGGGCAACAACCTCTCCCTATTGCCGAACGTCGTGCCGTCTTTGCCCGGATACGGGAAGGGGCCACCGTGCTGGATCAGCTGCCAGGTCTGGCTCACCTCGGGCGGCAGGCTGGACAACGCCACCACCTGCAGCCCCGAATCCGCGCCCGGGAGGCTACCCCCTCCTGGGGGATTGCCGTCAACCGCTGTGACATCCCTGACCAGCCACCCACCGAGCACGAGAACGATGAGGGCGATCAGCGCCACGCTGATGCGCCTGCGGGAGAACAACGCCGCCCCCTAGAACGTTCTGCCCGGTCGGCGGCTGCCACGGCGGTGGCGCGCGGCACGATCGGCTACGACGTCAACGACACGATGAACCAGCCATGCCAGCCCCACGCACAGCGGCACGAGCACAGCCATGACCAAGACGAACTGCACGGGGAACCATTGTTGCACCAACCACAGCTCGAAGCCGTCCCACCAGCGGGTCACTCCGTCGAACACAACGGAGAGCGTACGCCAGGTAGGTTGGCGCCATGTTCGCCGTCTATGCCAAAGAAGCCAATCCTGACGATCCGCTGGCATCGCTCGTGGTGGGTGAGCGACCGGAACCCGAGGTGTCCGAGGGCTGGGTGAAGGTGACCGTCAAGGCGGCCAGCCTGAACATGCACGACATCTGGACCCTGCGCGGCGTCGGAATCAGGCAGGAACAGTTCCCGATGATCCTCGGCTGCGACGGCGCCGGTGTACTCGACGACGGCACCGAGGTGGTCATCCACTCGGTCATCAACGACGAGTCCTGGCGGGGCGACGACACGCTCGACCCGAAGCGCACACTGCTGACCGAGAAGCACCAGGGCACGTTCGCCGACGCGGTCGTCGTTCCGGCACGCAACGTACTGCCGAAGCCGGCGGGGCTGTCGTTCGCCGAGGCCGCGACCATGGGCACCGCCTGGCTCACCGCCTACCGGATGCTGTTCGTCAAGTCGGGCCTGCGGCCAGGGCAGACGTTCCTCGTGCAGGGAGCCTCCGGCGGGGTGTCCACCGCGCTGGTCCAGCTCGGGCGGGCAGCCGGCTTCCGGGTGTGGGTGACCGGACGCAGCGAGGACAAGCGCGCGCTGGCCGAGCAGCTCGGCGCGCACCAAACCTTTGAATCGGGCGCACGGCTGCCGGAACGCGTCGACGCCGTGTTCGAAACGGTCGGCAAGGCCACCTGGGCGCACTCGATGAAGTCACTCAAACCGGGCGGAACGGTTGTCGTGTCCGGTTCCACCAGCGGTCCGGACCCCAGCGCCGACCTCCAGCGCCTGTTCTTCCTGCAGCTCCGCGTGGTCGGTTCCACCATGGGGACCAGGGACGAGCTGGCGAGCCTGCTCAGCTACACCGACATCGCCGGCATCCGGCCGCAGATCGGCACCGAGCTGCCGATGACCGATGCCGCGAGCGGGTTCGCGGACATGCTCAAGGGCGAGACCGCCGGAAAGATCGTGTTCACACACTGATACGACTTCGTATCCTCTTTCCGGCGGAAAGAACGGAGGGTTATTGGCTACCCTGGGGGGGTGGTCGCAGCGCAGCGACAGGTCTTGCCGATACCGGCAGGCCCGGGAGTATCCGGCCCGGATGTGAGGGCCGGATACCGCCGCTACGCCGGTTTCCGGACACGCGTGCTGGAAGCCGGACCAGTCACCGCCGACGGACGCCCCAAGCGGCGCAAGACAGTCCACCCGACGGCGCCTCGAATCGTGTTACTGCACGGATACTGCGACAGCGCCGACACCTGGCGTTCCGTCCTCGCCGAGCTGGCTACCGCGGGAATCGCGGCCATCGCTGTCGACCTGCCCGGTTTCGGCGAGGCAGCCGCTCTGCGACCGGGCGCCATGTTGCCGCAGCTGGACGCGTTCACCGCCGCCGTCATTCGTGAGCAGGCCGCGCTGGGCAGCGTCGTGCTGGTCGGCAACTCATTGGGCGGAACCATGAGCCTGCGGGCTGCGCAGAACCCGGCACTGCGCGTCGCCGGCGTGGTGTCCATATCGGCACCGGGTTTCGTCGACTCCTGGCTCATCAGAACGATTGCGAGCTATCCGCTGGCCTTGCGCGTGTGCGCGTCACTGCCGGTACCGGGCGTCATCGTCCGCACGATCGCCCAGCAGGTGGTGCCGCGCCTGCTCTACGCGGACCTGAAAACCGCCGATGCGGTACACGTGCGGCGCTTCCTCGAGCTCTTCCCCGACTACCAGTCCACGACGAGCCGCCTTCAGGAGGCGAGAAGACTCATCTCCGAGCTCGCCGGTGCCTACCAACTCGACCGGATCAGCGTGCCGCTGCTCGTCATCGCCTGCGGCAAGGACCGGCTGGTCAGCGCCGCCTCGGGCAAGCAACTGCACGGCCTCGTCCCGCACAGCAGGCTCCTGGTCAGGGAGGACTGGGGGCATTGCCCACAGCTGGACGACCCACTGGCGATCGCCGAGGTGCTGGGCTACTTCGCCACGGGCGCGCTGCGCGGGCAGACGCGCGGCGCACCGGCCTCCTCCACCGAAGCCGCAGGCTGATACAGCGTCAGGCGAACCTTCCGGCGCCCTGCCGCAGGGCCTCGACAGCCTGCTCGCGCAGCATCATGATGATCTCGGCGGCCGGCGCTGGGCCGTGAGCCAGCGGGTAGGTCTGGCCCGCCCACAGCGACATCGACTCCGGGTCCCCCGCCGCGGCGGCGGCCGCCCTTATCGGCCTGGTCAGGTTGTTCACCTGCGGGTACGCGGCGGGCGCAGGCACGGAATACTCCCGTAAGAACCTGTTGACCAGACCGCGCGCGGGTCGCCCGCTGAACGCCCTGGTGAAGGCCGTCGGCCTGGCTCCTTCGGCCAGAGCACGGCGCTGAACGGGGTTGGTGCCCGCCTCGTCCGCGAGCAGGAAGGCGGTGCCCAGCTGCGCCGCCACCGCGCCGGCCACGACGACCGCGGCGACATCCGCGCCGTGGACCAGGCCACCAGCCGCGATGAGCGGCAGATCTGTGACGGCCGAGATCAGCCGCAGGGCGGCGAGCAGCCCGCACAGCTCTCCCCCGGCGGCGATGGCCGGATCGTCGTTGAAGAGGCCGCGATGACCTCCGGCCTCGAAACCCTGCACGCACAGTGCGTCGGCGCCCACCGCGGCCGCCTGCTGTGCCTCGGCGGGACTGGTGACGGTGACGACGACGGCGCTGCCAGCGGCGTGCAGCCGCTCGATGTCCGCGGCCAGCGGTGCACCGAACGTGAACGACACCACCGGAACCCGCTCGGCGACCACGAGGTCCAGCTTCGCGGCGTAGGCATCGTCGTCCCACCGCGCGGCGCCGGGCTCGCATCCGTAGCGCCGCGCCTCGGCCCCGATCCGCTCGGCGTAGGGGCGTACGTCGACGGTCGAGCGGATACCGGGTACGAACAGGTTCACACCGAAGGTGTCGCCGCAGCGCTCCCGGGTCGTGGCGATCTGGCCGGCCAGCCCGGCGGCGCTGAGGTAGCCGCCTGCCAGGAAGCCGAAGGCCCCCGCGTGCGCTGCCGCGGACACCAGTTCCGGTGTGGAAGGCCCACCGGCCATCGGCGCCACAACCACAGGGACGCGCAAGCTGTCGAACATGTGCCTAGCCTACGAACCGCCGGTACGCGCGCGGGAAGTGCCCACTAGGACGGCGTGGTCACTTCTTGCCTTTGCCCTTCTCTCCTCCACTGTCCTCAGTGGACAGAGCGGCTACGAAGGCCTCCTGGGGAACCTCGACCCGACCCACGGTCTTCATCCGCTTCTTGCCTTCCTTCTGCTTCTCCAGCAGCTTCCGCTTCCGCGAGATGTCACCGCCGTAGCACTTGGCCAGAACGTCCTTGCGGATGGCGCGGATCGTCTCGCGGGCGATGATGCGCGAACCGATCGCGGCCTGGATCGGAACCTCGAACTGCTGGCGCGGGATGAGCTCACGCAGCCTGGTCGCCATCCTGTTGCCGTAGGTGTAGGCGGCGTCCTTGTGCACGATGGCGGAGAACGCGTCCACCGGCTCACCCTGCAACAGGATGTCCACCTTGACCAGGTCGGCGGCCTGCTGACCTGCCTCCTCGTAGTCCAGCGAGGCGTAGCCGCGGGTGCGCGACTTCAGCGCGTCGAAGAAGTCGAAGATGATCTCGGCGAGCGGCAGCTGGTACCGCAGCTCCACGCGGTCTTCCGACAGGTAGTCCATGCCGAGCAGTTGACCACGCTTGCTCTGGCACAGGTCCATGATCGCGCCGATGAACTCCGCGGGCGCGATCACCGTGACCTTGCTGACGGGCTCGTGTACCTCGGCGATCTTGGCGCCGGTCGGCCAGTCGGACGGGTTGGTGACGACGCGCTCGGTGCCGTCCTCGAGGTAGACCTGGTACACGACGTTCGGGGCGGTGGAGATCAGTTCCAGGCCGAACTCACGTTCCAGCCGGTCGCGCGTGATCTCCAGGTGCAGCAGCCCGAGGAACCCACAACGGAAGCCGAACCCGAGCGCCACCGACGTCTCCGGCTCGTAGCTCAGCGCCGCGTCGTTGAGCCGCAGCTTGTCCAGCGCCTCCCGCAGGTCGGGGTAGTCGGAACCATCCAGGGGGTAGAGGCCGGAGTAGACCATTGGTTGCGGCTCGCGGTATCCAGCCAGCGGCTCGGTAGCGCCGCCTCGCTCCGCCGTCACCGTGTCGCCGACCTTGGACTGGCGGACGTCCTTCACACCGGTGATGAGGTAGCCGACCTCGCCGACGCCAAGGCCCCTGGCGGCCTTCGGCTCCGGCGAGATGATCCCGACCTCCAGTAGCTCATGGGTGGCGCCCGTGGACATCATCCGGATCCGCTCCCGCGGGGTGATCTTGCCGTCCACCACCCGGATGTAGGTGACCACGCCGCGGTAGGTGTCGTAGACCGAGTCGAAGATCAGCGCACGCGCAGGCGCGTCGCCGTCGCCCTGGGGCGCGGGGACCTGGCGGACGACCTCGTCGATCAGCTCCTGCACACCCGCGCCCGTCTTGGCCGACACACGCAGAACGTCCGACGGCGCACAGCCGATGATGTTGGCCAGCTCCGCGGCGTACTTGTCCGGGTCGGCGGCAGGCAGGTCGATCTTGTTGAGGACCGGGATGATGTGCAGGTCCTTCTCGAGCGCGAGATAGAGGTTCGCCAGCGTCTGCGCCTCGATGCCCTGCGCCGCGTCGACGAGCAGGATCGCGCCCTCGCACGCCTCCAGCGCCCGCGACACCTCGTAGGTGAAGTCCACGTGCCCTGGTGTGTCGATGAGGTGCAGCACGTGGTCCTTGCCGTCGAACCGCCACGGCAACCGCACGTTCTGCGCCTTGATCGTGATGCCGCGCTCACGCTCGATGTCCATACGGTCCAGGTACTGGGCACGCATGGCCCGCTCCTCGACCACGCCGGTGAGCTGCAGCATCCGGTCGGCCAGGGTCGACTTGCCGTGGTCAATGTGCGCGATGATGCAGAAGTTGCGGATGAGCTCCGGCGGCGTGAACGTGGTGTCGGCGGACGGGCGTGTCTGTGTCACTCGTTACCTCAGGTCGTTCGCGGGTGGCACCGTCCATGTTCCCATGCCGCCACGACGACATTTCCGGGTCATCCCCGATGCGGCCCCAGCTCCGTCCGTGCTGACCTCGAAGGATGAGTTCTGCACTGACAGATGTCCTTGATCGCGCATTCGGCCACCCGCGCGGTGTGCTCGGCCGGCTCGGCGGGGCGGTCATGGCCCACGGCAACGGGTCGACCGAACGGCACATCGTGCACGTCGCCAAACCGGTGCACGGGGAGACCGTCCTCGTCGTCGGCCCAGGCCCCGGCGTCGGGCTCGCCGAGGCCGCGGACCAGGCGACGCTGACGATCGGCGTCGACCCCTCGGAGGAGATGCTGCAGCTGTGCCGTCAGCGCTGCGCGGAGCAGGTGCGCTCGGGCTCGGTCCTGCTCCGCGCCGGCACCGCCGCGGCGACCGGGCAGCCGCCGGAATCGGTCGATGCCGTGGTCAGCGTCAACAACGTGCAGCTGTGGGACGACCGGCCTGCTGCGTTCGCGGAGCTGTTCCGGGTGCTGCGGCCGGGTGGGCGTCTCGTGCTCTCGGCGCACGAGAAATGGCTACCGGTGCCCCGGCACGAACTGGCGACCGAACTCGAGGCGGCCGGCTTCACCGACCTGCAGACGTGGGTCTGGGATCCGCCGGGCGTGGGCGCCACCCGGGCTGCCCAGCTGCGTGCTTACCGGCCGGCGGAAACCACGGAGTAGGTTCGCCACCGTGCGACTGACGCCGGCCGAAGACCGCAACCGCCGCCTGCTGCGCGCGCGTGACGCGATCGATCGCGACTACGCCTGCCCGCTCGACGTGCCGGGGCTGGCCAGGATCGCATTCATGTCGCCGGCGCACTTCAGCCGCAGCTTCCGCGACACCTTCGGCGAGACGCCGCACCGATACCTGCAGCGCCGGCGCATCGAGCGCGCATGCGCCCGGCTGCGCGACACCGACAGTTCGGTCACCCGGATCGCACTGGAAGTGGGCTTCGACAGCCTCGGAACCTTCAGCCGGACCTTCAGCGAGATCATCGGCTGCTCCCCGTCACGCTGGCGCGACAAGGCGATTCCGGTGCCGGTGCCGGTGTGCTTCGTCAAGGCATGGAGCAGATCCAGCAGTTTTGGATAAGCCGGCGCGGCCCTCCGCCGCCTAACGTGAGCGCATGTTCACCGGAATCAGCATCCACGCGGTCAACGTCCTCGACCAGGAAGAGGCCCTCGACTTCTACGTCGGCAAGCTCGGCTTCCAGGTCACCGGCGATGTCGACATGGGTTTCATGCGCTGGCTGACCGTCGCGCTGCCCAGCGACCCGAAGCGGCACCTGCTCCTCGAAGTGCCCGGGCCGCCCGCGCTCAGCGACGAGGTCGCCGCGCAGGTTCGCGATCTGGTCACCAAGGGCGCGCTCGGCGTCGCCGCGATCCTCAACACCGACGACTGCCACAAGACCTACGAGACCCTGGTCGCCCGTGGAGTCGAGTTCACGGAGGAACCCGTCACGCAGCCCTACGGCATCGACTGCGCGCTGCGGGACCCGTTCGGCAACCACATCCGGATCACCCAGCTCACCGAGATGCAGCCGATCACCCAGGACGACCTCGACCGGTGGAATGGCACCGGCGGCAACAGCTGAGTGATGACCCCGGTCTTGTGCGGGGATGGGCGGCTAGGGAGTGCGGACATCGGCGCGCAGCGGATGCTCGGCAGGAATCTCCACCAGGACGATGCGCACCCCGTCCGGATCGGAGATCCACGCCTCGTCCAGACCCCACGGCTCACGCTGCGGGCCGCGTTCGGGCTCGACTCCCGCGGTCCGCAGCTCAGCCAGCGTCGCGTGCAGATCGCGCACCTGTAGCCAGAGCGCCACGTCCGGCCGCGTGTCGCCCGTGCCACGGCCCACCACCTCGAGGAAACCGCCGCCGAGGAAGAACACCGTCCCGCCGGGGAACTCCCGGTACACCGCGAGCCCGAGTGTGTCCCGGTAGAACGCCGTTGTGACATCGGGATCGCGGGGATGTACCAGCACGCGGCTACTCAGGACCTCCATGGAGACACCGTCTCATGGCAGAAGGTCGCGCGATCCGAACGGCACGGGTACCGGAGCGGCGGACCTGCCCCGCCCGGCCGGGCGGGGCGTTGTTATCCTTTTCAGCTGTTGCCGCGTGGCATTCCGCCAGGGAGGAAACCCAGCCGTCGCGCCGGGGCCACGAGAACGCGGCAACGACAACCGCCGGAAACGATGTGAGGAGCGCCCGCGTGGCCAACATCAAGTCCCAGATCAAGCGCATCAAGACCAACGAGAAGGCGCGCCAGCGCAACCAGGCGGTGAAGTCGGCGGTCAAGACCGCGATCCGCAAGTTCCGCGAGGCAGCCGAGGCCGGTGACAAGGAGAAGGCCATCGAGCTGCAGCGCGAGGCGGCACGCAAGCTGGACAAGG
The DNA here is from genome assembly GCF_040645195.1 of Saccharomonospora sp. NPDC046836. Classification (NCBI taxonomy): domain Bacteria; kingdom Bacillati; phylum Actinomycetota; class Actinomycetes; order Pseudonocardiales; family Pseudonocardiaceae; genus Saccharomonospora; species Saccharomonospora sp. NPDC046836. Next base: position 33,266 of record NZ_JBEYXW010000035.1, read on the forward strand.
CTGCCAGCAAGGGCGTGCTCCACAAGAACCAGGCGGCGAACAAGAAGTCCGCGATGGCTCAGCGGGTCAACAAGCTCTGACTCTGAACTCACGAAGCCCCGGCGCCACCCGGCGACCGGGGCTTCGTTGTGTCCAGTGCCGTGCCGACGCCGGCAAGCGTTGACACGTTCAGCTGATGTGCCCCAAGGCCACTGGGTTGCATTTGTCAAACACCGCGACGCGAAGCGTCTCCGTTTGGGCGGGGGTGGGAGACGGGTGGGCGCGACCAAGAAGGTGGCCTCGGGGGCTGGCAGTGCCCTGCCTGGCGGTGCGAGTTGCCTGCCCCACGCAAGCCCGCCGCCTAGAAAAACGCGCTAACGCCGTTCCCTGGCTGCGGCTATGTCGAACACGGCGCGCTCGAGCGCGTAGCCCGGATCGGCCGCCGCGCCCTTCACCTCGGCGTTGACGCGGGCCACGACGCGCATCGCTTCGGCGAGCGAACCGGCGGACCAGCCCCGCGACTGTCCCTGTGCCTTGCGGATCTTCCACGGCGGCATGCCGAGCTCACCGGCCATCTGGTTGGGGTTGCCGCGCCCGGCAGCCGATACGCGCGCGATCGTGCGCACCGCGTCGGCCAGCGCATCGGCCACGAGGACATGCGGTACGCCGATCTGCTGCGCCCAGCGCAGCGACTCCAGCGCCGCCGCCCGGTCACCCGCGACTGCCTTCTCGGCGACCATGAACCCGGTGACGTCGGCCTTTCCACGGTGGTAGCGGCGTACCGCGTCCTCGTCGATGCCGCCGCCGGAGTCCGCCACCAGCTGAGCAGCGGCAGACGCCAGCTCCCGGAGGTCGGAGCCGACGGCGTCGATCAGGGCGAGCACCCCGGCCGCGTCGATCCGCCCGCCAGCCCTGCGCACCTCGTTGCGCACGAACGCCTCACGCTCGGCTGGTTTGGTGATCTTGTCGCATTGCGTCACGGCCGCGCCGGCCTTCTTCAGCGCACCGGGAAGCGACTTGCCGGCCTTGCTCCTACCGCCGCCGGTGTGCACGACGACGAGCACGATGCCGTCGGCTGGCGCAGCAACGTAGGCGAGGACGGTGTCGGCCACCTCCTGTGAGATGTCCTGCGCACCGTCCACGACGATTACCCGGCCCTCGCTGAACAACGACGGGCTGACCAGCTCGGCGAGCACCGGAGGCGTCAGGTCGGTGGCCCGCACCCTGGTCAGCTCGGCGGCGGGATCGGCGAGGCGGGCCGTTTCGAGCGCACCGCGAACGGCACGTTCGACGAGCAGTTCCTCGTCGCCCAGCACGAGATGCAGCGGCGCGGGCGTGGTGGCTGGCGCGGTCACGCTGTCGATCCTGCCACGGTGACATAACCCGCAGAGGCATGGCACGAACTGATCGGCATGCCGTAGGGTGAATGGCAGTGCGGCGCGATCTTCGCCCGCCCACAACCGAATACCGCTCATCCAGAGGGGCAGAGGGACCGGCCCGTTGAAGCCCCGGCAACCGGCGTCAGCCTGTCATCTCGATTCCGCGAGGTAGCTGGCGATCACGGTGCCAATTCCGACCCGTGCCAGCGGGACAGATGAGGAAGGAACCTCGCGATGACTGCAGCCGTTCAAACGACCACCAAGCGCACCTTTGACCTCGGTCCTGCCGTGGAGCTGGTCTCGAAGGAAGAGGGTCACCGGCAGCCGCTTGCCCCCGAGTTCGTGTCCGCGGAGGATTTCTCGCCGCTCGAGGTGGCCTACGACTTCGGCCGTGTGCGCCGGGAGGACATCGAGGCTGGTCCGCGCAACATCTGGCGTTACAAGAAGCTCCTCCCGGTGCCGTCCAACGTGGAGGAGATCCCCAACACCGAGCCCGGTTGTACCAGGCTGGTGCGCGCCGACCGGCTGGCGAAGGCTCTGGGGGTCAAGCGAATCTGGGTCAAGGACGACACCGGCAACCCCACTCACTCGTTCAAGGACCGCGTGGTCGCTGTCGCGCTCGCCGCGGCCCGTGAGTTCGGTTTCGACACGCTGGCCTGCCCGTCAACGGGCAACCTGGCCAACGCCGTCGCCGCGGCGGCCGCCCGCGCCGGCTGGCAGTCGGTCGTGCTGATCCCCGCCACACTCGAGCGCGCCAAGATCCTCACGACCGCCGTGTACGACGGCGCGCTGATCGCCGTCGACGGCAACTACGACGACGTCAACCGGCTCGCGACCCAGCTGGCAGCCGAGCACGAGACCTGGGCGTTCGTCAACGTCAACGTGCGCCCCTACTACGCCGAGGGCTCCAAGACCCTGGCCTTCGAGGTCGCCGAGCAGCTCGGTTGGCGGCTGCCGGAGCAGATCGTCGTTCCCATCGCGTCCGGGGCTCAGCTGACGAAGGTCGACAAGGGCTTCCGCGAGTTCGGCGAGCTCGGCCTGGTGGACCAGACGCCGTACAAGGTGTTCGGGGCGCAGGCGACCGGTTGTTCGCCGGTGTCCGCCGCCTTCCGCGCAGGGCTGGACGTGGTCCAGCCGGTGAAGCCGAACACGATCGCCCGTTCCCTCGCCATCGGCAACCCTGCCGACGGCCCCTACGTCCTCGACATCGTGAACCGCACCGGCGGCGCCATCGAGGATGTCAGCGACGAGGAGGTCGTCGAGGGCATCCGCCTGCTGGCCCGTACCGAGGGCATCTTCACCGAAACGGCCGGCGGCGTCACCGTGGCGACCACGAAGAAGCTGATCGAGGCCGGCAAGCTCGACCCGGACGCCGAGACCGTGCTGCTGATCACCGGCGACGGGCTGAAGACCCTGGACGCGGTCGAGGACCGGATCGGGCCGAAGGCGACCGTGCCGGCGTCGGTCGACGCGGTGCACGAGGTACTCGGCTACTGACGCCTCCTTCCTGGCGAGCGTGCGGTCGGCACCGGCCGGCCGCACGCCCGCCTCGACGATCCACGCCGCACTACGGCAGGGCCGCCTTCGACGGTCACTACTGCCGTATCGCCCCCGGTGTCGGTACGGGCCACGAGTGCACCACCGCCGGTCAGCAACCGCAACGTCGTACCGTTCGGGTGGCCGTAGGCGTTGTCGGCCCCCACGCTGACCAGTGCGACTCGCGGCGCCACCGCACTCAGGAACTGGGGTAGGACGAGCCGGCTCCCGTGGTGCGGCACCTTGAGGATCTCGGCACGCAGGTCGGCGCCCGCGTTGAGCAGGTCACCCTGCGCGGCGAGTTCGATGTCGCCGGTCAGCAACACACGCCCCGCAGGCGTGCTCGCCCGGAGAACCAGCGAGGTGTTGTTGATCCCGGTGCCGTCCTCGTCGTCGCCGCGGCCCGCCTCGACATAGTGCGGGCCGATGACCTCCAGTCGCAGTTCTGGCCAGCCGAGCCTGTCGCCGGTGCGCAACTCCAGCAGTGGGACCCCGCGAGCCGACGTCTCCGCCGCGACCTGGCGCCACGCCCAGGCCGGTGAGCGGCCCGCGCCCAGCGCGACCGCGCCGACGGCGCGGCCGTCGAGTACGGCACTCAACCCGCCGACATGGTCGGCATGGAGATGGCTCAGCACTACCAGCGGCACCCGGTCGACGTCCAGCTGGTCGAGGCACTTGTCGAGCCGTCCAGGCTCGGGCCCCGCGTCGACGACGATGGCACGACCCGGCTCCCCTGTCGCCAGAACCAGCCCGTCGCCCTGCCCCACATCGCAGGCGACCACCGCCCAGCCGGGTGGCGGCCATCCGGGAGCGACGACCTGAACGGGCACGAGCACAACGAGCAGCGCGGCCAGTGCGAGCGCGAGCGCGATCCGGGCGGGACGGTGCCGCAGGGCCAGCACCAGCAGGACGACGATCCCCGCTGCGATCAGCCCGCCCCACCAGCCCGAGGGCCAGGCCAGGACGGCGCCGGGCACCCCGGCCGCTTCCCTGCCGACGAGGACCAGCCAGCTGACGCCGGGCCCCGCGATCTGCACGAGCAGTTCGGCGCCTGCGGGCCACGGTATCGCGAGCGCGGCCGCGAGCGCGCCGATCACTGTCACGGGCGCGACGACCGGGGCGGCCAGCAGGTTCGCCAGTGCGGACACCAGGCTCACCTCACCGGCCATCCCAGCGATGATCGGCGCCGTGACGAGGAAGGCCGCAACTGGCACGGCCAGTGCTTCGGCGAGCCCGGCGGGCATGCGCCGACGGCCCAGGGCGTCGGCCCACCGTGGCGCGAGCAGCACCAGCCCCGCCGTGGCGACGACCGACAGTGCGAAACCCATGCTGGTGGCCATGGCGGGGTCGAACAGCACCAGCAGGCAGACGGCGGCCGCCAGCGCCGGTACAGCCGAACCGCGGCGACCAAGTACGAGGGCCAGCAAGCCCACCGCTCCCATCACTGCGGCCCGCAGCACGCTCGGCTCGTATCCGACCACAACGACGAAGCCGATCAACACAACGCCTGCGACTATCGCCGAAACGCGGGGCCCCAGCCGCAACGCCCGCGCCAGCAACAGAACAGCACCGCAGATGATCGCGACGTTAGCGCCCGAGACAGCGGTAAGGTGTGACATTCCCGAGTCCAGGAACTCCTGCTCGACTCTCGGCGGCAGCGCACTGGTGTCTCCGACGACCAGTCCGGGAAGTAGCCCAGCCGGCTCAGGCGACAGCACCGAGCACACTGACCGCATCGCCGACCGGATCGACTCGGCATGCCGCTGCCACCACGGCGCGACGGTGACGTCACGCGGAGGACCACGCACGTAGATGACGGCAACCGTCAGCTCGCCCGGCCGTGGTGGAGCGAGCGACCCGGCGGCGGTGACCTGTTGCCCTGGCAGCAGCCGTGACCATCCGTCGAACGGAGCGATGAGCAGCGCGCGTCCAGCCGAGCGCACCTCGCGCTCCCCCGCCAGCGCACCCACGATGGTGACCGGAACCAGGACCAGCCGCGTTCCGCCCGGCTGGGCCGCGTACCCCGCCGAACGCAAGGGCCTCGGACGTTCCGCGACCGCGGCGCGAACGACGGCATCCGCGCCCTCCTCAGCGACCACGCGGAGCGGGTCCCGCTCCGCATCCGCGAGGCGTGCCGTCAGTGGCCCCACAGCCAGGATCCCGCACACGAGGAGCGCGCCGGCAGCGGGCAGCCGCCGGGCCGCAGCACGCCGCGCACGGGCGGCGAGTGTGTGCCAGGCCATCGCTATCGCCAGCAGCACACCGACTGTGCCGCAGGCGGCCGCTGCCCACGATCCCCACAACAGGCCGAGCAGCCCGGAGGCCCAAACGGTGATCGCCGCCGGCACCAGGCGCAGGTCGTGCTGGTGTCCCACCAGGGTGCGGCCACCCGGCAGCATGGTCGTCATCCGACGGTCACCTGCTCGCGAATTCGTTCGAACCGCTTCTCCCCGATCCCCTCGACCTCGCGGAGTTGCTCGACCGCGGTGAATCTGCCGTGCTCCGCGCGCCATTCGAGGATGCGCTGCACCGTGACCTCACCAACACCGGGCAGGCTGTCCAGTTGCTCCTCGTCGGCGGCGTTCAGGTCCACTTTGGTCTCGCCGGCGCCCGTCCCCGGAGGGACACCCACGTCGGCCGCCGCCCCACCACCGGCGGCCTGCATGGCCGGCGGCACCGGCACTCCCACGTACAACTGCTCCCCATCGACGAGCCGGCGAGCAAGGTTCACCGTGATCAGGTCGGCGTCGGAGTGGGCGCCGCCGGCCATTTCGATCGCGTCCGCAACACGAGCTCCTGCGGGCACCGTGATCAAGCCGGGTTTCGCGACCTTGCCCACCACGCTGACGACCAGTGGCTCAGCCTTAGCAGCCTTGGCAGAGCTGGCGGCGACAGGGCGTGCGGCGGAAGTGACCGGCGATGCGTGAGCGACCGGCAGCGGCGGCGGGCGTTCCGGGTCGGGGCGCCCGCCAACCAGCAATGCGGCGATGGCGGCGATGGCGGCGGTACCCAGGAACGCGGACACGATGATCCAGCGGCGGCGCTGAGGTGCCGCCGCTGCGAGCCCTGGCGGCACCCACCGCTCCACGAGCCGTCCGACCCTGCCGGGAGGCGGGGCCGCGGTGGATGTCGGCTCCTGGCACGGGTCACCGGTGACCTGCGCGGCCAGCTGGTCCAGCCGCACCCGCGCCGTTCTGCCGTCGGTCTCGGACGTCTGTGGTTCCGCGTCATGGGAACCACGCTGCATCTGATCGAACACACATTCGACGCTAGGGCGGACTCGTCGTGGGTGGCAGCCGGAATCGGCCGGCCTGTGGATTGACCGGGTGATGTGGACAACTACGCCGATGACACGGCGGGACAGGGGTTTCCGTCGGGGTCGTCCGGTAGGGTCGCTGGTTCGCCCACAGGGCTCAGCACAGCCGCCGCACGACAACACCGACTACTCCGGGGCCGGTGTGCGCACCGATCACCGCACCCAGCTCGGACACCACACAGCCTTTCGATCGCGGCAACCGCTCATCGAGATGGTTCGCCAGTTCCGCCGCGCGCTCCGGCGATGCCAGATGGTGCACGGCGAGCTCGACTTCCCCATCACCGGCCGCTTCCACGGCGAGGTCGGCCAGCCGCGCCATTGCCCGCTGAAACGTGCGCACCTTTTCCAGCGGCTTGATCTCGCCACTGTCCATGTGCAGCACAGGTTTCACGGCGAGGGCGGTCCCCAGCAGCGCGGCGGTGTGCCCGATGCGCCCGCCACGACGCAGGTATTCCAGTGTCTCAACGACAAAGAACGTCGCGGAGCGTTCGGCAGCGGAGACCGCGGCGGCCTCGACCTCCCGTCCACTCGCACCCGCCGCTGCGGCGTCGGCGGCATGCAGGGCGGCGAAGCCGAGCCCCATCGCGATGGTCCGGGAGTCGACGACCCGCACCCGGTCTGGACCGACCTCCTGCGCGGCGAGTACCGCCGATTCCCAGGTACCGGACAGACGTTTCGACAGGTGAACCGACACCACGGCGTCCGCACCATCGTCCAATGCGTCCCGGAAGGCGGCCACGAACGCCGACGGCGTAGGCCGTGAGGTGGTCACGATCCGGCGCTGCCCCAGCGCCTCGGCGAGCGCGGCGGGCCCGACGTCGATGCCGTCGAGCGCGGCGGCACCGTCGATGAGCACATGGAGCGGGACCACCCTGATCCCGTGTCTGTCGGCGAAACCCTCCGGCAGGTGAGCTGTGGAGTCCGTGACAACGGCGACCGGCACGAACGCCAGCCTACGTTCCCGAGCCGCCGGAAGCGGGGCTCGGCGCGCCCGCAGGCGACAGGAGAGGTGCCGCGAGGGCTGCCATCGCCGTACCCACCGCCTCGTGCCCCGCCCAGCCCCAGTGCATCCCGTCCGGATTGCCGTGCCCGCCGAGCACGTGCTGCCCGACGACGGCGGGCAGGTCCAGCAGCGGCACCCCGACCCGGCCTGCCCAGCCGGCGATGGCGGCAGCCGCCGCGGCGCGCGCGGTGTGCACGTAGCCGTAGGAGGCCGCCCGGTGCACGGATGGCAGCCAACCGATGATGGGCAGTTCGGGCCGCAGCACCCGCAGCGCGGTGACAGCGGTGTCCAGGTAGCGCACCGTCAGCCGAGCTGGGAGCACGGCGGGCCGCCCGCGCAACGCCACCGCGAGCCTCGGTTGCGCAGCCAGGTAAGTCTTGCGGACGACGCGGCGCAACCCGTCGGGCCGCACGTAACGCAGCCCGGTCCGCAGGTAGGTCGGCAACGGCGAGGGCAGTGTGTCCATGCTGCCGACTGCGAGCACGACGACGTCCGCGCGGTGCAGATCTGTCCACACCCTCGGGTCGCCGATGAGTGACCACCACACGTCCCGCGCGGTCCAGCCGAACCCGGCGACGAGATCAGCGCTGCCGCCGAGTTCCCGTGCGGCCACATTGAGCCACAGTCGCGGTTCGTCGGCGGGATGACCGCCGTCGGGACCGTGAAAACTGAGCGAGTCGCCGAACACCAGCAGCCGTGGCGAGGCCATGCGCTATCCGGTCATCCCCGTGTTGTAGGCGTGCAGGCGCCACGTCTCATCGCGCAGGCGCAACTTGACCCAGTGGCAGTTCGAGATGCCACCGAGGGAGGGCCACAGCCCGATCGGCAACCCGAGCAGGTGCGCGGTGAGCGCGACGATCAGACCGCCGTGGGCGGCGAACAGCACGGTGTCGTAATGGTCATCGTCATCCAACAGATCCGTGACGACCTCGGCGGCCCGCTGTGCCACGTCGGTGCGTGACTCACCACCGGGCGGCGCCCAGGTGGCGTCCATCGCCCACCGGTCCCGCTCCCCCGGCGACTTCGCGTCGACCTCGGCTCCGGTGAGCCCTTGCCACACACCGAGATGTGTTTCGCGAAGCCGCTTGTCAATGCGCAGCGGCACACCGATGGCGTCGGTGAGCACGGTCGCCGTGTCGGTCGCACGGCGCAGGTCCGACGCGATGACGAGGTCGGGCTCGAAACGCGCCAGCGCGGGGGCTGCGAAGCGCGCCTGGTTCCAACCGACCTCGGTCAGCGCGGAGTCGAGATGGCCTTGCATCCGCCCGGCGGCGTTGAAGTCCGTCTCCCCGTGCCGCCACAGCACGAGCCGCCGCAGGCTCACAGGTTGTCCGGTCCGTCAGCATCGGCCCGTGCTGGAGCACTCTCGACGTCGAGTCCCTCGACCTCGATGCGCGGGCAGTCCTTCCACAACCGCTCCAGCCCGTAGAACGACCGTTCCTCGTCATGCTGTACATGGACGACGACATCGACATAGTCGAGCAGCACCCAGCGCCCTTCGCGGGCGCCTTCCCTGCGCACCGGCTTGTGGCCGGCCAGCCGCAGCTTCTCCTCGACGTTGTCGACGATGGCGCCGACCTGACGCTCATTGGGCGCCGATGCGATCACGAACGCATCGGTGATCACGAGTCGTTCTGAGACGTCGAGCACGACCACGTCGGTCGCCTTCTTGTCCGCCGCCGCGTGCGCGGCCGCGGTCGCGAGGTCTCGTGCTTCGGCCGTCGCTGTCACGGTGCTCCTTCGGAAATCGAACCTGCGTCCGGAGAAGCCTACCCGGCGAGGCCGACAAGCTGGTCAGCTCGTCGGGTTGTTCCGGGTTCGTAGGCGAATGAGAGCGGCTGCGCCGTGCGCGGAGATTGGTGCCGCTCAACCGAAGTAGGTCAGCGGGCATCATCCCGGTACAGCCGCCGTTTGTCGATGTACCTGACAACGCCGTCCGGCATGAGGTACCACACGGGTTCGCCTGCGCGCACGCGCTCGCGGCAACCGGTGGACGAGATCGCCATCGCCGTCACCTCGACAAGGCTGACCTTGCCTTTCGGCAGATGGTGGTCGTCGAGGTCGTAGCCGGGCCGCGTGACACCGATGAAGTGCGCGTACTTGAACAGCTCCTCCGCGTCACGCCAGGTGAGGATCTGTTCGAGCGCGTCCGCGCCGGTGATGAAGAACAGCTCGTCGTCCGGGTACTCGGCATGGAGATCACGCAGCGTGTCGATCGTGTAGGTCTGGCCGCCCCTGTCGATGTCCACCCGGCTCACGAAGAACACCGGGTTCGAGGCCGTCGCGATGACGGTCATGAGGTAGCGGTCCTCGGCCTTGGAGACGATGCGATCGGCCTTCTGCCAGGGCTGTCCGGTGGGCACGAAGATCACCTCGTCGAGCCCGAACCGGGCCTGGACCTCGCTGGCAGCGACGAGATGACCGTGATGCACGGGATCGAAGGTGCCTCCCATGACCCCTATGCGGCGTGGCGACATGAATGCCAACCCTATACGCCCAGGTGAGACAGGCTGCGGGGTCGGTTCTCCCTGCCACCACCCCGCCGAAATGTGAACTAGCTCACAAATCAGGGCGTTTTGTGTAGCGACGGTTCCGTTCGCGAAGCCCAGAAGCAGACATCGTCAGCGGCATCCGGTAGAGCTGGGTGGCGTGGACATCGACATCCTTCGCCAGCGAGCCGAGACCCTGCTGCGCTCACTTGCCGGCACCGCCGCACGTCTGCGCGACGACCAGTGGACGGCCATCGAAGCGCTCGTCGCGCAGCGGCGGCGTGCACTGGTGGTGCAGCGGACGGGCTGGGGCAAGTCGGCCGTGTACTTCCTGGCGACCGCACTCCTGCGCGAGCGCGGAGCCGGGCCGACAGTCATCATCTCGCCGTTGCTGGCCCTCATGCGCAACCAGATCGCCGCCGCGGCACGTGCGGGAATCCATGCGGCGACCATGAACTCCGCCAACCAGCAGGAGTGGGCCGAGGTCCAGACCAAGATCTCGACCGGTGAGGTCGACGTGCTACTCGTGAGCCCTGAACGGCTCAACAATCCGGATTTCCGGGACACGGTGCTGCCCAAACTCGCCGCGTCGGCGGGCCTGCTGGTGGTCGACGAAGCACACTGCATTTCCGATTGGGGTCACGACTTCCGCCCCGACTATCGCCGCCTGCGCACGCTGCTCGGCGAACTTCCGGACGGCGTGCCCGTACTCGCCACCACCGCGACGGCCAATGACAGGGTCGTCACCGATGTCGCCGAACAGCTCGGCATCGGTAACCGGTCGGACACACTCGTGCTGCGTGGTCCGCTGGACCGCGAGAGTCTCCACCTCGCCGTGGCACGGCTGCCGACCGAGACCGCGCGGCTGGCCTGGCTCGCGGAGCGGCTCGGCGAGCTCCCGGGGTCGGGCATCATCTACACCCTCACCGTCGCCGCAGCTCACGATGTCGCCGCCCTGCTGACGGAACGCGGGTATCCGGTCGCCGCCTACACCGGCAAGACGGACCCCGCGGACCGGCAGGCCGCCGAGGACGATCTGCTCGCCAACCGAGTCAAGGCACTGGTCGCGACCTCCGCACTCGGCATGGGCTTCGACAAGCCGGATCTGGGTTTCGTGGTGCACCTCGGAGCGCCGTCCTCGCCCATCGCCTACTACCAGCAGGTGGGCCGCGCAGGGCGTGGTGTGCAACGCGCCGAGGTCATCTTGTTACCCGGCCCCGAGGACGTGGAGATCTGGAACTACTTCGGCTCATTGGCCTTTCCCGATGAACATCGCGTCACCCAGGTGCTGAACGCGCTCGCCGGTGCCGACCGTCCACTGTCGACAGCCGCGATCGAGCCCATGGTGGAACTGTCGCGATCCAGGCTGGAGATGGTGCTCAAGGTGCTCGACGTCGACGGCGCCGTGCGGCGGGTACGAGGCGGCTGGGAGTCGACGGGCCGGAACTGGCACTACGACGAGCAACGGTACGTGCGCGTGCGCGAGTCCCGCGAAGCCGAACAGCAAGCCATGCTCGGCTACCTGCAGACCACGGGTTGCCGGATGGAGTACCTGCGCAGGCAGCTGGACGACCCCCACGCCGCGCCGTGCGGGCGCTGCGACAACTGCACGGGACGGCACTGGCCCGCCGAGGTGTCCGCCGGTGTGGCCGCGGCGACGAGCCAGCAGCTGAGTAAACCGGGCGTGGAGGTCGCGCCGCGCCGGCAATGGCCCACCGGAATGGCCACTTTGGACGTCCCGGTGTCCGGGCGGATTGGCAAGGAGGAGCAGGCCGAGCCGGGCCGGGTCGTCGGCAGGCTCACCGACGTCGGGTGGGGTGGCAGGCTGCGGGAGCTCGTCGGTGCCCATGCCGGTGACGGTCCGGTGCCCGACGCGGTGTTCCAGGCGTGTGTATCGGTCCTCGCCGGGTGGGACTGGCGAGCGCGACCGGCAGGCGTAGCGGCCATTGGCTCGCTCACCCGGCCGCAGCTGACTTCTGACCTTGTGCACCGTCTTGCCGAGATCGGCAAGCTGCCTTTCCTCGGCACCATCGATGTGCTGGGGCCGCCACCGCGCCGGGCCAACAGTGCGCAACGGCTCGCCGACCTGTGGGGCAGGCTCCAGGTGCCCGCCGCGCTGGGCTCCGCGGTCGCGCAGGCACAGGGCCCAGTGCTGCTCGTCGACGACCTGGTGGACACGGGCTGGACCATGACGGTCGCGGCACGCCTGCTACGCCAGGCAGGTGCGCCTGCGGTGCTGCCCTTCGCACTGGCCACAACGGCATAGGGGCCTTGCGATGACCGCACCCAGCCAGACCATCCTCATGGACCTTCCACGTCAACCGGACCTGTGGCACAGTGCCACATCAGACTACGGTGACGTGGAGGGTCGACATGGACAAGTCGAACGTGAACGCGCCGGTCCAGCACCGGCTTCCGGTGCGCAAACTCTTCGCCGCCAGCGTTGGCAACGCCTTGGAATGGTTCGACTGGACCATTTACGCGACCTTCAGCATCTACTTCGCCAGTGCTTTCTTCCCCGGCGAGCTCGCGCAGATCAACACCTTCGCCACCTATGCGCTGGCCTTCTTCTTCCGGCCGCTCGGTGGCATGCTGATCGGCCGTTTCGCCGACGTCCGCGGCCGGAAGCCCGCGATGATCTTCACAATTGTACTGATGGCGGGCGGATCCATCGTGATCGGGATCTTGCCCACGTTCGAACAGGTGGGCTGGTTCGCGCCGCTCATGCTGCTATTCGCCAGGGTCGCCCAAGGCCTTTCGCTCGGAGGCGAGGTCTCGAATGCCTCGGCCTATCTCGGAGAGATCGCGCCGCCGCGACGACGGGGGCGGTTCTCCTCGTTCTTCTATATCTCGACGGGCAGTGCCGTGCTGCTCGCCTCCTTGCTCGGTTTTGTGCTGGCCCGGACGATGGACGAGGCCCAACTCGAGTCCTGGGGCTGGCGAATTCCGTTCCTGCTGGGCGGCGTCCTCGGCATCATCGGGCTGTGGCTGCGTTCCAGCCTCGAGGAGACCGAACACTTCAAGGACAACAAGGGAGCCGCGCGGCGCGTCCACCGCCCGCTGTTGACGACGCTGCGAGCGCACCCCAAAGCGGTCGGGCAACTTGTCGGCTTCACGATGCTGTCGACGTTGTGCTACTACACCTTCTTCAGCGCACTGACGCCGTTCGCGGTGAACACACGTGGAGCTGACGATGTCGACGTGTTCCTCGCCCTGTCGATCGCCACCGCGTTGTTCGTCGCACTGCAGTACCCGATGGGCGTGCTGTCGGACCGGTTCGGACGCAAACCGCAGTTGCTGGTGTGGTCGGCGGCGACTGCGATCCTGATCGTCCCGCTCTCGACGCTGGTCCGGCCAGGGCTGGGCGGCCTCCTCGTGGTCTTCTGCGTGGGTCTCGGCCTGTACACGGCGATGACGTCGATCGCGCCGGCGATCATGAGCGAGTTGTTCCCGACAGCGTTGCGCGGACTCGGAATCGGCGCCTGGTACAACCTGACTGTCGCGGTGTTCGGTGGCACCGCACCACTGGTGATCACGGCGCTGTCCGACGCCGGGGCATCCACGTTGTTCTTCTGGTACGTCGCAGCGGGCGCGGCAGTCGCGTTCCTCGTGATCCTGCGGCTGCCCGAGACCAGCCACAGCGAACTGCGCTAGTTCTCCCCGCTCGAACGGTTCGTGAACGAACTCAAACGCAAGGACCTGCGCGCAAAGATGCGCCACGATTTGTGATTCAGAACTGTAAAAGGGCATGCTTGGGCCCAGCGTTTGAATCAACGCTGGACCCAGGGGAAGTAGGTCTGGTCAGATCACCAGCGACGACGGTTCCTTCCGTAGCCCCTCTTCCTGCCACGTCGAGTCGGCCTGCGCGGCCGCCGGCGGAATGGGTATGACATTTTTCTCGCCTCCTTCCTTCTACCATTTCAGATTTCGTTCGTACCGCCGACGTTACGCGCGGCGAGGCGCACGGAACTGTGTGGACACTGTGCATATTCTGTGTGTTGACTGGGTTCGCAGAATAATTCTAATCTGGCGTGTCCGAAAAGGACGCATCCCGGCCAGGTGCCGTCCGCCATGGTGGCACCCGACGTCGGCGGCAGCTCGAGCTGCGCGGCGCGCACCACATACCGCCACTTTCGGCTTCCAGAGTCGGGTCGATGCGATAGGTGCCGACCTGGTGTTCAAAACAGCACTGCTGACGACGCTCACCGATCGGGCCAGACGCTGGCCTGCCATCCCGACGCCGAGGCGAGCCAATGGCGCGGCGACTGTCGTCGTCACCAACACGGGCACGGTCATTCCGCCGTATGACATCCCCGGAATCGTCGAGCCCTTTCGCCGACTGGGTGCGGACCGGCTCGCGCCCCCGCCCGGCGCGGGACTGGGGCTGCCCATCGTGCGCGCCGTGGCCCGCGCGCATGGAGGTGAGGTCGAGGCGCGGCCACGGGACGTTGGCGGCCTCACCGTGACGGTCACCCTGCCAGGCGTCCACGTCCTGAGTGGCGATGAGGTGGCAGCCGATAACGGAAAGTAATATCAGACGGTCCGGACAGAGGGGGCGCCGTGGGAAAGTCGCAAACCAGTACGGGTTGGTGGGTGCGCAACCGCTTACCCGTGCTCTTGGTAGCCGTCATCGTGGGCATGGGCGTCGGCGCGCTGGCCTACTACGCGTTGCGACTGAGCGGTGTGGCCCTGTATGTGCTGACCGGTGGTGTCACCGCTGCCATCGGGGCCGTCATCTGGGCGTGGCTGACCAAGTCGACCGCCGTCTCCGAGGTGGAGGTGACGGTCCCGCAGTTCAGCAAGGTGAAGTTCGCCGTCACCAAGGACCACAAGATCATGGCTCGGCGCATTGTCGTGCAGATGGCGACCCGGGTCGCCGTCCAGCCGCTGGAGGACAACTCCGGTCGAGTCGACGAGGCCATCGCGTCGCTGCACTCACTGTTCCTGTTCGTCCGGGAACTGCTGGACGAGGACGCCACGACACGTCCGACGCCGGGACGGCCAAAGGTCGACGTGCTGGCGATGAACATGCTGACCCGCCACCTGCGTCCGTTCCTGAGCAACTGGCATCGCCGGTACTCTGACTGGCATGCCGCGAATCCGGACAGGCCGGAGTCGGAGTGGTCCGAGGATCAGAAGTTCCGCAGCGAGCTGCGCCAGCTCCAGGCCCAACTACGACCGCAGGCGGTAGCGTTCGCCAAGATGGCGGAATACGACGGCTATCTGGACGTGATTGGGCTTTCCGAGTGACCGCCGTGGAAAACACATACCCCCCCCCCGTTGTTTTTGACGCGCTGACCCGGCCAGCCCCGTGGTGGTCGGCCGCCATGACGCCAAGGCCACGCACATGAGCGGCGTGCCGCACGCGAACGACGGCTCTGTGCCGTGGGATGTGTTCGTGAGCCACAGCCACGCCGACGAGGCACGTGCTGCCGCCATCGCGTCCGCACTCACCGAGGCGGGGATGCGGGTCTTCCGGGCCATCGGGGCACTCGACCCGTTCACGTCCATCTCCGACTCGGTGTTGCGCGCACTGCGAAACAGCCGCGTGTTGCTGGCCTGCTACTCCGCCGGCTACCCCACCCGGTCGGCCTGCCAGTACGAGTTCGCCACCGCATACCTCACTGGCCAGGCCGAGGGAGATCCGCTGCGGCGTGTCCTCGCGGTCAACCTCGAACGCACCGTGGACCACATCGAACCTCGGCACCTGCGCGATGTCCTGCTCCCGCCGATCCAGTCCATACCTGGCTCGCTCGCCGACGTGGTGAAGGCGGTGGCCGGCAGGGTCGCGGCCATTCCCGGTGTCATGGGTGAGGTTCGCGAGCGCCCGCCACAGTGGGTCACCGGCACGGCCGTGCACCCACCCAACGAGTTCGTCGGGCGCTGGCGCGAGCTGTGGTGGCTGCACTCGGCGCTGCACCCACACGTCGGTCCGCTCACCAGCCAGCCCACCGCACCGGTCGTCGTCGTACACGGCCCCATCGGCATCGGCAAGACCGCACTCGCCGCGCAGTACGTCAGGCGCTTCGGCGCGGCCTTTCCCGGTGGCATCGTCTGGCGGTCGGCACACCAACCCGCACCCGCGTCGCCTGGCGCACAGCGTGAGTGCCTCTGGGTTCTCGACGACGCCGACGGCGACCCCGAGCAGGTAGCGGATCACCTGCCGTCCGATCCCGGCACGCCCTGCCTCGTGCTGACGCGCGATCCACGACTGGCCAGGCTCGGCAACGCCCTCGCCCTCGACGACCTCGACGGACACGAGTCGGCCCAGCTGTTCACCGCACATGGACTCACCGCCGATTCCGTCGCGCTGCGGCGCATCACGGACGCCACGGCGGGCAGCCCCGAGCTGCGTAGCCGGGTCGCCGAGCTCGCGGCAACCAGCGGTATCGACGTCGCACTCACGACATTGCACCGGCCGGTCTCGCCTTTACTGGCGCCGCTGGCGGAGCGGCTCGCCCGGGCCATGCACGCCGTCGGGGACACCGGCTGGGACCTGCTCCGTGTTCTGGCCGCGGCCGCGCCCACGGCGGTCTCGATCCTCCACATCGCCGACATCCTCGGCTCGCTGCACGGCACCGACCGGCTGCGCGAGTTCGCCCCGGTCCAGCACACGGTGACCGAGCTGCTCGCCCACGGGGTGGTGCCTGCCCGGCCCGATGCCGTCGAGCTGAAGCTCGCTGCCAGTGTCGTCCTCGCACTCCGTCAGCTCGATGCCGACCCGTATCGCGCCGATGCCGTCAGAGCACGCACGATCCAGACGCTCATCCAGCCGCGTACCACTGGACCATCGGTACCGGCACGGCGCGCGGGGTCGTCGTGGAACGACGAACAGGCGCGAGCAGCGCACCAGATCAGGTCCGAGCTGATTCACCGGGTCACCGGCAACCCGCTCGCCGACGGCGAAGGCTCCCTGCGCGACGCCCTCAGCTCCTTGCACGAGCTGCTGAAAACGGCGAGAAGCGTCTACGGCAACCTCCCGCCCGGCAGCCTGCACAAGGCACCCTCCGGTGCTGATCTGTCCACACTCGTCAACCACCTGATCAACGACGTACTGCGCAGCAGGCTCACCCATTGGCACGTCGAACTCGCCGCACACGAGGACGTTCGCCCCGACGGCGTCAGCCGAATCGAGCACGAACGCCGGTGGCCCCACAACCGGAAACTCCGGGAGGAGCTGCTTCTCATCCACCGGGAGGCGCTGGACATCGCCGACCAGCTCGCCCTGATCGCAGACGAAACGGGCTGAGTATCTGCCCGCTTGGGCAGGATCTTTGTGCGGCACTATCCCACCGGACGGGGCAACTCGCGCACCCAAGGGGGACTCGCCAACGCGAGCGGCAACTCGCGTACCAGAGCGGGCAACTCGCGTACCAGAGCGGGCAACTCGCGTGCCCCGGCCGGGGACTCGCGCGCCCCGGCGGGCAACTCGCGCGCCCAGGCGGGGAACTCGCGTGCCCAGGCGGGGAACTCGCGTGCCAAAGCGGGGAACTCGCGCGCCCGAGCGGGGGACTCGCGTGCTCCGGCCGGTGCCGAGCAACCGGGTGACCTCGACGTCGACCAGCGGGCGCCGCTGCTCGATCGGCGTTGATCGCGGCCCGACGTGCCGCACGGGCACGACATTTCAGCCGTTCGTCAGCCCGCGGCGAGGACGTGGTGGACGAGCACCGGTGCAAGATCGGCCGGGGACACGCCGTGCCATTCGCCGGGGAGCGTGCGGTGGGTGGCGTTGGGCAGGGCGGCGGCGAGCTCACGGCCCCACGTGCTGAGCCGCTCGTCGGTGGCGGCACTGTTGACGACGAGGGCAGGCGTGGTGACCGTTCGCGCGATCCGGTCGGTCATCGTGGCCGTGATCTGCGGGTCGTAGGCAAGCGTGTGCGCCAGCGCCTGCAGCTGTTGCCACACCGGGCTGTCCGGGGTCCGCTCGATGAACTCGTCCGGCACGCCGATGCTGCGCAGGTAGTGCAGGTACGCATCGGCCCGGCGACCGGCTGTGACGAGCTCGGTCACCTCCGTCGCCAGCGCCGGAAGGCCCACGTCACCATGTAGCTCCACCGGCGGCTCGAGCAGGCTGATCGCCGGAATCGGCAGGCCGGCCGCCGCGGCGTGCACGGCGAGCACGGCACCGGAGGAGAAGCCGTGCAGCGCCGCCGAGCCACCGGCGACCTCGATCAGGGCCTGGAGATCGTCGACCTCGCGTTCCACCGCATAGGGCGGCGTGTCGGTGCTCTCACCGCGCCCGCGGCGGTCGTAGCAGTACACCGTCAGCTCGCCGGTGAGCTGCTCGGCAAGCGCCCGTTGCAAGCCGGTGCCACGGAAATGACCTGCCGCGTCGATGAGGATCACCGCCGGGCCCTCGCCCGCTCGCTCGTAGGCGATCGTCGTGCCGTCGGCCGACCGCACCGTGCCCGTGCTCGTTGTGTTCGCTGTCATGACGTACTAGACCGCTTCGAGCACGCGAAATCGTCGCTGCCGTCCTGTTTCAGCGACCGGGCACGATGAGCGCCTTGACCACGCGCTGCGCGGCCACGTCCTCCAGCGCGGTCTGTGCGTCGTGCAGCGAGTACTCCCCGCTGATCAGCGTCGTCCAGGGGAACTGCGTGCCGTAGCGCGTCAGGACCTGGATGGACCGGTACAGGTGGCCGACGTCGCTGCCCCAGCAGCCGCGGATGTCGAGGTGCTTCTGGTTGAGGTCCAGATGCGGGTTGAAGCGCGCGTCGCCGACGTTGGTGTACTGCCCGACCACGACATAGCGGCCGGCATCCCGGGTCAACCGCATGCCTTCGCGCACCGCGGCGGGGACACCGGTCGCCTCGATCGTGACATCGGCACCGCGCCCACCAGTGAGGTCGTGCACCGCCTGCCTGCGTTCGTCGGCGGTGGTCTCGGCGATGTCGATGACCACGTCGGCACCGAAGGCCGACGCCGCCGCGAGACGCGCGGAGGGACCGCCGATGACGATGACCTTGCCGGCGCCCCGCAGCTGCGCCAGCACCGTGGCGCACAGCCCGACCGGCCCGCTGCCCTGCACGACGACGGTGTCGCCGAACTGGATCTCGGCCAGCGTCGCGGCGTGGAGCGCCGTGGGCATACCGCAGCCGGTGGCGAGGAACGCACGCCAGTCGAGCCCCTCGGGCAGCGGGAGGAGGTGCACACCGGGACGAAGCTCGATGTACTCCGCCCACCCACCGAGCAACCCGTCCCGCGCGGAGAGCGTGACGCCGTACACGCGACGCTCGGGACACCGCGTGGTGGCCTGACCGACGGTGCAGAACCAGCACCTGCCACAGGTCCCGTAGACGTCGAGGAAGGTCACCACCTGCCCGGGCTCGACCGGCCGGCCCGACACGTCACGGGCGACGGCGCCGGGCCCCACCGCCGCGATTTCGCCGACGCTCACATGGCCCGGGATGATCGGGTACGGAACCCCCGCGAGCTGCCCCTGCCACAGGTGCGTGTCCGTGCCGCACACCTCGCTGCCGAGGGTCTTGAGCAGCACGGCGCCGGGTTCGAGCTCGGGCCGTGGGAACTCGCGAAGCTCGAGTGGCTGTCCTGGCCCGGCCATGACGACGGCGGAGATCACGCCTTGGTCCTCCTCGTGTTCGTGTCACCCGTGCTGTCTACTGTAGACGAACGCCGCCAGGGCAGCGGCGCGCTGTTTCACATGCGCGGCTTCGGGTTAACCGACCAACGGCGAGAGGAGGTACGCCATGGGCACGGACATCCACTACCGCAGGATCTACGACGACGCCTCGTCGTCGGACGGGACCCGGGTGCTGGTCGACCGGGTCTGGCCCCGCGGGCTCCGCAAAGAGGAGGCTCACCTCGACGAGTGGCTGCGCGACATCGCGCCCTCCACGGAACTGCGTCGGTGGTACGGGCACGATCCCGGCCGTTTCGCCGAGTTCCGCCGCCGCTACCTGGCCGAGCTGCGGGAGCCGGCATGGCGGCACGCCACACAGCACCTGCGCGAGCTGGCGAAGGGGCACCGGCTGACGCTGCTCACAGCGACGCGGGACGTCGAGCACAGCCAGGCAGCCGTACTCGCGCGGTGGCTCACGGAACGGGCCCGCGCGGCCACCTGACGTCACCAGCATGGCCGAGCGGGCGGCACAGGACCTGCCGCGCCGACCGGATTCCACGCGGTCCCGGTGGATGCTGGTCGTGCGCGACCTCAACCCCGGCGTGTTCGCCTTCGTCATGGCCGCAGGGATCGTGTCCACCGCGCTGAGTGACCAGCCTGTGCTGTCTGTTGCCCTCCTCGCGATCGGCGCGGCCGGCTACCTCGGACTGGTCGTCACCGCCGGCTGGCGCCTGCTGTGCTGGCGGCGCCGGGTGCTCGCTGACCTGACCGGCCCACGGGGGTTCGGCTTCCTGACCTTCGTCGCCGCCTCGAACGTGCTGGCCAGCCAGCTCGCGGCCGAGGGGCAGCGTGGGCCCGCCATCGTGCTACTGGCCGCCGGTGGCCTCGGCTGGCTGGTGCTGGGCTACGGGGTGCCGTTGGGGATGATCGTCGATGCGCGCCGCCAGCACTGGCCGGGCCAGATCAACGGCGGCTGGTTCAACTGGGTGGTCAGCACGCAGTCGGTCGCGGTCGCCGCCGCGGCACTCGCCCCGCTCTGCCCTGCCGGCACCGCGGTGCTCGTCTCGGTGTGCTGGGCGATCGGGCTCGTGCTGTACCTGCTGCTCGCCGCGCTTCTGCTGGCCCGCCTGCTGACGCGGCCGGTCACCCCCGCCGATTTCACTCCGCTCCACTGGGTGCTGATGGGCTCGGCGGCGATCACCGTACTGGCTGGTGCGCGACTGGTCGGCCTGCCGGACTCCACCCGGCTCCTGCCGCACGACGTCGTCACCGGCCTGTGCATGGTGCTGTGGTCGTTCGCGACGTGGCTGATCCCGTTGCTACTGGCGCTGGGTGTGTGGCGGCATGTGGTGCGCCGGGTGCCGCTGCGCTACGAGAGCGACCTGTGGAGCATGGTGTTCCCGCTCGGCATGTACGGCGTGGCCAGCGATCAGCTTGGCCGGGCCACCGCGGCACCGTGGCTCACCGCGATGGCACGAGGCGAGGCCTGGGTGGCCTTCGCGGTGTGGGTGGTCGTGTTCGCTGCCATGCTCATCTCGGTGCACGGCACCGAGCGTCGGCTTCGTTAGGTCACTTCGGCGAGTTTGCCGGTGGCGACATCGAGGACGAAACCGCGAACCGAGTCCGTATGCGGCACGAACGGGCTGCGCTTGATCCTGGCGATCGACTGGCGGACATCGTCGTCGACATCAGGGAAAGCCTCCGCTGCCCATGGCGGTTTGATACCCACATCGTCCTGAATGGACTTCTTGAACTCGTCGTCGGTGAAGGTGAGCATCCCACAGTCGGTGTGGTGAATCAGGATGATCTCCCTCGTACCGAGCAGCCGCTGGCTGATCGCCAGCGAGCGGATCTCGTCATCGGTGATCACCCCGCCCGCATTGCGGATGACGTGCGCGTCGCCTTCCCGCAACCCCAGTGCGCCGTAGACGTTGATCCGGGCATCCATACACGCGACGACGGCGACCTGCTTGGCAGGCGGCAACGGAAGCGGGCCGGCGAAGTCGGCCGCATAGTCGGCATTGTTGGCCAACAGCTCATCAGTGACAGACATTTCGTCAGTGCACCGCGGGTGCCCAGCGGCCGCAACGGGCGTCCGTCTCGTGGACCGGATTGCCGTTGACCAAGCCCTGGCGCATAATGCTGGCTACTGCTCGCCTGCCCTGGCTTGCAAACGCTGCCGTTGCGGCAGGATGGTGTACTTCGGATCGGCTGCCGATGCCTTGCCCGCGGCGAAAACACCCCATTTGGTCAGCGCCGACGAGGCGATGAGCGCGGCACCGGACAGTCCATTGAGGACGGGACTGAGCCTGCCGAGCGAAGCGCCGGCCAAACCCGCCAGCGACAGCACCTCACCGGCTCGCACCAGCAGCCCCGGCGTGCCCGAACGGTAGGGCTCGGCGACCATGCCGAGCCGCCGTTCCATGCGTGTGAACGCCACCAGCTCCAGCGCGGTGCCCAGCGCCGCCAGGTTCCTGGCGGGCCCGCTCTCGCCGGCAGGCGCGGCCAGCAGGCCGAGCCCTCCCGCGGCCGCGGCACCGGACCCGACGAAGACGTACGGCAGCTCACGGTAACCCTCGTGCCATGCGGGAACCGCGGTGTCACTGAGCAATGCGGCGGTGTACGACGCCACGGCGGGGCCCACCAGCGCGGCCCCCGCCGTGGCCGCAGCCCCTGCTTTCGGCAGCTTGCCGGTCACGGCGGACGCGGCCGCGGCTCCGGCCAGCGGTCCGTAGGCGCTCAGCAGCCACGAGCCGATGTTCATCGGCGAGCTGGGCTTGAACACGCGCAGCATGTTGAGAAACCGGGCAGGCCGCCCGAGATCGCGCACGAGTGCGCCGAGCGACAGGGTGACCGCGCCCAACGCGCCGGTCTTGGCAACGGTCGCCATGCGCTGCCTGCCGGTCAGCTGTGCCCCGGCGCCCAGCAGCGACGAGGCACCGGCAAGCCCGCCGAGGAAGAGGTAGCCGGGGATGTCCGGCGACCGCCACACCGGGGCGTTGAGCACCGGTCTGCCGTAGTAGGACGTGAACTCCGGCTCCGGCACCACCGGCTGTTCGCCACCTCTGCGGCGGCGCTTGATGTCCACCATGGTCAACGTCCTTTCAGCGCACCGAGGAACGCCGCCGCCGCACAGGCCGCCAACGCACCGGCGGCGGTCGCGACATGGCGCCACATCGCGGGCAGGTCCTTGGTCGTGACGACCGGGTCGGGCGGGAAACCGTAGACCTCCGGCTCGTCGAGCAGCAGGAAGAACGCCCCGTCCCCGCCGACGCCGTCGCCAGGGTCGGCGCCGTAGAGCCGGGCATCGGCGATGCCGGAGTCGTGGAGCTGCGTGACCCGGTGCTGTGCGCGCTCGCGCAGCTCGTCGAGCCGGCCGAACTGGATGGAATCCGTGGGGCAGGCCTTGGCACACGCCGGTTCCATGCCCTCACCAAGCCGGTCGTAGCACATGGTGCACTTCCACGCCCTGCCATCGTCCTTGCGCTGGTCGATGACGCCGTACGGGCAGGCCGGAATGCAGTACCCACAACCGTTGCAGATGTCCTCCTGGACGACGACCGTGCCGAACTCGGTGCGGAACAGCGCGCCGGTGGGGCACACGTCGAGGCAGGCCGCGTGCGTGCAGTGCTTGCACACGTCGGAGGCCATGAGCCAGCGGAAACCGTCGCCGTCCCCCGGTGTCGCCTGCTCGGCCATGGCGAGGACGTCGGCATCGTCGTGTACACCGATCGTCCTGCGCTGCTCGATGAACGCCACATGCCGCCAGGTGCTGGCGCCGAGACCGACGGTGTTGTCATAGGACATTCCGGTCAGCGCGAGCCCGTCCTCGGGGATGGCGTTCCATTCCTTGCACGCGACCTCGCAGGCCTTGCAGCCAATGCACACGGTCGTGTCGGTGAAGAACCCCATCCGCGGTGGATGGTCGGCGTAGCCGGTTTCGCCTGCCGGGTCGGTCACGATGCTCATCTCACACCTCGGTACCGGTTTCGTCGGTGATGCCCGCACGCCGCCGGTACGCCCGCACCAGCTCGAGGCGGGCGGGCCCGCGCGGACGGCGCCCTGGCCGGATGTCGCAGGCGAGCGCCTTGTCCTCCTGAATGTGCACGTTCGGGTCGAGCGCCAGGGAAGCCAGCTCGTTCGCCGCATCGCCGGTACTGATCCCGTTCGGGCCCCAGTGGTAGGGCAGCCCGACCTGATGCAGCGTGCGGCCCTGCACGGTCAGCGGCGGGATCCGCTCGGTCACCAGCACGCGGGCCTCGATGGCGGCCCGTGCCGTCACCACGGTCGCCCAGCCGAGGTGCTCCAGCCCGCGCTCGGCCGCCAGCTCGGGGCTGACCTCACAGAACATCTCCGGTTGCAGCTCGGCCAAATAGGGCTGCCAGCGCGACATGCCGCCTGCCGTGTGATGTTCGGTCAGCCGGTAGGTGGTGGCCACGTACGGAAACACGTCCGCGCCTCCCGCGCTCCCACTGGGCTGGTACGGGCTGTAGGCGTTGTACAGCACCTGCCGCACCGGGTTGCGCTGCTGGCCGTACAGGAGGTTCTCGAACGGCGACTCCTGCGGCTCGTAATGCGTCGGCAACGGCCCGTCGGTGACCCCTGCCGGGGCATACAGCCAGGCCTTTCCGTCGGCCTGCATCACGAACGCGTCGGTGCCGCCGAGTGCATCCGGGCCTGTGCTGCCCTCCTCCGGCACGAAGTCCGGTGGCGTCGTGGCTTTGAAGTCGGGGACGTCGTATCCGGTCCACTTGCCCGCGTCGCCATCCCACCAGACGTAGGCCTTGCGCTCGCTCCACGGCCTGCCGCCTGCGTCGGCCGAAGCGCGGTTGTACAGGATGCGCCGGTTCAGCGGCCACGCCCACGCCCACTGACTCGCCACCCAGTTCTGCTCGCGCCCGGGTGTGCGCCGCGCCGCCTGGTTGACACCGCCTGCGCGGACGCCGCAGTAGATCCAGCAACCGCAGGCCGTGGAGCCGTCGGGCTTCAGCTGCCCGTAGCCGCTCAGCGGCTCGCCATCGGCGTTCCACCCGTTGATCTCGGCGAGAACGGCCTCGGCATCCGGTTCGGCGTGCGGGCCATGGGTGGGGTAGTCCCAGGTGAGGTCCAGCATCGGCCGGTCGCGCTCGCCGGCGGCCCCAGCGAGCTTGGCGCGGATGCGGCGGCCGAGGTGGTAGGTGAACCACAGGTCGCTGCGCGCGTCGCCCCTCGGCTCCACTGCCTGGTGGTGCCACTGCAGCAGCCGTTGCGTGTTGGTGAAGCTGCCGTCCTTCTCGGTGTGCGCCGCGGCGGGCAGGAAGAACACCTCGGTGCCGTTGTCGGCGGTGCGCAGCTCCCCCGTCTCGATCTCCGGGCCGTCCTTCCACCAGGTCGCACTCTCGATCAGCGAGAAGTCGCGCACCACAAGCCATTTCAGGTTGGCCATGCCCATCCGCTGCGCCCTGGCGTTGGCCGAGCCGACCGCAGGGTTCTCCCCGAACAGGAAGTAGCCCTCACAGGTGCCGGCCAGTTGTTCCTGCACCGTCTCGTAGGTGCTGTGGCTGCCGGTGAGCCTGGGAAGGTAGTCGAAGCAGAACCCGTTGTCTGGCCGGGCGGCCGGGCCCCACCACGCCTTGAGCAGGCTCACCAGGTAGCTGCGCATGTCGCCCCAGTGACCCTTGTGCACGGACTCGGCCGCCAGGAAGGTCTCCAGGTCGAGGTTGGTGTACGCGTGCGGCATCGGGAGGTAGCCCGGCAGCAGGCTGAACAGCGTCGGGATGTCGGTGGAGCCCTGGATCGACGCGTGCCCGCGCAGTGCCAGGATGCCGCCGCCGGGGCGGCCGATGTTGCCCAGCAGGCTTTGCAGGATCGCCGCCGTCCGGATGTACTGCACGCCGACGGTGTGCTGCGTCCAGCCCACCGCATAGGCGAACGCGGTGGTGCGTTCCCGGCCCGAGTTCCGTACCAGGAGTTCGCACACGCGCAGGAACGTCTTCCTTGGCACGCCGCAGATCCGCTCAACCATGCCGGGTGTGTAGCGGGCGTAGTGCCGCTTGAGGATCTGGAACACGCACCGTGGATGCTGCAGCGTCTCGTCCTTGCGCGGTTCGCGGACACCGGCGCCGCCGGACCCGTGTGACTCGACCCGCGCCGCCCGTTGCACCGCGGCCCGTTGTGCACGTTCGTCCCACTGCTGGTCGCGCTGGTCGGCGGCCGCCTGTACCTCGCTTCCCTCGTACTGCCAGGTCCGCACGTCATAGATGTGGTGTTCCCTGTCGAGTCCGGAGAAGACCCCGTCGAGATCCTCCGCGTCGGCGAACTGCTCGCTGACGATCGCCGCGGCATTGGTGAAGGTGCGCACGTACTCGTCGAAGTACGCCTCGTTCTCGAGGACGTAGTTGATGATGCCGCCGAGGAAGACGATGTCGGTCCCGGCCCGTAGCGGCACGTGCAGGTCGGCGAGCGCGCTGGTGCGCGTGAAGCGCGGGTCGACGTGGATCACCGTCGCGCCACGGGCCTTGGCCTCCATCACCCACTGGAAACCCACTGGGTGACATTCGGCCATATTGGACCCCTGGATGACGATGCAGTCGGAATTGGCGAGGTCCTGCTGGAACGTCGTGGCACCACCGCGACCGAAGGAGGTTCCCAGACCGGGAACCGTGGACGAGTGTCAAACACGCGCCTGGTTCTCGATCTGAATGGCGCCCAGTGCGGTGAACAGCTTCTTGATGAGGTAGTTCTCCTCGTTGTCCAGCGTCGCGCCGCCCAGGCTCGCGATTCCCATCGTGCGGCGGGTTCGCGCGCCGCCGCCGTCGTGCCACTGCCAGCCGTTCTCCCGGCTCGCGACGACCCGGTCGGCGATCATGTCCATCGCCGTGTCCAGCTCCAGGGGTTCCCAGTCGGTGCCGTGCGGCCTGCGGTACAGCACGTGATAGCGGCGTGCGGGCCCCGTGGTCAGCTGTAAACTGGCCGAGCCCTTTGGGCACAGCCGTCCCCTGCTGATGGGCGAGTCCGGGTCACCCTCGATCTGCGTGACCTCGTCGTTGTGGACGTACACGTTCTGGCCGCAGCCGACTGCACAGTACGGGCATACCGACTTGACCACTTTGTCGGCTTGCGCCGTGCGGGGCGTGAGGCGCTCGCTGGCGCGGCTCTTCGCGGCGGCACCGCGGCCGCTGTGGTCACCGCCGGTCACCTGCCGGACAACCGGCCACGCTCCGATCCACTGCCGGACGCTCATGTCAACCTCCCGCAAACCCGCTTCGTCGCGGCCGTACCCGATCGCCGGACACGCCAAACCTCGCACGCCGTAGGAAGTCGATTACTGGTCGTTGCCGCAGTGCCGCGTGTGGCAGGTCAGGGCTGTCCGATGTGGACTCGAAACCGGCCCAGTGCGTGGACCACGTCACGACTGGCGGGATAAAGCTGCAGGTAAAGATCGTAGAGCTCGTCGTAGAACGCCGCGACGGACGGCCGGGGCTCACGGATTCCCGCTGGCGGATTCCACGCGGTCATGCTCACGTCGTCGACGAGTTGGGCGGCAAGAAATGCGGCGCCGTAGCTCGCTCCGATGGTGACGGTCGGAATGATCTGCGCGGCACCAGCGACATCGGACACGATCTGTGTCCACAGTGTCCCTTGGGTTCCGCCACCGACGGCGACGACACGGTCGATGCCAGCACCCGCCGAACGAAGGGCTTCGATGTTGTGCCGTACCCCGAACGCCGTAGCTTCGAGCACCGCTCGGTAGAGGTCCGCGCGGGTATGGCTCAGCGTCAGCCCCGCGATGACCCCGCGTGCGTGCGGGTCGAAGATCGGCGTCCGCTCACCGGCGAAGTAGGGCAGCACCAGTAGTCCCCGTGCGCCCGGCTCGATGGCTTCGGCCTCGGCGAGCAGAGTCGCGTAGTCCGCGCCGCCGGTCAGGTCGCGGACCCAGGAGGTGATCGCCCCCGAGGTCGCCATGCCACCTGCTAGGTTGCGCGTCCCCTCGAAGACCCCGAGCGTCGCCCACATCGACGGTGTCGTGACCTGCTGCCGCAGAGTGTTGATGAGGAACATCGTGGTGCCATACATCAACATCAGATCGCCGGGGTTCTGCGCGTCCACGCTGACCGCCTCGGACCAGGCGTCGATGGTGCCGGCGATGACGGGTACGCCCGCGGAAATTCCCGCGATGGCGCGGCTGGTCACACCGGCCTGCTCACCGGGCCAGCGCAGCGGCGGCAGTTCGAGTCCCGGCGCGATCCGATCGGCCCACGGCCGCAGCCAACGCGCCGCGGCCGTGTCGAACAGCGGCGTGCACTGGCTCGCCGAGTGATAGTCGAGGACGTACTCCCCGGTCAGCCGGTAGGCGAGCCACGAGCTCGGCATGAACAGCCATCGTGCCCGCGCGTACACGTCGGGTTCGTTCTCGCGTACCCAGGCGAGTTTCGGCCCCACCGCCTGACTGGACAGCATCGAGCCGGTGCGTTCGAAGATCGCGTTCGCGCCGAGTTCGGCGTTGATCGCGTCGATCTGGGCGCTCGCGCGGGAATCGACGCCGTAGAGGATCGCGGGGCGTAGCGGCGTGCCGTCGGCATCGGTCAGCAGCACGCACGGCCCCATGCCGCTGACGCCGACGGCGGCGACATCGGCATCGCCGGGGGCGGTCAGTTCGGTGGCCAGTTCGACGAACTCCCGCCACCACAGCTCACCGTCCATCTCCACGTGACCAGGCAGCGGCCTGCTCACAACGTGCTGGCGCTCCGCGGAGCGCAGGATCCTGCCATCGGGCTGAACCAGTACTCCCTTGCTGCTCGAGCTGCCGATATCGACTCCGAGATACACGCGCCGTCGCATGCGGTGAGCGTGGCAGAAAATCGATTACCACCACAAGTGGTGGAGGTCGGCGTGGCGCGCATGTGCTTGGTAGCGCACGGTTTCCGGTTGGCTGGCAACGTAGCTGCTCACGGTAGCCCACATCGCCGCGCCAGCATGTCAGAGGTTGAGCAACGAACCCGTTGGCGTGCACGGAGTTCCACGCAACGGCAGTATCGACTCCGCTTTGGCGGCATCCCGGACTGGTACCACCACGGGTGGCGGAGGTCGGCGTGTGCACGGTTTCCGGTTGGCTGGCAACGTGGCCGCTCACGGGTAGCCACATCGCCACGCCAGCGCGTCAGAGGCTGTGCGACAAACCCGTTGGCGCGCACGGAGTTCCACGCAAACGTAGTAATGACTCCGTTTTGACGGCATCCCGGACTGGTACCGCCACACCAGCGTGGCGCGCATGCGCCTGGTTGCGCGCGGTTTCCAGTTGACTGGCAACGTGACTGCTCACGGGTAGCCCACATCGCCACGCCAGCGAGTCAGATCCCTTCGCCGGGTTTATGCTGATCTCCAGCACCCTCGCCGAACGGCGGGGGCGCCGGCGCACGATGCAGATCCCCCTGATGGTGTTCGTGCTGGCGAGCGCATGGTGCGCCCTCGCGCCGGATCTGCTGTGATTCCTATTAAGCGACAAACCCGTTGGCACACAACAAGTTCCACTGAAACGTAGTAACGACTCCGTTTCTCTGATATCCTGGCCTGGTGACTGGGGTTCAGGAGTTTCAACTCGATCGGGAGGCCGTCGAATGTGATCCGACGGCATTTTTCGTGCTGAGTAATGACGAGGTCGCAGCAATGTCGGCGCGCGAGGTCGTGGATCTGGTGTGGACAGCGCGGCGATTGATCGCGCGAGCGCAGGCGGTGCAGGCCCGAGCGATCGCGCGGTTGTCGCGGCTGCGCGGTGGAATGCGGTCGGTCGCCGATGAGCTGGCCCCAGAGCTGGGGGTGTCCCGGCATGCCGCGCAGACCCACGTGGCACTGGCGGGTGCGCTGCAGACGCGGTTACCTCAGGTGCTGGCTGCGATGGATGCCGGAGAGCTCGATCTGGCCAAGGCAGCCAAGGTCTTCGACGCAACCACGCCATTGTCCGATGAACAAGCGCAGCAGGTGGATGCGCGGATCGCCACCCGGCTGACCGACAAGGACCCCGCTGCGGTACGACGAATCGCACGCAGGGCAGTGCATGCCGTGGATCCGGAGGGTGCCACCGCGCGGGCCAGGGTTCGGCGGCAGGACCGGCGGGTGGAGCTGACCCATCACGACGACACGATGGCCGCCCTGTGGATGTACCTGCCCGCGGAGACCGCCTCCGCCGCCTATGCACGGGTGGACACGCTGGCTCGTTCGCTGCGTTGCCGCGGCGAGACCCGCACGATGGACCAGTTGCGTGCCGATGTCGTGGCCGACCTGTTGCTGGGTAAGGCCACGGGTGCCGGCGTGGCCGGACAGGTGTTCGTCCATGTGCCCATCGACGCCGCACTCGGCATCAGCGACACCGGGTGCGAACTGGCCGGGCACGGCCCGGTTCCCGCGGAGATCGCCCGGGAGATCATGGCTGACCCGCGCAGTGTGTGGCGCAAGATCACCACAGATCCCGACTCCGGGACGGTGCTGGACGTGGGCCGCACCCGGTACCGTCCCCCGACTGCGCTGGCCGAGGTGGTGCGCGCGCGGGACCGGGAATGCCGGGCACCGGGCTGCCACCGCCCCGCGCGCAATTGCGAGATCGACCACAACCAGCCCTGGGCGGCCAACGGACACACGGCAGTCGGCAATCTGTGCTGCCTGTGCTCCTACCACCGTGTGTCTCGAATGCGATTGAGAGGTTCTGATGTAGAAGCCAGAGTCGCTTGAAAGCAATGCTGTGTCGAAGATGAAGGCAGGCCCTTCGG
>NZ_JBEYXW010000036.1:0-61895 GCF_040645195.1 Saccharomonospora sp. NPDC046836
AACAGTCAATCTCAAAGAAACCCACAAAGGGGCATAAAAACAAAGCTCTACTGGCTTAGTTCACTAGCACACTGTTGAGTTCTCAAACAACACGCTGAAATGTCTTTCCAGCCTGCTGACCCGAAGCGCTGGACAACCCCATTGCATTTGTCTCTCGGACTTGTGCTCGGAAGGTTGACCCGCTTCAGGGCCGACCAGCAACGTTACCCGGTTCGTTTCGCGGTGTCAACCCGCTCGTCCCGGCCGCTCCTGGCGACGAACAAAAGATTACACGTCTCCAACAGGGGTGAAACAGGGGGGTGCCTTAACCGCGAAACAGCAGGTCAGGACCCTCTTTCACAGCATCGGCAACAGCGTGCGCAGCTCGTAGGGGGTGACCTCGCTGCGATAGTTGTCCCACTCGACGCGCTTGTTCCGGAGGAAGAAGTCGTAGACGTGCTCGCCGAGTGCTTCCGGCAGCAGTTCGGACTGCTCCATCTCCATCAGCGCCTCGCCCAGGTTCTGCGGCAGCTCGGCGTACCCAGCGGCCTTGCGCTCCGAATCCGAGAGCGTCCAGATGTTGTCCTCGGCGGCCGGCGGCAGCTCGTAGCCCTTCTCGATGCCCTTCAGCCCCGCGGCCAGGATCACCGAGTACGCCAGGTACGGGTTGCACGCGGAGTCGAGCGTGCGGATCTCCACGCGGCGCGAGGACGCCTTGCCCGGCGAGTACATCGGCACCCTGACCAGCGCCGAGCGGTTGGCCCGGCCCCAGGACACGGTCGTCGGGGCCTCACCACCCCGGATCAGGCGCTTGTAGGAGTTCACCCACTGGTTCGTGACCGCCGAGATCTCCCGTGCGTGGTGCAGGAGCCCCGCGACGAACGCCTTGCCCGTCTCGGACAGCTCGTACGGGTCCTCGGGGCTGTAGAAGGCGTTGCGATCTCCCTCGAACAGCGACACATGCGTGTGCATGCCCGAACCCGGCTGGTTGCTGAACGGCTTCGGCATGAAGCTCGCCCGCACACCCTGGGTGAGCGCGACCTCCTTGACCACGTACCGGAAGGTCATCACGTTGTCGGCCATCGTCAGCGCGTCGGCGTAGCGGAGGTCGATCTCCTGCTGCCCTGGCGCGCCCTCGTGGTGGCTGAACTCCACCGAGATGCCCATCGCCTCGAGCGCCTCGATGGCGTGCCTGCGGAAATGGGTCGCGGTGGCGTGGCTCGCCTGGTCGAAGTAGCCGCCGTTGTCAGCGGGTTCCGGCGGGCGGCCGTCCTCGGGCAGGTTCGCGAGCAGGAAGAACTCGATCTCCGGATGCACGTAGCAGGTGAACCCGGCCTCTCCCGCCTTGGACAGCTGCCTGCGCAGCACATGCCGCGGGTCGGCCCACGACGGCGAACCGTCGGGCATCGCGATGTCGCAGAACATCCGCGCCGAGTAGTGCCCGCCTTCCGGCGTCTCCCACGGCAGCACCTGGAAGGTCGACGGATCGGGCTTGGCGACCATGTCCGACTCGTAGACCCGTGCGAACCCCTCGATGGCGGAACCGTCGAAGCCGATGCCCTCGTTGAAGGCCCCTTCGAGCTCCGCCGGAGCGACGGCCACCGACTTCAAGAAACCAAGCACGTCGGTGAACCACAGCCGCACGAAACGGATGTCGCGCTCTTCCAGCGTGCGCAGCACGAACTCCTGCTGGCGATCCATGCTCGCGACCCTATGCGCGCCGTGTTAACTCAATGTTTCGGGGTTCCTTGCTCGATCGGGCGAATCCTCATCGACATGAGTGCCGCGAGCGCACACAGGCCACCCGCGACGTACCAGGCGAGGTCGTAACTGCCGAGCTGGTCGCGAGTCAGCCCGGCTCCGAACGCGGCGATGGCAGCGCCCACCTGGTGCGATGCGAACACCCAGCCGAAGACGATCGGGCCTGAGAGACCGAATCGCTGCCGGCACAGCGCGACCGTCGGCGGAACCGTCGCCACCCAGTCCAGCCCGTAGAAGATGATGAAGGCCCACATCGGCGGCTCGGTCGTCGGTGCGAACAGGTGAGGCAGGATCAGCAGCGACGCACCGCGCAGCGTGTAGTACGCACCGAGTAGCCAGCGCGGGTCGACCCGGTCGGTGAGCCAGCCCGATGCGATGGTGCCTGCGATGTCGAAAAGGCCGACCAGCGCCAGCAGCCCCGCGGCCGTGGTGTGCGACATCCCGTGGTCGTGCGCGGCCGGCACGAAGTGGGTACCGATGAGGCCGTTGGTCGAGGCACCGCAGATGGCGAAACCGCCGGCGAGCAACCAGAACACCGGCGTCCTCGCGGCGTCCCGTAACACCGTCAACGCGCGGGCGGCAGTACCCGTCGCGGGCGCGGCGACCGTCTCCACCGGGGCACCGGGGTCCGCGCCGTAGGCCGTCGTGCCCACGTCCGACGGCCGATCGCGCACCAGGAGCAGCACGATCGGCACGACAACCAGCGCCGCACCCGCCACGGTCAGCGATGCGGGGCGCCAGCCGTAATCGGTGGCCAGCATGGCGATCAGCGGCAGGAAGATCAGCTGACCAGCCGCGCCCGCCGCGGTGAGGATCCCGCTGACCAGCCCACGGTGCCGGACGAACCACCGACTGGTGACCGTGGCGACGAAGGTCAGCGCCATGGCGCCGGTGCCGGTTCCGACGAGGACACCCCAGCACAGCAGAAGCTGCCAGCTCGCCGTCATGAACACGGTCAGCCCACTGCCGGCCGACACCAGAACGAGCGCTCCCGCGACAACGCGGCGCATGCCCAGCCGCTCCATCAGCGCGGCCGCGAACGGCGAGATGAAGCCGTACAGCAGGAGGTTGATCGAGACCGCGGCGGAGATGGTCCCGCGGGACCAGCCGAACTCCTCGTGAAGCGGATCGATGAGCACGCTCGGCGCCGACCGGAACCCGGCGGCACCGACCAGCGCGACGAACGCCGCGAACGCGACAGGCCAGGCCCAATGCAGCCGGCGAGAGCGACGCACGACGGTTCGAACTTCGGTCACCCGGACAGCTTGGTCAACACCGGCACCACACACGAGTGGCAAGAATGCCAATATGTGCCAGGATTTGGCCATGCACCGCGTTGTGGTTCTGGCCATCGAGGAAGTCGTCGGGTACGACCTGCACATTCCGCCGCTGATCTTCAGGTCGGCCGAGCGGGACGGTCAGCAGCTCTACGACGTCCGGATCTGTGGCGTCGACGACAGGCCGGTGCGGGTCAGCTCCGGCTACACCGCCGTGCTCGACCACGGCCCCGAGGCACTGGACGACGCGGATACGGTGATCATCCCGGGCACTCATGTCATCGGTCCGCGACAGAAGGGCACCTTGCCTGACGACATTGCGCGTGCGCTGGCCCGCATCCCGGACCACGCACGGATCATGTCGATCTGTACCGGCGCCTTCGTGCTCGGCGCCGCGGGACTGCTCGACGGCAGGCCGGCGACCACGCACTGGCGGAGGGCCGAGGAGTTCCGCGCGCTGTACCCGAAAGTCCGCCTGAACGAGAACGTGTTGTTCGTCGACGACGGTGACGTGCTGACCTCGGCCGGACTCGCCGCCGGGGTCGACCTGTGCCTGCACGTCATCCGCACCGACCACGGCAGCGAGGTCGCCAATGTCGCAGCGCGGTACTGCGTCGTACCGCCCTGGCGTGACGGCGGGCAGTCGCAGTACATCGACCGGCCGCTCGCCGAGCCGAGGGCCGGCAGCACCGCGCCGACTCGGGCATGGGCGCTCGAACGGCTCAGCGAGCGGCTCGACCTCGCCGTCCTCGCCCGGCACGCGCGGATGAGCGTGCGGACGTTCAGCCGGCGCTTCCGCGAGGAGACCGGCCTGCCACCGCACACCTGGCTCACCCGGCAACGGATCCTGCACGCGCGGCAGCTGCTGGAGACCACGGACCTGGCGGTGGACCAGGTTGCGGCAGCGGCAGGGCTGGGCAGCGCGGCGTCGCTGCGCCAGCACCTCAACGCGGCGATCGGGGTGTCGCCGCTCGCCTACCGGCGCACGTTCTCCCAGCGAGCAGGAGGCGTGCGGGAGACGACCGAAACGTCCCGCTAACGTAGCTGCCATGGTGTCCCGGCGGATCATGCTCGTCGTCGTACTCGTGTGGACCCTGCTGGCCGGGTGTACCTCGGCAGGGGGCGCCGGGGAGGAACTGCCCGACGGCACGTCGCTGGTCGAGGCATCGGCGGAGAGCCTGCGTGAGCTGAACACCGTGGCGTTCGACTTCCGGGTCAGCGGTGCGATCCCGGGCCTGACGCTACGGGCAGTCGATGGTGTCGCGATGCGCTCCGGTGGTGAGCACGGCTACGCCCGCGGTGACGCCGACGTGCAGCAGCTCACCGACAGGACGCTGTACCAGTTCGTGCTCTCCGGCGACCGCCTGCGGTTGACCGACCAGGACGGCGACCGCACCGAGCGGCCCGTGCCGGAACAGCTCAGCCCCGCCCGGCTGCTCAGCCCCGAGCACGGGCTCTACCAGCTGCTCAGCCACGCGACGAACCTGAAGACCGAGACCAAGGAGGACCTCGACGACCTCCCCACCTACCGGGTCACCGGCAAGCTGTCCCGCGAGGTCGTCTCCGCGTTCATTCCGGGCATCCAGGCCGACGTCGACGTGAAGTTCTGGGTCAGCGAGGCGGCCGACCGCAACCTCATGCGGGTCTGGGTCCAGGTGCCGCCGCGACAGGAGAGCGCGGGCTCGGTGATGCTCGAACTGGCCCTGTCCAAGCACAACGAGCCGGTGTCCACCGCCGCGAGCCCCACCAGCTAGCAGCGGGTGCCGTCGGCGGGGAGGGTGCCGTCGACCAGGTAGTCCGTGCCTGCGGTGTCCACACACTCGTTGCCCTGCAGGAACACGGTGTGCTGGGTCCCCTCGAACGTCAGCAGCCTGCCGTGCAGGGCCTTGGCGAGGTTCACCCCCGC
Source organism: Saccharomonospora sp. NPDC046836 (assembly GCF_040645195.1). Classification (NCBI taxonomy): domain Bacteria; kingdom Bacillati; phylum Actinomycetota; class Actinomycetes; order Pseudonocardiales; family Pseudonocardiaceae; genus Saccharomonospora; species Saccharomonospora sp. NPDC046836. Next base: position 4,924 of record NZ_JBEYXW010000036.1, read on the forward strand.
CTGGTACGGGGTCGCCGGGTCGTTCGTCGTCGAGATCACCAGTGTCGGCGGCACGCCCTGGACGTCCGGCTGACCCGGTTCGGAGGTGTTCGGCACCGGCCAGAAGTTGCACGCATCGCGCGCCGAGGACGGCGGCGTTCCTGGGTCGAGGAACGGGGCGACCTGCGCATAGCGGCGCTGCGCCTCGATGATCTCGTTCCTGTCGGTCACCCTCGGATCGTCAACGCAGCGGACCGCGACAAACGCATCCTGCGTTGTCGCATACCGGCCGTCCGTGCCGCGCTCGTTGTACATGTCCGCCAGCGCCATCAACGCCGTGCCGCGCTGTTGCTTCAGCTCGTTCAGCCCCGAGTTCAGCTGTGACCACAGCTGCGAGGTGTAGAGGGCCTGGATCGTGCCGGTCGTGGCGTCCTGGTAGGAAAGCCTGCGCCCGTCGCCGACCTGGACGGGATCGTCGATCAGGGGCCGGGTGAGGTCCTGGTAGGCCCTGGTGGCATCGGCCGGGTTCGTACCGAGGGCACAGTCCTGCTGCTGCGCGCACCACGAGGCGAACTCACCGAACGCCTTACCGAAGCCCGCCCCCTGCGCCACGGTGGAGTCCACCAGGTCCTGCTCGGGGTCGAGGGCGCCGTCGAGCAGGAGCGCGCGGACGTTGCCGGGGAAGGTCTCGGCGTAGGTGTAGCCGATGCGCGTGCCGTAGGAGTAGCCGAGGTAGGTCAGCTTCTGGTCACCGAGCACCGAGCGCAGCACGTCGATGTCCTTCACGACGTCGCGGGTGCCGACATGGGCCAGCATGTTGTTGCCGTACTCGGTGCGCTGCGCGCACTTCTGCGCGAAGTCGCGCTGCTCCGCCTCCTGCGCCCGCACCCCGGACGGGGTGCCGTCGACCTCGATGTCCTCGGCGCGTTCCGTGTCGCGCTCAGGACCGGTCAGGCACTGCACGGTGGGTTCGCTCGCGCCGATCCCACGCGGATCGAACCCGACGAGATCGAAGCGCTCACCCAGTGGCCGGTTCGCCACGCCGGGCGCGAAGACGGCAGCCGCCTCCATGCCCGAAGCGCCGGGACCGCCCGGGTTGAGGACGAGGGAGCCGATCCGGTCGCCGGCATCGGTGGCCCGCTGGCGGAGAACGCCGATGGTGATCGTGGTGCCCTGTGGCTTGGTGTAGTCGAGCGGCACGGTCAGCCGAGCGCACTCCAGTCCCTCACCCTGAAACGTGGATCTGGCCCGCTCCGATTTCGCGTAGGGCTGGCACGGGCCCCAATCGAGCGACTGTCCGTAGTAGCGCTCGAGCCCGGCGGGGACTGGCCCGGCGGGGCCGGTCGGCTCGGAGGCGGGTTCGGAGGTGCAGGCGGCCAACCCCGTCACGAGAAGTAGACAGGCGGCCAGGGACAGGTAGCGTTCCAGTGCGGGCACAACGTCGATCGTGCCACCGGCACAGGAACTCCCAGGCACCAGCACTGCGTTGGGCGTCGCGGGGATGGAGATAGGAGATCACGGGTGGCGTTGATGAGCCGGGTGGGCAAGCGGCTGCGCAGGATCATCCAGCGCCCGGCCAGCGTGGAGCTGACGCGCTACGAAGCGCTGCTGCCCGCTGTCGAAGAGCGGGAGCCGGACTGCGAGAAGCTCAGCGACGCTGAGCTCACCGAAGCCGCGGCGGCGTTGCGGGAGGCGGACTCCTTCGGTGACACGCAGCTGGTCGAGCTGTGCGCGCTCGGCAGGGAGGCGGCGCGGCGCGGCCTCGGCGAGCGGGCGTTCGACGTGCAGCTGCTCGGCACCATGGGCCTGCTGACCGGCCACATCGTCCAGATGCAGACCGGTGAGGGCAAGACGCTCGCCGGTGCGCTCGCCGCGGCCGGGTACGCCCTGCAGGGCAAGCGGGTCCACGTCATCTCGGTGAACGACTACCTCGCCCGCCGCGACGCCGAATGGATGCGCCCGGTCTACGAGCTGCTGGGGGTGTCGGTCGGCTGGGTCGAGCCGTCGCTGAGCACCGAGGAACGCCGGAAGTCCTACGCCGCCGAGGTGTGTTACGGCGCGGTCAGTGAGATCGGCTTCGACGTCCTGCGGGACCGGCTGGTCACGGCGGAGGCCGAGCTCGTGCAGACGAAGCCGGAGGTGGCGGTCGTCGACGAGGCCGACTCCGTGCTGGTCGACGAGGCGCGGGTGCCGCTGGTGATGGCGGGCTCGGTGGACGCGGGCGTCGCGGACGAGGAGGTCGCCAACATCGTCCGGCGCCTACGGGCGGGACTGCACTACGAGACCGACCCGGACGGGCGCAACGTGTGGCTCACCTCGGCAGGCGCCTCGGTGGTGGAGAAGGCACTCGGCGGGGTGGACCTCTACGAGGAGGCCGGCTCGGACCGGCTCGCCGCGGTCAACGTCGCGCTGCATGCGCACGCCCTGCTGACCAGGGACGTCGACTACCTCGTGCGCGACGGGAAGGTGCAGCTCATCAACGCCTCGCGCGGCCGGGTCGCGCAACTTCAGCGCTGGCCTGACGGGTTGCAGGCCGCCGTCGAGGCGAAGGAGCAGGTGGCCCCGTCCGACCACGGCGAGATCCTCGACTCGATCACCGTGCAGGCGCTGATCGCCCGCTACCCGCAGGTCGCGGGGATGACCGGTACCGCGGTGGCGATCGCAGAGCAGCTGCGCGAGTTCTACCAGCTCGAGGTGGCGGTGATCCCGCCGAACACGCCGAACGTCCGCGAGGACGCGCCGGACCGCATCTTCGCCTCGCCGGGACACAAGCTGCGGGCCATCGTCGCGGAGATCCGCACCGTCCACGACACGGGGCGGCCGATCCTCGTCGGCACCCAGGACGTGGCCGAGTCGGAGGAGCTCGCGGAGAAGCTCGCCAAGGCCGGCCTGCCGTGCGTCGTGCTGAACGCGCGCAACGACGCCGAAGAGGCGGCGATCATCGCCGAGGCAGGCAAGTACGACACCATCACGGTGTCCACCCAAATGGCAGGCCGGGGCACCGACATCAGGCTCGGCGGCGCGGACGGTGCCGACCGGGAGCGGGTGGCCGAGCTGGGCGGCCTGCACGTGATCGGAACCGCGCGGTACCCGAGCAGCAGGCTCGACGATCAGCTGCGCGGACGCGCCGGGCGGCAGGGCGATCCTGGCAGCTCGGTGTTCTTCGCCAGCCTCAACGACGAGCTCGTCCTCGCCAACGCCCCGGACGTTCCGGACGGCATCGAAGCCGACGACGAGACCGGTGAGGTCACCGACCAGACGGCGCATCGCCAGATCAACCACGCGCAGCGCGTCGCCGAGGGCGTCGACCTGGAGATCCACCGCAACACCTGGCGCTACACCCGGCTCATCGAGCACCAGCGAGCCGAGCTGCTGACCTGGCGCGACGAGGTGCTGTGCACCGAGGCCGCGAGCGAGCTACTGGCCAAGGCCGAGCAGGACCGGCACGCGGAGCTGGCGGAGTCGCTGGACGAGGAAACCCAGGTGCGGGTGTGCCGGGAGATCCTGCTGTTCCACCTCGACCAGCTGTGGGCCGACCACCTGGCGTTCCTGACCGACGTGCGGGAGACCATTCACCTCCGGGCCATGGCGCGGGAGACGCCGCTGGACGAGTTCCACCGCGCAGCGATCCCGGAGTTCCACAAGATCCGCGCGGAGGCCGAGAAGCGCGCGGCGAAGGCGCTGGTGGAGGCCGAGATCGCCGAAGACGGTGTCGACCTGGCGAAGGCAGGCGTCCGCAGGCCGACGTCCACCTGGACCTACCTGGTGCAGGACAACCCCTTCGACTCCGACGCCGAGCAGGCGCTGAAGAAGGTACGTGGCCTGCTCCGCAAGAAGCGCAGCTGACAGTGCGCGAGAATGGCGTCATGCCGCAACTGCGCATCGCACTGGCCCAGGTCAACCCCACGGTCGGGGACCTGGCGAGCAACACTGACCTGATGCTCGACTGGGCACGTAAAGCCGCGGAGGCCGGTGCGCACGTCACGGTCTTCCCGGAGATGTCGCTCACCGGCTACCCGGTCGAGGACCTCGCGCTGCGCAAGGCGTTCGCGCAGGCGTCAAGGGCGCAGGTCGACACGCTCGCGGGGCTGCTGGCCGAGGCGGGCTGCGGCGACATGCTGACCTACGTCGGCTATCTCGACGCGGACGAGGTCGGCCCGCGCAACGCGGCCGCGGCACTGCACGGCGGCCAGGTCGTGGCCACGCAGTTCAAGCACCACCTGCCCAACTACGGGGTGTTCGACGAGCGGCGCAACTTCAAGCCGGGGAACACACTCGACGTCGTCCGGCTGCACGGTCTCGACATCGGCATGGTGATCTGCGAGGACCTGTGGCAGGACGGCGGCCCGGTCACCGCGCTCGGTGAGGCCGGCGTCGACCTGATCGTCTCGCCGAACGCCTCGCCCTACGAACGGTCCAAGGACGACGTCCGGCTGCCGTTGGTCGCGCGCCGCGCGAAGGAGGCCGGTGCGCCCATCGTCTACACCAACCTGGTGGGCGGCCAGGACGACCTCGTCTTCGACGGCGACTCGATCGTCGTCGGCGCGAACGGTGACCTGCTCGCCCGTGCCCCGCAGTTCGTCGAGCACCTGCTCGTGCTGGACCTCGACCTGCCTTCCGGCGGCCACTCGGCGGAAGGCGAGTTCGCGGACCTGCGGGTGACCCGCCGGGTTCTCGGCACGGAACCGCTGGCCGCCTACGAACCGCTGGCCGCGCCCACGATCAGCGAGCCGCTGTCCGATGAGGCCGAAGTGTGGTCGGCGCTGGTGCTCGGCCTGCGTGACTACGTGCGCAAGAACGGCTTCCACTCGGTGATCTTCGGCTTCTCGGGCGGGATCGACTCGGCGGTGACGGCCGCGCTCGCGGTGGACGCGCTCGGGCCTGACGCCGTGCACGGTGTCGCCATGCCGTCGGAGTACTCGTCGGAGCACTCGCGGTCGGACGCCGCGGAACTGGCCCGCAGGCTGGGCTGCCACTTCCGCGTGGAACCGGTCGCCGGCATGGTGCGGGTGTACGTCGACCAGCTGTCACTGGCCGGCACCGGCCTCGCCGAGGAGAACATCCAGGCCCGCGTGCGCGGCATGCTCCTCATGGCACTGTCCAACCTGGAGGGTCACCTCGTGCTGGCCACCGGGAACAAGACCGAGCTGGCAGTGGGCTACTCGACGATCTACGGCGACGCCGTCGGCGGTTTCGCGCCGATCAAGGACGTGTTCAAGACCCACGTCTGGGATCTCGCCCGCTGGCGCAACGCCGAGGCGGACAAGCGCGGTGAAACGCCGCCGATCCCGGAGAACTCGATCAGCAAGCCGCCGTCGGCGGAGCTGCGTCCAGGCCAGCTCGACACCGATTCGCTGCCGGACTACGCGCTGCTGGACGACATCCTCGACGACTACGTCGAGGGCGACCGCGGCTACGCCGACCTACTCGCCGCGGGCTTCGACGCCGAGGTGATCGACCGCGTCGTGCGCATGGTGGACAAGGCCGAGTACAAGCGCAGGCAGTACCCGCCGGGTACGAAGATCACCTTCAAGGCGTTCGGCAGGGACCGCAGGCTGCCGATCACCAACGCCTGGCGAGAGACCCACTCGCGATAGCGGGCCCGCCCCCAATGTCGTACCGCTGGCGTAGCGTCGGCATTCGTGGTGGGACTGGGTTTCGCGGTGTTCGAGACGGCGATCGGCCATTGCGGCATCGCCTGGGACGAGCACGCGGTCATCGGCAGCACACTGCCCGAGGGTGACGAGGAACGGACTCGCACGCGCCTGCGAACAGCGTTCCCGGACGCCGTCGAGCAGCCGCCGCCCGCGTTCGCCAGGCACGCGATCGATGGCGTCACCGCCCTGCTGCGCGGGGAAACGCCCGGCGGGCTCGCCGCGGTGCCGCTGGACCTGCGCAGGGTGCCGCCGTTCCACGCGCGGGTCTACGAGGTCGCCCGCGCCATCCCGCCCGGCTCGACCATGACCTACGGCGAGATCGCCGCCCAGCTCGGCGACCCCGGTTCGGCGCGCGCGGTGGGGCAGGCGCTCGGCAGCAACCCGTTCGCCCCGATCGTGCCGTGCCACCGGATCGTCGCTGCAGGCGGAAAGACCGGCGGGTTCTCTGCGCGCGGCGGCACGGCGACGAAGCTACGGATGCTCGCGATCGAGGGCGTTCAGCTGGAGGAGCCGACGCTGTTCGACCTGTAACTCCAGGGCGTCAGCCAGGGTGTCTGGGGCCATCCCTCCGCCGCCGCCATGAGCGGGAAGGCGGTCGCACCGTCGATGGACTCACGGATGATGTCGGCATGCCCGGCATGCCGGGCGGTCTCCTCGATCAGGTGCAGCAGGACCCAGCGCACCGACCAGGCCTCGACGTCGTCGGGAAACCACGGCACACCCTTCGGCACCGGCACCGCCCTGCCGAGATCGTCGATCCCGGCGATGATCTCCTCGGTTTCGGTGGCCACGATCTCGTACTCGCCGATCACGTCCGCGAGCGTCTCCCCCGGCGCGAGCCGGAGATCGCCCCCGTCCTCGGGCGGACGGCCCAGCACCGTACCCAGCCAGCCGCGCTCGGTGGCCGCGACGTGTTTGATCAGCCCGCCCAGGCAGAGCGCGCTGACCGTGGGCGTCGACCTCGCCTGCTCATCGGTGAGGCCGTAGGCGGCGAGGCAGAGGACGTAACGTTGCTGTGCGAGGTAGCCGAGCAGGGCCTCGCGCTCGTCGGCGACCGGACCGATCATCCCGGGCATGCCGGTACCTCCCTCATTCGCCGCGCTCCTTCCACCGCATCCGGACACTGCGCCCGGTGGTGAGCAGGTAGACCGCGCCCACGCCCAGCAGCACGGTCACACCCAGCAACTGCACCCGCCCGGCGAGGCCCACGAAGTGCCTCGGCCCCAGCGAGGTCAGGACGACGACCGCCAGCCACGCGAGTGTCTCCAGCACGACCACGGCGAGCGGGATGACGCGCCAGGGGCCTTCCCACCACAGCAGCAGGCTCAGCGGGCCGAGGACGTAGAGCAGGCTGAGCAGAACGGAGGCAGCGAAGTTGACGTGGTGCGCCTTGGAGACCCCGGTCCGCTGCCGGCAGATGTCGCTGACCGAGGCCGCACAGTCCAGCGTGAACACAGCACGGGCCAACAGCAGCACGCCGAACACGCACACGACGACCACGGTCGTCCGCGCCTTCCAGTGCACGGGCGCCAAGCGCAGCAGCGGCGGGCCTGCCAGTAGGAACGCGACTCCCGCGACGATCTCGAAGGTCCGGAACAGGTCACGATGGGGCTGCCCGCGGGCCGTGAGGTCGTTCGTGGCCGCGTGCAGTGGCGACAGCCCGGTGTCCACGAAGAACTCGAGCACCCAGCCGAGGTGCCCGGCGATGCCGACGGCCACCAACGCCACGCTCGCCACGTGGACACCCACCAGGGTGGGCTGGCGGTGGAGTACCGACGGCATGGCGATGTAAATATCACGCCGGCTCCCGCCCGGGAAGCCAAGAATTCGCTCGACTCCCGTGTGAAGCTGGTCCCAACGGTCTTGGGACTGGCCGTCCGGCGGTGTCACGCTCTAGCGGTAACGATCCACGACCCGGGGACCTCGTCGCAGGCCTCGAGGGAAGGACGGTCGACAACGATGTCCGTGCCCAGCAACAGGGCAGGCGAGGTAGCCGCCCCCTACGGTTCCGGCCCTTCGGCGCAGGCGGGTACGCCGCGCAAGAAGGTCCGCATCCATCACCTGCGTGAGCTGAAGGAGCGCGGCGAGCCGTGGCCCATGCTCACCGCGTACGACATGTACACCGCCGAACTCTTCGACGAGGCCGGGATTCCGGTGCTGCTCGTCGGGGACTCCGCGGCGAACAACGTGTTCGGCTATGACACCTCGCTGCCCGTGACGGTGGACGAGCTACTACCGCTGGTCAGGGCGGTGACCCGCTCGGCCAAGCGCGCGCTGGTCGTCGCCGACCTTCCGTTCGGCTCCTACCAGCTCTCGCCGGAGCAGGCATTGGAGACGGCCGTGCGGTTCATGAAGGAGGGCCGGGCCCACGCGGTGAAGCTCGAGGGCGGGCGGGCGTTCGCGCCGCACGTCAAGGCGCTCACCGCGGCCGGGGTGCCGGTGATGGGCCACATCGGTTTCACCCCGCAGAGCGAGCACAACCTCGGCGGGTACCGGGTGCAGGGCCGCGGCGCCGCCGCCGAGGACCTGGTCGCCGACGCTGTCGCACTGCAGGAAGCCGGAGCGTTCGCGGTCGTACTCGAGATGGTGCCCGCCGAAGCCGCCAAACGAGTGACGCATGAGTTGCACATCCCGACCGTCGGTATCGGCGCCGGACCGGACTGCGACGCACAGGTGCTCGTCTGGCAGGACATGGCGGGGCTGCGCCGGGCGAAGGCGCCGCGTTTCGTGAAGCGCTACGCCGATCTGGCCGGCGTGCTCACCGGGGCGGCGCAAGCGTTTGCCGACGAGGTGCGGCGCGGCGAGTTCCCCGCGCCGGAGCACACGTTCCACTGAGACTGCATGACACAGTGTCGGCATGGCTGAGGTCTACCCGGCGATCACGCCGTACGCACACGGAATGCTCGACGTCGGGGACGGCCAGGCCGTCTACTGGGAGGTCAGCGGCAACCCGGACGGCAAGCCCGCCGTGGTCATCCACGGCGGGCCCGGGAGCGGCAGCAACCCGCTGGGCCGCAGGCACTTCGATCCCGCTGCCTACCGGATCGTCCAGTTCGATCAGCGCGGCGCCGGCCGCAGCACGCCCCATGTCAGCGATCCGGCACACGACCTCGCCGCCAACACCACCTGGCACCTGGTGGCGGACCTGGAACGTCTGCGCGAGCACCTCGGGATCGATCGGTGGCTGCTGCTCGGTGGGTCCTGGGGCGCCACGCTCGCGTTGGCCTACGCCCAGACACACCCGCAGCGGGTGACGGAGATCGTGCTGCGTGGCGTTTTCACCGCCCGGCGCAGCGAACTCGACTGGCTCTACTGCGGTGGCGCGGCGAACCTCTTCCCCGCCGAGTGGGCCGACTACCTGGCGCCGGTACCCGAGCCGCGGCGGCACGACCTGCTCGCCGCGTACCGCGCACTGCTCGACGACCCCGACCCGGCGACCAGGCAGCGGGCGGCGGTCGCCTGGAGCGGCTGGGAGGGCGCGATCGTCTCGGTGCTGCCGCAACGGGGCTACCGAGCCAGCTACCAGGCTCCGGCGTTCGCGGTGCCGTTCGCGCGCATCGCGCTGCACTACTTCACACACGGCGCCTGGCTCGATGACGGCCAGCTCATCCGCGACGCCGCCAAGCTGGCCGGCATTCCGGGGATCATGGTGCAGGGCCGCTACGACGCCGTCTGCCCGCCGGTGACGGCCTACGAGCTGCAGCAGGCCTGGCCGGGTTCGCAGCTGGTGCTGCTGGACAGGGCAGGCCACGCCATCACCGACCCCGGCATACTGGCGAGCCTGCGGGCGGCCACCGACTCCTTCGCCGGGCTCTAGGTCAGGTCCGCCACCTGCAAGGCAAGCCACAGCTCGGCGCGCACACCCGGCGAGTCCAGGTCCCGGTCGAGCAGCTCGCTCACCTTGGCCATCCGGTTGCGCAGTGTGTGCCGATGCACGCCGAGCCGGGTCGCGGCACCGTCCCACTGTCCATTGTGGGCAAGCCAGCAGCGCAGGGACGTCTCCAGTTCGCCGCGCCCGCGCAGCGGGGCGAGGAGGTCGTCGGCGAAGGCACGTGCGGTCTGCGGGTCGAGCAGGCCGAGCAGGCCGCCCGCGGCGTGGTCGGCGAAGCGGACCAGCGGCACGCGGCGCGCGTGTGCGGCCTCGGCGGCCCGCAGGGCCTGGCGGTAACCGGAACCAGTGTCCACTGTGGGCGCTGAGATCCCGGCGTGCAGGCCCGGAATCCGGTTCGGCAGCTGCGTGACCGCGGGCGTCTCACCCAGCACGATGACGGCTCCGGCCAGCTCGGCGAAGAACACCGGCTCCCCCTCGGTCTCCAGCACATCGACCGCGGTGGCCCTCGCCTGCGCCGCACCGGTGAACACCACCACGGGCCACGGCGCGGCGGGGGCGGCACCGAAGACTCGCTCGATCGTGCCCAGTGCCAGTTCCGTGCGACCCGCGAGCAGGAGTTCCAGCAGCCCAGTACGCAGGCCACGCAGTGCCGCACCCTGCGTACGGTCCCGCTCCAGCGACAACGACAACAACGCCGCGGCGGTGGCCACAATGTGCTGGTCGGCCGCGTCCAGCCGGGAGGGCCTGCCCACCGCGAGGAAGCCACGTGCCCTGGTGCCGAGGGCCTGCAGCACGGCCTCGGCACCGTCGACGGTGACGACCCTGGCCCCGGACCGCACCCGGTCCAGTTCGGCCCGCACCTGCCCGCCCAGCGCGGTGGCCGCGGCAGGGGCGGCTTCGCGCACGGTGCCGACACCGTCGAGCAGCAGCACCCAGCCATCGATCAGCTGCGCCAGCTTGCGTACCAGCGCCCCCGGACCGCGGCGCCGCAGCGCTGTTCTCGTGAGCTCCTGCTGACCGCGTCCGGTACGGACCAGCGCGGCGTACCGATCGGCGGCCAGCGCCGAGGACACCGCCCTGGTGATCGCAATGAACGGCGTCGGAACGGCGACCTCCAGCAGCGGAAGCCCTGCGGCATCGGCCGCCGCCACCAGGCCTGCCGGCACCGTGTCGTGGCTCAGCCCGATGCCGAAGCCGACTCCGGCAACCCCTTTGCTGACCAGCCTGCCGACGTAGTCGACTGGCGGCTCCTCGTCGAGCGCGAGCCCCGTCGTCAGCAGCAGCTCACCCCCGTCGAGGAACGCGGTCGGATCGGCGAGCTCGGTCGGATGGACCCAGGAGATCTCCGTGTCCAGCGCGGTGTGCCCGGCCAGCACGCGCAGACCGAGCGAGCGCTGGGCCACGAGGCCGCGCAGGGTGAGTGCCACAATGTCGAATTGTATGCCCTGAAGTGGACAGTTCGGCAGGCTGACGTCGTACGGGCAGCGGCTCATGCTGAGGTCATGACCGCCACGACGACGAATCGACGGCTCCGGACGGAGATCCCCGGCCCCGCCTCGCGGGCCCTGCAGCAGCGCCGCGCGAGTGCTGTCGCGGCCGGGCTCAGCTCGGTGCTGCCCGTCTACATCACCTCGGCCAGCGGTGGGCTGCTCACCGACGCCGACGGCAACACCCTCATCGACCTCGGTTCCGGTATCGCGGTGACCAACGTGGGGCACTCGGTGCCTGCCGTCGTCGATCGGGTGCGCGAGCAGGCGGGCGCGTTCACGCACACGTGTTTCATGGTCACCCCCTACGCGGGCTACGTGGAGGTGTGCGAGGCGCTGGCTGAGCTGACTCCCGGCGATCACGAGAAGCGCTCCGCACTGTTCAACTCCGGCGCGGAGGCCGTGGAGAACGCCGTCAAGATCGCGCGGGTGGCCACCGGGCGGCAGGCGGTGGTCGTGTTCGACCACGCCTACCACGGGCGGACGAACCTCACGATGGCGCTCACCGCGAAGTCGGTGCCCTACAAGCACGGCTTCGGCCCGTTCGCACCCGAGGTCTACCGCGTGGCCGGGTCCTACCCGTTCCGCGACGTGCCGGGACTGACCGGCGAGCAGGCCGCGGCCGACGCGGTGGGGAAGATCGAGAAGCAGATCGGCGCCGACACGGTGGCCGCCGTGGTGATCGAGCCGATCCAGGGTGAGGGCGGGTTCATCGAGCCAGCGCCGGGCTTCCTGCCCGCCCTCGCGCGCTGGTGTGCCGACAACGGCGTCGTGTTCGTCGCCGATGAGGTCCAGACCGGGTTCTGCCGCACCGGCGACTGGTTCGCCAGTGACCACGAGGGCGTGGTCCCTGACCTCGTCGCCACGGCGAAGGGCATCGCGGCCGGGCTACCACTCGCCGCCGTCACCGGGCGGGCCGAGCTGCTCGACGCGGTGCCGACGGGCGGTCTCGGTGGGACCTACAGCGGTAACCCCATCGCGTGTGCCGCCGCACTCGGCGCCATCGAGACCATGCGGACCGAGAACCTCGCCGCGGCGGCGCGCCGGATCGGCGACACGGTGCTGCCGCGGCTGCGTGCGCTCGCCACGGAGACCGGGGTGATCGGCGACGTGCGGGGCCGCGGCGCGATGCTCGCCGCGGAGTTCGTCGAGCCGGGTACGACGAATCCGGATGCCGCGCTGGCGCAGCGTGTTGCCGCCGCCTGCCACGCCGCGGGTGTGATCGTGCTGACCTGCGGCACCTACGGCAACGTGGTGCGGCTGCTGCCGCCGTTGTCCCTGCCGGCCGAGTTGCTCGACGAAGGGCTGACGGTGCTGGCCGAGGCGATCCGGCAGGAGGCCACCCGATGAGCGTTCCCTTCTGGATCGCCGGTAAGCCGGTCAGTAGCGGTAGCACCGTCACCGTCCGGAGTTCCTACGACGGCAGTGTGGCCGGCACGCATGCCGTGCCGACCAGCGCGGACATCGAGGCCGCCGTGGCCGCCGCACACGAGGTGCGCGCCGAGGCCGCCGGCCTGCCCGCACACGTGCGCGCCGGAGCGCTCGACCACGTGTCGCGCAGGCTCTCCGAGCGGGCCGAGGAGCTCGCCGAGCTCATCACCGCCGAGTCCGGCAAGCCGATCAAGTGGGCGCGCGCCGAGGTCGGCAGGGCCTGCTCGACCTTCCGCTGGGCCGCGGAGGAGGCTCGGCGGTTCTCCGGTGAGCTGCAGCGGCTGGACACCGATCCCGGTTCGACGGGGCGGCTCGCGCTCATCCGGCGCGTCCCGCGTGGCCCGGTACTCGGCATCACCCCGTTCAACTTCCCGCTGAACCTCGTGGCACACAAGGTGGCGCCGGCGATCGCGGTCGGCGCGCCGATCGTGCTCAAGCCCGCACCGGCCACCCCGCTGACGGCGCTGGCGCTCGGCGAGGTGCTCGCCGAGACCGAGCTCCCGGCCGGTAGCTGGTCGGTCCTGCCGGTGGACAACGACCAGGCCGCGCTGCTGGTGTCCGATCCGCGGCTACCCGTGGTGTCCTTCACGGGCTCCGTGCCCGTGGGGTGGGGTATCCGGGACGCCGTGCCGCGCAAGCACGTCACGTTGGAGCTCGGCGGAAACGCCGCGGTCATCGTCTGTCCGGATTGGACGGATCTGGACCACGCGGCGGAGCGGATCGCCACGTTCGCGATGTACCAGGCCGGGCAGTCCTGCATCTCCGTACAGCGGGTGTACGCGCACGCCGCGGTCTACGACGAGCTCGCCGACCGGGTGGTCGAGAAGGTACGCGCGATGGGCACCGGCGACCCGTGTTCGCCGCATACCGACGTCGGCCCGCTGATCAACACGGCTGCGGCGCAGCGCGTCGAGTCGTGGGTGGCCGACGCCGTCGCCGCGGGCGCCCACCGCCACCTCGGTGGTGAGCGCGAGGGTGCGTCGGTGGCGCCCACTGTGCTGGCCCACGTGCCGGAGCACGTGTCGGTGCTGGCCGACGAGGTGTTCGGCCCGGTCGTCGCCGTCAACAGGGTGGAGTCGGTGGAGGAAGCGTTCCGGCTGGTCAACGCCTCACGCTTCGGCCTGCAGGCCGGCGTGTTCACCCGCGACCTGCCCACCGCGTTCGCGGCTTCGGCATCGCTGGACGTCGGCGGCGTGGTGGTCGGGGACGTGCCGAGCTTCCGCGCCGACCAGATGCCCTACGGCGGGGTGAAGGACTCCGGTGTCGGCCGCGAGGGGCCCGCCGCCGCGATGGCAGATCTCACCGAGGAACGGGTCACCGTGCTGACCGGCCTGCCGCTGTGAAGGCCTCCGCCAGCGTGCGGTGAGCGTCCACAAGCGACGGACCGTACCAGGTGAGGTACCGGCCGGAGACCAGCACGTAAGGCACGCTGGGAAAAGCCTCGGGGCCGTCACCCTCGGTGAACTCGTACGGCTCGTCCGGCAGCACCAGCAGGTCGGCCTCCCCGTCGGTGAACCGCGCCCGGAGCTCAGCCAGCTTCGGGCGCGGGTACCGATCGGTGTGTCCGGTGTAGACGTTCGCGATGCCGAGGCGGTGCAGCACGTCGCCGCCGAAGGTGTCGCGGCCCAGCACGACCCACGGCTTGCGCCACACCGGGACGACCGCCCGCGCGCGTTCCGGACGGGCGTCCTGCCACAGCCGTTCCGCTGTGGCGAGCCAGCCCGGGGCGGCCACACCGAACACGCCGGTGAACACCGCCCGCAGCGACGCCAGCGCCGCGGGAACGCTCGCCGGTGCCGCCATGACCCACACCGGCACTCCGGCCTCGCGCAGCCGCGCCACGTCCTCGGGCCGGTTCTCCTCGGAGTTGGCGAGCACCAGGTCCGGCTGCAGGTCCAGGACCGCGTCGACCTTCGGGTACTTGGACCCGCCGATCCTGGGCACGGCCAGCGCGGGCGGGTGGGTGCAGTAGTCGGTCGCCCCGGCGAGGACCCCCGGCACGGTCGCCTCGACGGCCTCGGTGAGCGACGGGACGAGCGACACCACCCGACTCGGGGCGCCTCGCAGTGGGACCTCGGCGCCGAGCTCGTCGGTCAGCGGGTCACGCCCGCTCAAAGGACACCTTCCGCCTGGCCGGGTCCACCGCGGTCAGCCGCACGGTGATCCGCCCGCTGTCGGGGAAGCCGGTGCCACTGCACTTGGTGAGCACAGGCGGGTTCTCGATGAAGATCTCCGCCCTGGTCTCCTCGGCGCGCAGCACGACGGCTTCGAAGGTCCGGCCGATGTGCTCGGCGAGGATCCACGCCTCCACCTGGTCGAGGCAAGCCCGTTCGACCCTGGCGGCGCGGGCGTCCGAGCTGTTCATCAGCTCCGGCAGCTCGGGCAGGGCCGAACGCACCCAGTGCGGCACCTGCCTGCCCTGCGTGACAGCCAGGCAGATCTCGGTCGCGAACCGGTCGACCAGACGCCGGATCGGAGCGGTCACGTGCGCGTACGGGCCGCCGATGCCGGCATGCGTGGCGAACTCGGGAAGCTGTCCGTCGAACGCCGTGTACCCGGCGCCGCGCAGTAGTCGCGTCGTCCCGGCATGCAGCGCCAGCGAAGACGGCGCCGTGGGGTCGAGCCCGGCCAGTAGCTCAGCCACGGTCGCCTGCGCCGGCCAGTCGATGCCGAGAGCGGCGGCGGAGCGGCGCAGCCAGCCGACGGTCTCGTCGTCGGGTTCGGGCAGCGTGCGGAGCACGCCGACGCCGGCTTCGAGCATGATCGCGGCCGCTGCCATGCCGGTGAGCAGGGAGATCTCGGCGTTCCATGCTTCGAGGTCGTTGCGTGGCCTGCGGGTGAGCAACCATTCGCCGTCCGGGCCCGCGTTGATCTCCTGCTCGGGCAGCTGGAGCTCGACGGCACCGCGACGAATGGCCAGCTCGCGGCGCAGCCTGCCGAGTTCGGGCAGCGCTTCGATCGACGGGTGCGCAGATCCGTCGGCGAGTGCAGTCGCCACGGAGTCGTAGTCGAAACGCTCGACGGAGCGGACGAACGCCCGGCGCACGTGCACCGAGGTCGGCTCTCCGCCGGAGTCGGTGTCGATGGTCCAGAGCACAGCCGGCCGGATCATGCCCGGCAGCAGGCTGGCGGCGCCCTCACTCAACCCGGGCGGATGCAGCGGCACGTTGCCGTCGGGCAGGTACAGCGTTTGACCGCGCCGCCTGGCCTCGCGGTCGATGCACCCGCCGGGTGGGACGAACGCGGCCAGATCCGCGATCGCATACCGCACGCGGAACCGCCCCGCACCACGCCGCTCGATCAGCAGCGCCTGGTCGAGGTCCTTGGCTCCGGGCGGGTCCACGGTCACCAGGGGAAGGTCGGTCGCGTCCTCGCGGCCGTCGCCGTCGTCGACAGGGTCACTCGCCACGGCCTCCGCCTCGGCGAGGACGTCAGCGGTAAACGATTCCGGCAGCTCGAACTCGGCGCGCAGCGAAGCGAAGTCGCTGGCGCCCGGCGTGTGGACCACCAGTGCCACATCGCCAACCCTAACGCGCCTGACGCGCCCGTATGACCTGATCGGGCGCGGGTCACTCGGGTGTACCTTGCCGAACGGTAATGAAAACCGATACCAGTTTCAGGAGCTACGTGTGAAGGTCGCCTTCGTGGGCAAGGGCGGCAGCGGTAAGACGACGCTGGCCTCGCTGTTCACCTGCCATCTCGCGGCGGAAGGGCACCCTGTGCTCGCCATCGACGCGGACATCAACCAGCACCTGGCGGTCGCTCTGGGCGCGAGCCAGGAGCAGGCCGCGGCCCTGCCGACGCTCGGCGACAACCTGCCGCTGATCAAGGACTACCTGCGCGGTGACAACCCGCGCATCGCCAGCGCCGAGGCCATGATCAAGACGACCCCGCCGGGGCGGGGCTCCCGGCTGATGACGCCGCGCGAGGAGAACCCGATCACGCAGGCCTGCTTCCGTGAGGTCAGCGGCGTCCGGCTGGCCGTCACTGGTCAGTTCGCCGAGGACGACCTGGGCGTTGCCTGCTACCACTCGAAGACCGGCGCGGCGGAGCTGCTGCTCAACCACCTCGTCGACGGTGCAGGCGAGTACGTTGTCGTCGACATGACGGCGGGCGCCGACGCCTTCGCCTCCGGCCTGTTCACCCGCTTCGACGTGACGTTCCTGGTGTGCGAGCCGACCGTGCGCAGCGTGGGCGTGTACCGGCAGTACACCGAGTACGCCAGGGACTTCGGCGTGGGGCTCGTGGTCGTCGGCAACAAGGTCACCGATGCCGACGACGTCGACTTCCTGCGCGAGCAGGTCGGCGCGGACCTACTCGGCTGGATCGGCACCTCGAAGCACGTCCGTGCCGCTGAGCGCGGCCATGCACGTCCGATTGGCGACCTGGAGCCGCACAACCTCGGCACCCTGCGCACCATGCTGTCCACAGTGGATGCCACGACGCGGGACTGGGTGCGGTACCAGGCCCAGGCCGTCGAGTTCCATCTCCGCAACGCCCGCGCCTGGGCGGGTACCGAACTGGCCGACCAGGTCGATCCGGATTTCGTGCCTGCCCCGCTGGCCGCGGTAGCCGACTAACCTGCCGAACGCGCGAGTCCCCCCGTCCGGAGCGCGAGTCCCCCGCTCCGGTCCGCGAGTCCCCCCGTCCGGTCCGCGAGTTCCCCGGTCCAGCGCGCGAGTTGCCCGGTGCGAGTGTGCGGGGGCGTGGGTCGCCGCTCGGCGGGCGCCGGAGCGGGCAACTCGCGAGCCTGAATGCAGAACTCGCGGTCCCCTGCGGGGGACTCGCGAGCCAGGACGGGGGACTCGCGGATCAGTCGTCCTCGCTCCAGTCGGCATCGGCCCGATCGGCGGCGCTGGTGCGCTCGCGGGCGATCTCGAGGGCACGGCGCGCGGTCGCCTCATCCGGGTACGGACCAAGGCGGTCGATCGAACGCGACAGCGCGCCGTGCTCCACCTCACCGGTCCGCGTGTTGTACCACCAGCCCGAGGGCGGATTCGGATCCTTGCTCGTTGGTGCCATGGTCCGAGCGTGGCACGGCAGAGCCCCCAAGGCCACCAGGGTTCGTGCTCAGGTCAGGCGGCGGAACTGGAACGGGATCTCGGTGGGCTCGTCGCCGGTCGGACCGAACCCGCCTGCCTGCTTCGGCTGCTGCTCCGTCTGCTTCTGCGGCTGCTCGGGTTGCTTCGGCTGCTGCCCGGCCTGGTCCGACATCTCGTCGAACCAGCCACGCGACGATATGGCGATACCGCGCGGCGGGGTGGCGGTGTCCGGCTCGGGCACAGGCAACGCGGACTCGGTCCGCTCAACCACATCCGGCACATCCGGCACAGGCTCCGACGCGCTCGTCTCCGGCGCAGGCGGAACCGGCTGCGCCGGCGCAGGCGCAGCCGGTGCCGATGCCGGCGTGGCTGGAACCGCCTGCTCCCCCTGGCGCGGCGACGACACCGATGATGCCGTCGGCGGGGGCGGCAACGGCGGCGCCGGTGCCGCGGACGCCGCGGGCGTCGCTCGCCACACCGGCTGCGGTCCGATGTTCATCGGTGCCGGCCTGCCCTGAGCCGGCGCGGGTGCCTGCCGCTCGGCTTGCCGCGCACCCCGCACGATCGGGTCCAGGCAGGACACCAGCACCGTCGTCTGTTCCGGATCTTCCACTCGGCGACCGCTGCGCTCGCGGTACACCATCTCGCCGTCGGCGTCGATCTCCACGAGGTAACCGGCTTCGGCGAGCTGCTCCTCATCGAGGTCGACCAGCCGCTCCGGCCGGGACGGCACCACCCGGTAAGCAGGCCAGTCGAGGCGCCCGTGCGTGTCATGGAACTGGGCGAGCATGTTGGTCAGCTGCTGCTGCCACGGCAACGGCATCGCCTCGGCGATCGCCCGCGGCAGGACCACGTAGTTCGCGTCAACCCCTGGCCAGCCGCGGCGGAGGTAGTCACCCAGCGGTGTGCTCGACGCGGGCGGCGCACTACGCGGTGCCTGTGGCAACCCGAACATCGTGCGCGGGTCGGCATTGGGCGCAGCACCCCCCTTGCCGGACTTCCCGCGCTTGCCCCACTTCTTCGCCACGACAACACACTCCAACCAGTTCTCACACGCCAGGCCGGACGGCCTGCGAAAGGAGCTCGGGCTCGCCCCACTCGACGTCCCTGGTGTGCACGGGCACACCATCCTGCTGGGCTTCCACCATCTTGCCGTCGCCCAGGTACATCGCAACGTGGTGAATGGTGCCTGCGTCGTCCGTGTCATAGGCCCAGAACAACAGGTCACCAGGCTGCGCATTCTCAACCGGCAACTTCGCGCCCGCATTGAACTGATCCCGCGACACACGCGGGAGAGTGATGCCAGCCGATTCGTACGCCCGCAACATCAGCCCCGAGCAGTCGTAGGAGTTCGGCCCGGTCGCTCCCCACACGTACGGCTTGCCCTGCTCCCCGAGCGCGAACTGGATCGCCCGCCCCGCCGCACTGTTCGACGGCAGCGCGGCGCCCATTCCGAACCCGCAACCTGATGCGTCCTCGATCTGGCCGAGGTTCTCCACCAGGTGCACCGCCATGGGCTCCCAGTTGTGGTAGCGATCGGGGAACGCGGACCGCTCGACTGCCTGCGCCGCGTCGCCGGGACGCATGGCCTCCCAGTCCGGGATGGCTTCCAGCACGTCGTAGAACTTGTTGACCTGGTACGGCGGGTTGGTGACCTGTGCGACCGTGCCCCAGCCCATCGAGGGCCGCATCTGGAAGATGCCGAGGGAGTCGCGGTCGCCGTAGTTGAGGTTGCGCAGCCGGGACTCCGTCATGCCGGCTTGGATGGCGACCTGCCATGCCCGTGGAGAGAGTTCACGCTCCCTACCGATCGAGATGATCAGCTGGACGATGCCGAGCTGTCCGTCGTCGAGCTCCGCCGCGTGTGCGGCACCCTGGTCGGCCTGTCCCGGCTGTGTCGGCCCGAGCGCCGCATTGCAGCTCAGCGGGACGACGCCCGCGGCCTGCCGCTGCTGACTGTCGAGAATGGTCACCATCCCGACGGCGAGCAGCACCAGTACAACGGCCGTGGTGACGCACCCGGCCAGTAACCCCGCCCGCACGGCTAACCCGCCTGGTCGTAGTCAGCGACGCGCCAGCCGGCGTTCGTGCTCACCACGGTGATGGTCAGCGTTGGCCCGTCCGTTGCCACCTGCACCTCGGCGGAACTGGTGTAGGAACTGACCGCGCGCGGATCGCCGGTCACCCTCGTCGCCGGGATGTTGGCCGGGTTCACGCTCCGCATCACCGGCAGGTACTCCTCCGTGGTGTAAGGACGCAGCCCCTCGAGCCACTGCTCGTTGGTGATGCCCTGTGGGTGGTTGACCCACGCCGCCGCCCAGTCACCGGCGACCCGCAGCGCGGCAGGATCGGGCGGTGCGCTGGTCGGCGTCCCCAGCGGCTCGGTCAGGCGGGTCGGCAACGCGCTGGCACTCGTGGCCGTACTGTCGCCGGTCGCCACGTTGCCCGGTGTGCTCGTACCCGGCTCGGTGGACTGAGTCGCGTTGGCGCTGCCCTGCTCACCCACCACCCTCGGCACCACGATCCCAGCCGCCACGATGATGGCGACCACCACGATCAGCGTCCCGATCAGGTGCGTCGGCGAGCGCAGCGGCCAGCCCCACAGGCGGCGGTACACCGCGGCGCGACCACGGTTCGTGCGAATCGGCATCGCGACCCCCTACCGGACCACGCGGTCGGTGTCGCGGACGTCGTCGCCCCGTACCTCCAACCCGCGGGACGGGCGGTAGACCACGAACACGGGCTTGCCTGCCACGAGCTCGGGCTCCACCCGGCGCGGCTGCTGGGTCGGGACGGCAGGTGGCGGCGGGGGGCTCGACGATCTGCCCCCGGCCTGTTCGAACAGTGGCTGCGCAGTCGCACCGCCCGTCAGCCGCGAAGGCACGACGACAGGATCCACGTCGTCAGCGCGGTCCCAACCACGGTCGGTAACCGGCGCGGTGTCCACCCGGCGGCTCGGCACCGAGATCGTCTGCTGTCGCATGTAGTCACCCGGCGAGCGACTCGGCTGGTAGCCGGCGAACGCACCGGCGGGCGCGCTGCCGCCTGCCGGCAGCGCTGGGCGATCCGTGAACCCGCCATCGAGTGGTGCGGACCAGTGCGCTGCCGGGTGCACGCCCGGCGGCGCGTCCAGCCGCTGGGCGCTGGCGAACACCGTGGCCTCGGGCCGGAACCGGGCGCCATTGGTCGCACCGGCGTGGCCACGGGTCTTGGCGCCGCCCTCCGCCTCATCGCTGTCGCGCACGCTCTGCCAGAACTCGTCCTGGGGACTGGGCTGGCCTGCGTTCTTGCGGAACCGCGAGAACAGGCCGCCACGTGGTGTCGGCACCGCGGAGCCGACCATGCTCACCGACATCTCGACCATCTGCCAGAGCCGGCGAGCCGGGCGGCCCACCAGGAACAGCAGGATCGTGACGAGGCCGGCCAGCACCATCTGCGTCAGCATCGACAGCGACGAGCCTGCGGCGAAGATGGCCTGCAGCAGCAGGGCGTGCACCCCGGCGAGCACCGACAACACGATGAGGTTGAACGCCACCGAGCCGACGACCTTGCCGACCCGGCGCAGAATGTCGTGGTGCAGGATCGCCACCAGGCCGATCAGCGGCGCGGTGAGGGTGAACAGGCGCACGAGGATCTGCGCGAGCAGCACCGCCGCCTTCGCGAAGAGCTGGAACAGGGCGTAGGCCAGGCTCTGCAACAGGGAGAGGAACCCGGCGCCCGTCCGGCTGCCGTCCTCACCGGTGAAGTAGCCGGTCGCGGGGCCGAGCTGGGTCGAGATGTTCTGGAACTCCTGCTTCTTCTGGTCGATCAGTGCCTGGTCGGCATCGTCGCCGTTACTGACCTGCAACACCGTGAACGCTTGGGCATCCAGCAAACGGCGACCGAACTCCTCGGCTTCTGGGGACTCCGGTGAGCCGAACATGCCACGTAGCCAGCCGTTGTAGACAACCTGGTTGTGCAGCTGGGTGGGCAGGATGTCGTCCACATTGCGACTTGCGGCGTCGTCGACGAACCCTGCCTGGATGTCAGTTGTTGTTTGCACAATGGCGCGGTCTATGTCGTCGTAGTACCGCAGCAGGGCCAGCGACGATGCTGCGAGCCACACTCCGGCCAACGCGAAAAGCGCGCGTTTGCTGACCGTTGCAAGGTCGCCACGCCAGATGTTGCGGAACAAGAGAATGGCGAGAAGCAGCGCGACAAGTCCGAAGAGCTGGGCATAGATATTGCTGTAGACCGCCTCGGCCCCGGAGGACACGGCGTTGTACACGGGACTCAGCAATCCGCCTTCGAGCACTGTGTAGTGCAGTGAGTTCGTGGCACCGACGATGTTCTTGCCAATGTTGAACAGCTGGTTGCCCGCCCACGTGTCGACCGTCGTGTTCGGATCGGTGATGCCGAGCGCGCCGCCGTCGCAGTCGTAGACGTTCCAGACCATGCCCGCGTAGCTGTAATCGCGGTACGGACTGTTCTCCTCACCACGGACATCCGGTGGGTCGATGGCGCCGACCATGCCGGAACCGGGCCGCTCCGGGTTGGGCGCCTCGCAACCGGCCGCGAAGGCCGGTGGCGCAGTGACAACGGCCTGCAGACCCAGGAGCGCGATCGCGGCTATCAGCGCGGACAAACGCTTGCGGCCGGGCGCCATGCGGTCATCGCGGCGCCGGTGCCGCAGGCGGTGCCATGCCCATGCACACAGGATCACGACCAGCAGGGTGAGCACGCTGTCGCTCATGCCGTTTCCTCCGCGACTGTGCGCGCGAACGCGATCGTGTCGACAGGGCGCTCCCACACATCGCCCCGCCGCCCCGATAGCGGGCCTGACGGCAAGGCGCGCGCCTGGTGGTCGCCTTGACGGCCGCGACTCGACCCAGACCTCCTCATGCCGCATCCCTGCCGGTGCCGCCCTTGCCCGCCCCGGCGTGCTGTTCCCGCCTGCCGTTCTGGTCCTGCTCGGCGGTCTCGTCGAGCACCTGTTCGTCGGTGAGGCCGACCTCCAGCTCGGCGGCGAGCTCGAGATCCTCCTCCAGCTCCTCGTCCGCAGGCGACGTGGGCACCGGCTCGTGCCGCTGCGGCACCGGCGGCGAACCCCCCTTCGCCGGAGCACGCTCCTGCACCGATCCCGGCGTGGTGTCGAGCGCGTTGCGCAGGTGCTCCAGGTGCGGCCCGGAGAAGTCCACCCGGATGCGCTCGACCCCGCCGGCGCCGTCGCCGAAGATGAACTGCCGCGGGTCGCGGTCGCGCTGAACCTCACGCTGCGACCCGGGCCGCCTGCCCAGCGCGGACACCACCTGCTCGTAGCCGACGCCCACCGGCACCTTGAGCAGCCGCAGCGCATCGGACTGGGTCTCGTCGTCGTCGAGCCTGCCGACGAAGACCGAGTCCAGCAGCGCGACGAAACCCTGAATGCGCAGGAAGTCCGCCGGGATCTGGGACGACAGCAGCACACGCACGTTCCACTTCCGCGAGTCACGCGCGAAGCGGTTCATCAACACCCGGCCGGTGGGCACCTCGGACAGGAAGAACGCCTCGTCGATCCAGACGCCCTTGCGGTAGGCCTTCGGCTTCTCGTACACCGAGCGCTGGGTGAGCCAGGCCGCGAGGTTGAGCATCTCCACGCCCAGCGCCTCGGCATCTGTCCAGTGCTCGCGCCCGACGGCTTCCTTCGGCAGCGTCAGCCCGGCCATGGTCAGCACCGTGAGCCGGTCGTCGCGCGTGTCCGAATAGGGGTCCGCATCCGCCTCGGGAATCAGCAGCGACATGCGCTCGCGCAGCTCGTCGAGGAAGTCCGCGACGACGACGGCATGGTCGTGGTGTTCGCTGGAGTCGCGCCGCAAGGCGTCGATCACCTGACCGGGATCGGCGTCGTAACGGCCGCCGACCGTGCGCACCGCACGCAGCAGCACGATGCGGGTCTGCGGCATCCTGGCCACGTCGTAGGGCAGCACACCGGTCAGCACGTCGAGCACGAGCCTGCGGCGCGTGGCGCCCGCGAGGGCCCGCTCGCGCCGCCACGCGCGCTCGGGATCCTCCTCGTCCATGAAGTGCTCGATCATCGGCTCGGCGACCACGCGGTACGGGTTGAGGATGCCGGGCTGTGCGTTGAGCAGGTTGATGGGCCGCGCATAGGGGCGCAGCTCGGGCAGATCGCACAGCCGCGAGAGCGGACCGGACGGGTCGAGGATCGTCCAGTGTGCACCGGCCCGGAGTGTCTTGTAGACGATGCCGCCACCGAGGAACGACTTGCCACCGCCGAGACCGGCGACCATCGCGGTGAGGCCGGACCCGTCGCGGATCTCCTGCGCCATCCACGGGTCCCAGGCCACGGGCCGCCGGGTGGCCGTGCACGTCTCGCCGAGCAGGATGCCGCGCCGGTCACCGACCTCGGCCGTCGCGGTCGGCACCGCCGAGCCGGCCCAGACCACCGAACCACGCCGCATGTACGCGCCGGACGACAGCGGTTCGCCCGGGATGAACTCCCTGGCCAGCGCGTACTGCGCCTCGGGATGCTCGATCGCGACCTTCGGCTTGTACAGGTCCAGCAGCTGCTGGGCCAGCCGCAGCGCCTCCCGCTCGTTCGCCCCGGACACGGCGAGCCGCCACCACGACCGCACCCGCGTGGCCAGTGCGGTGAAGCCCGAGGTCATCTCGTCGTCGATCTCCAGCACGCGTGAGGCCTGCCTGGCCAGCGACTGCGGCGGCTCCAGCTCGTGCTCGTCAGTGTAGTGCTTGACCTGCGAGCGCACCTTGTTCATCTGGCGCTGCAGCTCGCCCGCGACCTCTTCCGGCCTGCGGACGTAGATCCGCGCTGACCACTCGACCGCGGCGGGGAGCCGGTCGGCGTGCTGCACCCACGGGTCGTCGACCTCGGGGATCTGCAGGCCGTGCATCTGCCCGACGGTCAGGACGGTGACGTGCCGCCGCACGCCGGCGTTCGAGCCGGTACGCCCGCGCACGGTCACGGTCGGTGCGTAGGGCTCGGCGTGGAAGTCGGCGGCATCGGTGAAGCTGGCCAGATCCTCGGGCTCCCAGACCGCACCCGGCACGGCAGGCATGTTGCGCGGGGCGGGCAGGCCGAGCGAGCACGAGCGGTGCATCAGCCAGGACATCTCCTCGGCGTGCACCGGCCTGCCTTCCAGCCCGGACGCGCCGATGACCTGGTCGAGGTGCTCGACCTCGGAGTCGAGCGCGGCCAGCTCGGCGTCGACCGCCTCCGGCAGGATCTTGCGCAGCAGCGGTGCCGCCCGCTCGACGGCGCGGTCCACGACCCGGCGGGTCTGGACCTGGACACCGAGGTAGACCTCCTTCTCGGCCATCGAGCGGCCCATCAACTGCTGCTGCTCACCGATCAGGTAGTCGTCAAAGGACAGCGCCCCTGCGACATCCGTTGGCCGGTCGTGCGCGTTGTGCACATGCGCCTCGGCCCACATGCGGATCGGGTACGGCCGGGTGGTCACGCGTAGGTGCAACCAGCGGCCGCCCAACTCGGCGTACTGGCCGGCGATCGCGGCGATCAGCTCACGGCGCTGCGAGTCGGACCGGAACGACCAGCGCTGCGGCGCGAGCCGGTACCAGGCGTAGACCTCATGGCCGGTACGCAGCAGGTGCCCGTCGATGGAACGCGCGGCGATCGAGGGGGTGTAGGTGGGTATCGCCTGCTCACCAGGCAGCCGCCGACCCCGGCGGCCACCCTCGGCCTGCTTCGACTGTGCCGGCTGCCGTGCTTTCCGGCTGCGGTCGCGACCGAACAAGGACTACCTCCCGACCGGCGCCGGAGTCCGGCGGCGGCGCGCTCGTGCTGTGCTCTCTCGTGACGGATGGCTGGGTTGCTCGTAATGGTTGTACGTGATCGGTCGCGTTGGACGCCGCTTGTGTTTCGGTCGTGGCCGCTCGGCGCGGACCCTGATCTTGCTCGCGCTCGCCGCACCGCCGGTGCCGCCGGCCTTCTCCCGCGGTGTCTGCAGTTCCCGCGCCCACATGGCCAGTACCGCGCCGAGTGGCCGCTCATGACTGATCTTGGACGTGATCAACCGGGTGAGGGCGATCGTGATGACGAAGGCCCATGCCGTCGTGAAGAACCCGAAGCCGAAGCCCAGCTGGCGTTCGATGCCGAGCACGACCAGGAACAGCGGAATCCCGACACCCCACGCCACGTAGCGCGCGCGCCAGGGGAATGTGGCCTTCGGCGGGCCGAGCCATACCGCGTCGACCCGGTAGACCTCGTCATCGGTTCGAATACGCACCGCGGCGTACCCCGCGTCAACCGGTGAACAGGCCGGCGATCCATTCGCCGACGTCCACACCGAGTCCGCTCACCGCCAGGCCGATGATCGCGAGTGCGATCACCACACCCGCCAGCCTTCGCATCACGCCGGCGTTGTCGCCCTTGCCGCCGCCAAGCCAGAGCAGCAGCAGCGCGACGGCGAGCAGTACCAGCGGGACAATATTGTCGAGGAGCCAGTTCCGTACGTTGCCGGTGCCGAGCTCACCTTGCGCCAGTGCCGCAAGCGTCATCGTGGTCATCGCCTACTCCCGAGTGCCCGGAGTGTGGTGCGCAGCACACTGGTGTGTACCGCACAGTGTTTCCAGCACTTGCCGTGTTCGAACAACATCATGGCGTCACGACATGGAGGGGGTCAAAGGGCATCCCGGGCGAGACTGCTCAGTCCGCCTGCACACATCGCTATCGCATTCACCGAAACTCATCCGCCCTCCATCATCGCCGCATCGGCGTCCAGGATTAACCCCGTACACCCGGATTTCCTAGTGTGCGCATGGACTCACTCACATGCGTAGATCCTTCTTACTCCGAGTGCGAAGTTCCCCCGGCCGTGGATGGCGACACCAGTGAACCATGCCCCGATCGGCCGTATCACCGGGCTCCGCTCAGTTACCGCTGCGCCAAGGAAGTCTCGTGCCGAGATTCGCTCGAACGAGCGATTGAGATTACGCACCGCATAAATCGGACCCCCACTTTGGACACTCTGTGTGATCTTTCGCCCGTTGTGGGGGTTTTGCGGATCAAGGTAGCGAAGCGGGCAGGCCGAAACTCTCGAAGTGGTCGGGACCGATGAACGACGTGACCTCGGCGATCAGCTCACCGCGCAGCGTCAGCACGTTGATCGACCAGGCGAAATGGTCTGGGGCGCCGTCGCGCCGGAGGTAGCTGGCGACGGCGGGCTGGCCGTTGGCACTCACGTCCAGGTGCCGCCAGCTTCCGCACGTGGTCAACGGCAGCCGCGCGGCGAAGTCGGTGACGGCCAGCAGGCCGCGGTACCAGTGGGGCAGCGGTGGCATGGACCAGGTGACGTCTTCGGTGAGCAGCGCGACCAGTGCGCCGACGTCGCCCCGTTCCAGCGCGGTGGAGTATCCGGCGACGATCCGCTGCAACCGGGTGTCGCCGAGTCGGCGCAGCGTCTCCTGCTGGGTCGGTGACGGAACCTTCTCGGCGACAACCCTGCGGGCCCGCGCCAGCGCCGAGTTCACCGATGTGGTCGAGGTGTCCATCATGCCGGCGATCTCGGCGGCCGAGAAACCGAGCACCTCGAACATCAGCAGGGCCGCGCGCTGGTTGCCGGGCAGGTGCTGCAGTGCCGCGACGAAGGCGAGCTCGACGGCTTCCCGTTGCTCGTAGCGGGCGTCCGGGTCGGCAGGACCTCCGGTGAGGTCCGCGTCGGGATAGGGGCCGAGCCAGGCGACGTCGGTGACCGGCATGTCGCCTACGGCGGCACGCTCACTGGCCGGACCGAGGTCGACGGGCAGGGCACGCTTGCCGCGGATGACGATGAGGTCCAGGCAGGTCCGGGTGGCGACGGTGTAGAGCCAGGAACGCAACGAGCTGCGGCCCTCGAAGCGCGTGAGCCCCCGCCACGCCCGTAACAGCGCGTCCTGCAGTGCGTCGTCCGCGTCGTGGATGGAGCCGAGCATGCGGTAGCAATGCGCGTGAAGTTCTCCGCGCAGCGGCTCGACGAGCCGGCTGAACGCGGCATCGTTCCCTTCGCGGGCCAGTGCCAGATCGGCGCTCTCGGCGCCGGCCGGCTCGGACGAAGAGTGGCGCATGCCGACGATTCTGCACCGCGGTCGCAGTCCTTACCTCCGACGCACAACGATTGCAGGAGGATTCCATGAGCCAGACGTCGACCGCACCCGTCACCACGGGGACCCTCGGGGTGCCCGACGCGCGGTTGTACTACGAGGTGCGTGGGACGGGCCCGCTGGTGCTGCTCGTCGGCGCGCCCATGGACGCCCAGGCGTTCGAGCCGTTGGCCACGCTGCTCGCGGCCGACCACACCGTGCTCACCACGGACCCACGGGGCATCAACCGCAGCCAGGTCGACGACCCCGACCGGGACTCGACCCCGGAGATGCGTGCCGACGACCTCGCGCGACTGCTGACCCACGTGGACGCCGGACCGGCCACGGTGCTCGGCTCCAGCGGTGGCGCCGTCAGCGTGCTGGCGCTGGCGCAGGCCCGGCCGGAGCTTGTACACACCGTCATCGCCCACGAGCCACCGCTGTCCGAACTGCTCGACGACCGCGCGGAGCTGCGCGCGAAGACCGAGGACATCATCGCGGCCCATCTGGCCGGCGACGTGCTGGGCGCCGCGCGAAAGTTCCTGGAGGTGGCGAACATCGTCCTGCCTGACGAGGTGATCGAGCAGATGTTCGGCGGCGAGCGGACGCCTCAGCAGATCGCCGACGACCACTTCCAGTACGCCCACATGCTGCGGCCGACGACCCGGTGGGCGCCCGACATCGCCGCTCTGCGTTCCGCGCCGGCACGGATCGTGGTGGGCATCGGGGAGCAGTCGGGTGGCCAGCTCTGCGAACGCACCTCGATCGCGCTGGCCACGGCGCTCGGCATCGAGCCAACGCTGTTCCCCGGCGACCACATCGGCTTCGCCGAGGTACCCGACAGGTTCGCCCAGCGCCTCCGTGCCGCCGTGCTCGTGAGGTGACCGAACCCGCTACCGGCGCGGCGATGGCGCCGGTAGCGGCAGCGGATACTTGACACGTGGCGCACGAGCTCGAGGCAGTCATCGGCGCGGCCGACCTGCTCTCCACGACCTTCCGCGGATTCCAGGCAGCAATGCCTGTTCCGCTCGAGCAGCGGCTCGGGCCCTCGCATATCTCGGTGCCATCAAAGGCGGCAACTGCGACGAGTTCGCCGCCATCGGGCTGAACAGGCACCGACAAACCAGCGACTGGTTACCGTAACCAACCGAGAGGCCGGAAAGGGGTAAGTGGACGAGTTGGCATGTAAGCCGGATTCTGTCCCCACCACGCACGTGGCGCCGTGGGAGGCGACCATCCATCTCGGCCTGCCGTCGCCAGCAGGCTCCAGCGGCCTACCCGCAGGCATCGGACGGGTCGCCCTCGAACGCCTGCGCAGGAGCCGCGGCTCCCTCTTGGCCTTGCTCCGGGTGGGGTTTACCCAGCCGTCCCGGTCACCCGGGACGCTGGTGGTCTCTTACACCACCGTTTCACCCTTACCCCGCGTTGCCGCGGGGCGGTCTGTTTTCTGTGGCACTGTCCCGCGGGTCACCCCGGGTTGCCGTTAGCAACCACCCTGCCCTGCGGAGTCCGGACTTTCCTCGAACCCGGCCCCCTCACGGGCACCGAGGTCGCGGTCGCCCTGCCAACTCGTCCATCCCGAAGGATACCCTCAGCGCAGGTGCGAGATGTCGTTGACGAGCCGTACCG
Organism: Saccharomonospora sp. NPDC046836; assembly: GCF_040645195.1. NCBI lineage: Bacteria > Bacillati > Actinomycetota > Actinomycetes > Pseudonocardiales > Pseudonocardiaceae > Saccharomonospora > Saccharomonospora sp. NPDC046836. Next base: position 34,052 of record NZ_JBEYXW010000036.1, read on the forward strand.
ACGCGTTGCCGTCGGGGTAGAAGTCCGCGATCGACAGCGATGCCGGGTCCAGGTGCAGGCGGAACAGCAACGACGGGCCCGCGTCGAGCGCGACGCGGAGCAACGTCTTGATCGGCGTGACGTGGCTGACCACGACCACGGTCCGCCCGCTGTACTCCGCGAACAGCTCGTCGAGCGCGGCCCGCACCCGCCGGTGCACCTGGTCGAAACTCTCGCCACCGGGCGCCGACACCGCGGTGTCGGTCATCCACCGGCGATGGGTTTCCGGGTCCCGCGTCGCCGCCTCCGCGAAGGTCAGACCCTCCCACTCGCCGAAGTCGGTCTCCACCAACCCTGGCAGCGTGCTGACCCGCCCGCCGAGGGCGTCCGCAACGGCCTGCGCGGTCTGCATCGTCCTGGTCAGCGGCGAGGCGACGACCGGGAGCGGCTCGTCGCCGATGCCCTCCATCCCGGCCAGCCGCTTGGCCAGCGCCTGCGCCTGCCACCGGCCGTACTCGGTCAGCCCAACGTCACCGCGCCCGGAGTACCGGCGCTCGACCGACATCTCCGTCTGCCCGTGCCGCAGCAGCAGCAACCGGGTGGGGGTGCCGGTCGCGCCGGTCCAGCCGGTCGGCGACACGCGGTCCAGAGCCCGCGCCCGCGCGGGCTCCTCGGGTTCCTTGCCGGCCTGGGCGTCCATCGCCTCGTTGGCGAGCCGGTCGGCTTGCGTGTTGCGGGCACGCGGTATCCACTCGTAGCGGACGCGGTCGAAACCGGCCGCCAGCTCACCGGCCCTGGCCGCCAGCGGCTGCAAGGCCGCGTTCTTGATCTTCCATCGGCCGGACATCTGTTCGACCACGAGCTTGGAGTCCATCCGGACGTCCACAGTGGACGCTCCGACCTCAGCCGCGGCCTCGAGACCGGCGATCAGGCCCTGGTACTCCGCCACGTTGTTCGTCGTGACGCCGAGGCCTTCGCGACGCTCGGCCAGCACCCGTCCCGTCTCGGCGTCCTTCACCACAGCGCCGTAGCCGGCGGGCCCGGGGTTGCCGCGCGACCCACCGTCCGCCTCGACGACGACGTGAGCGGTCACAGGCCGGACTCCAGGGTTCGCACGAGGATCGCGCCGCAGTTCTCGCACATGACGACCTCATCCTCGGGTGCGGCCTTGATCTCGGAGATCTGGCTGCGGTCGAGTTCGAGCTGACAGGCACCACACCGGCGCGCCCTCAGTAACGCCGCCCCGATGCCGCGGTGCTCACGCACCCGCTCGTAGACCATCAGCAGCGGCTCCGGGAACCGCGGCAGCAGGCCCTCGCGGTCGGCCTCCCGGCGGGCCTGCGTGGTGTCGAGGTCCGCGAGCGCCTCATCGCGCCGCTTGGCGGCGTCGGCCAGCCGCTGCTCGGCCTGGTCCACCTCGGCCGCGGTGCGCTGCGTGTCGAGCCCGATGGCCTCGCGCCGCTCCATGAGCTCCAGCTCGTCGTCCTCCAGCACGGACTGGCGCCTGGCCAGCGACTCGAGCTCGTGCTCGAGATCGGTGAGCTGCTTGGCCGACACCGAGCCGGACTCCATGAGCTTGCGGTCCCGATCGGCGCGTGCCCGCACCGACTCCACCTCGCGCTCCTGCCGGGCGAGCTCGCGATCGAGATCCGAGGCGGACGTCTGCGCGGCGACCAGCGCGTCACGGTGCGCTCGCAGCTGCTGCTCCGCCTCGGCGATCTCGGTCAGCTCCGGCAGCGTCCGGCGGCGGTGCGCCACCCGGGAGAGCTCGGCGTCGGCCTTGGCGAGTTCCAGCAACTGCCGTTGCACGGCGGGCTCTGCCTTCACTTCGTACTCCCGTTCGCTCGGACGTTCCACGGGTCGGTACACCGCGTGGAGACGTGAATATCGACGGTACCCGCACCCCGGACGACCTCAGCGGCTTGGCGGCACCACGGCCATTCGCTCGCCCAGTGGGTCACGCCGACGAGCGCGGGCACCGGCCCGTGCTGGTCGAGATGCTCACCGGCCGGGTGGTGCCGTAGGTCGGCCGTGACGTAGGCGTCGACGCCTGCCGACGTCGCCGCGGCGAGGTAGCTGTCGCCGGCCCCGCCCGACACCGCGACTGTCCTGATCGGACGGTCCGGGTCCCCTGCTCCGTACACGCCCGGCTCGGTCGCAGGCAGCGCGGCGCCGACACGCTGGACGAACGCCGAGAACGGCTCGGGTTCGGCGAGCTCGCCGATTCGCCCGATGCCGGTGTCCCCATCCGCGTGTGGCGCGAGCGGGCGCAGCACGCGCAGCCCGATGGCCTCGGCGAGCGCGTCGGAGACCCCAGGGGTGGCGGAGTCGGCGTTGGTGTGGGCACAGAACAGCGCGATCCCTGACCGGATCATCCGGTGGACGAGCGAGCCCTTGGTGGTGTCGGCGGCGACGCCGTGCACCCCACGCAGCAACAGCGGGTGGTGCGTGACGATCAGCTGGGCGCCGCGTTCGATCGCCTCGTCCACGGTCGCGCGCACCGGGTCGACGCACACCAGCACCCGCTCGGCGGGCTCGGCGGGATCGCCGCAGACCAGCCCCACGGCGTCCCAGGACTCGGCCAGCTCGGGGGGATAGGCCGCGTCGAGCGCGGCAATGACATCAGAGACTGTCGCTGGCATGACCACGATCCTCGCATGTGTTGGATCGGCCTTACGCCAACCGTCTGAACTTGATCACGAAGCCCCGACAGCACCGGCGAAGATCGCTAGCCTGCTACGGTCGTCCGTCGCTGACCGAGGAGCGCAATGACCGCGGCTCGCGAAATCCCTGACATCCTCTCCGCCGAATTCGCGGAGAACCCCTACCCCGCCTACCGGCTCATGCTCGCGGACTCGCCACTGATCTGGCACGAGCCCATGCAGAGCTACATCGTCTCGCGCTACGACGACGTGGCGCGGGCCTTCAAGGAGCCCGTCTTCACGACCGACAACTACAGCTGGCAGCTCGAACCGGTCCACGGCAAGACGATCCTGCAGCTGAGCGGCCGGGAGCACGCGGTGCGCCGGGCGCTGGTGGCGCCGGCGTTCCGCGGCCACGAGCTGCAGCAGAAGTTCCAGCCTGTCATCGAGCGCAATGCCGCCGAGCTGATCGACGGCTTCCGCGAGCGGGGCACCGCCGACCTGGTCGGGGACTTCGCCCGGCACTTCCCCATCAACGTCATCGTCGACATGCTTGGGCTCGACCGTACCGACCAGGCGCGATTCCAACGCTGGTACACCGCGATCATCGCGTTCCTCGGCAACCTGAACCAGGACCCGCAGGTGACGGAGGAGGGGCTGCGCACCCGCGCCGAGCTCGCCGATTACATGTTGCCGATCATCCGCGAGCGCCGCGGCAACCTGGGCGACGACCTGCTGTCCACGTTGTGCGCCGCAGAGGTCGACGGCATGCAGATGAGCGATGAGGACATCAAGGCATTCGTCAGCCTGCTGCTGGCGGCCGGCGGCGAGACCACCGACAAGGCCATCGCGAGCATCTTCAAGAACCTGCTGGAGCATCCGGAGCAGCTGCGGGCGGTGCGGGAGGACCGCGGCCTCATCCCGCGGGCCTTCGCCGAGACGCTGCGCTACTCACCGCCGGTGCACATGATCATGCGCCAGCCCGCCGAGGACGTCGAGCTCGCCGGCGGCACCATCCCGGCTGGCAGCACGGTCACCTGCCTGATCGGCGCCGCGAACCGGGACCCCAGCCGCTTCGCCGACCCCGACACCTTCGACATCTTCCGCGAGGACCTGCCCACCGATACGGCGTTCTCGGCGGCGGCCCAGCACGTGTCGTTCGCACTGGGCCGGCACTTCTGCGTGGGAGCGCTGCTCGCCAAGACCGAGGTCGAGGTCGGCGTCAACCAGTTGCTGGACGCGATGCCGGACCTCGAGTTCGCGGACGGCCCCGCCCCGGTCGAGCAGGGCGTGTTCACGCGCGGGCCCGCGGCGCTGCGGGTGCGTTTCAGCCCAGCCCCGGCTGCGCGAACGTCGGCGTGAACGTCACAGGCAGGCTCGCCAGACCGCGCATCCACACCGAGGGCCGCCACCGCAACGCCGCGGCCGGTACCGCCAGTGCCAGATCGGGCAGGCGGTCCAGTAGCACCTCGACGGTGGTCCTGGCCATGACCTCGGCGACCTCGGGAGCCGGATAGGGGCAGCCGTGTTCGCCGTGCCCGAAGGACATGTGCGCACGGTTCCCCGCGGCGTCGGGCGATTCCGTGCGCACCTTCGGGTCGGCGTTCGCGGCGGCGAGACCCAGCACGAGCATGTCGCCTGCCCTGATCCGCATGCCGCCGAGCTGGGTGTCGCGCGTGGCGAAGCGGCCGATGAAGTTCTGCGTGGGCGTGTCGTGCCAGAGCACCTCGTTGAGTGCCTGGCCGACGCTCGCCCGCCCACCCGCCAACGTCACGGCGAACCGCTCGTCGGTCAGCATCAGGCGGATGGTGTTGCCGATCCAGTTCGCCGTCGGCTGCTGGGCGGCGGCCGTCACCACCAGCAGGTCCAGCACGATCTCGTCATCGGTGAGGTTCGCGGGATGCTGCAGCAGATGAGAGGGCACGTCGGAACCCGGCCGGAGGCGTTTCGTGCCGAGCAGCCGCGCCATGGCCTTCTGCACGCGCAGGTACGCGTCGGCGGCACCGGGCCCGACATCCAGTGACATGCTGATGTCCCGTACGAGTTCCGGTGTCTCGGACTCGGGCATGCCGAACATCTTCGCGATGACGTTGAGCGGGATCTGCAGCGCGTAGTCCGCCATGAGATCCGCCTCGCCACGGCCGGCGAAGGCATCGATCAGGTCGTCGGCGACCCTTTCGGAGTGCTCGGCCAGCTCGAACTGGTCGAACGCGGCGAGCGCATCGCCGATGGCCCCCGCCCGGCGCCGGTGTTCGGCGCCCTCGGTGAACATCACCGAGGCGTTGTGCACGACATAGGGCAGCAGCGGCCAGTCACCGGGCACCTGCTCCCAGCGGTTCCAGCGCCGCGTGTCGCGGGCGAACAGCTGCGAATCGCTGGTCATCTGGTGCATCTCGCGGTAACCGCACACGAACCAGGCAGGGATGTCGCCGTCGAGCAGTACCGGCGCGACAGGCCCGTACTGGCGCCGGATCTCGGCGTACAGCGCCGCTGGGTTCTGCTCGAAACGCGGGCCGTACAGGCGAACGGGAGCGAGCGGAGTGGACTGGGGGTCGGTCATGAAACGGTCTCCCGGGCCGAGGACAGGGCATAGAGGTGGTTGACGAGAGTGATCAGCACGTGTTTGGCCGAGTCACGGTCGCGGGCATCGCAGTCGATCAGCGGCACGTCCGGGGAGAGCGTGAGCGCCTCGCGAACGTCCTCGAGCCCGTGCAGCGGACCGGGAAAGTTGTTGCGTGCCACGATGAACGGCGTGCCGTGATGTTCGAGCCGGTCGATGGCGTACCAGGAGTCCTCGATGCGGCGGGTGTCGACCAGCACGACCGCCCCGAGGGTGCCGGCGAAGAGCCGCTCCCACAGGAACCAGAACCGCTCCTGGCCCGGTGCGCCGAACAGGTACAGCACCATCTGTTCGTTCAGGGTGATCCGGCCGAAGTCGAACGCGACCGTGGTGGTCGTCTTGTCGGCGACGCCGTGGGTGTGGTCGATGCCGAGGCCGGCCTGGGTCATCGTCTCCTCGGTGTTCAGCGGACGGATCTCGCTGACCGAGCGGACCAGCGTGGTCTTGCCCACCCCGAAGCCGCCGACCACCACGATCTTCAGGCCTTCGATGGCGGTACTGCGCAGCGGCGTGCGGGACCGCTGCTCAGAGATTGTGGAGTCCAACAAGCACCTTCTTGAGGAATGCGGCGTCGGGCAGTTCCGTGCTGGCGCGCGGGGCGGAGGGATGCCGAGCCGAGACCTGCCCTTCGACGAGCAGGTCGGAGACGAGGATCTTCACCACGCTCACCGGCAGGTCGAGCTCGGCGGCGAGCTCGACCACCGCGGTCGGGTACCGGCAGATCCGCAGGATCTTGACGTGTTCGGACTGCATGCCCGGCAGCGGATCGGCGCCGCTCACGATCAGGGTGACCAGGTCGAGATCGGGTTCCTCGGCACGGCTGCGCCCACCGGTGAGGGTGTAGAGCCGGTCCGGTTCCTCGCTGTCGACTGCGCCGCGGACCATCATGCGGGCTGGCTGTGCTGTGGCCTGCGAGGTGGTGCGGTGAGGAACGCACCGATCTGCTCGACCAGCTCGTCCATCTTGTGTCCGACGAGACCCACATCGGCCTCCTCGGCGGCGAGTACGGCCAGGTGTGCGCCTTCCCCTGCCTCGACGATGAACAGCAGGCCGCCGTGGAACTCCGTCATGGACTGGCGGACCCCGCCCGTGCCGTCGCCGAACTCCACGGACGCGCTCTGTGCCAGCGCCTGCACACCCGCCGCGATCGCGGCCAGCTGGTCGGCCCTGTCCACCCCGAGCGCGCGGGTATGGCACAGCTTGAGCCCGTCCCGGGACAGCACCAGCGCATGCGTGGCCCCGGGCGTGGACTCGACCAGGCTCTCCAGCAACCATTCGAGGTTCGGGTTCGTCGTGCTCATCACCGATGCGAGACGGCGCTGACCGTCCCTCACTCCAATCTCTGCTAGCTGTCCGGGTTGGCGGCGGGGCCGTCTGGCTTGTTCGAGCGCAGGCTCTGCCGGAAGGCGCCGAAGCGGGCACCTGCGTCCGTGCGGGGTCGCGGTGGCTGCGGGCGCGGCGTCGGCTGCGGCGTGTTCGCCAGCGTCTGACCGCGACGCCGCTTCGGCAGGCTGCGCTCCGGTTGCTGGGCCTGCTGGCCGTCGAGCACCGCCGTGACGGCGGAGCTGGACACCGACGCGGTTCCGCCGGCACGGGTGGCGGCTGGCACCGCGAGCACGGGCTGCGGTGCGGTGGCGGGGAACTCCTCGCGCGGCTGGGTGACGAGCCGGCTGGGGATGCGGATCACCACGCCGGTACCGCCACGCGACGAGGGCCGGAAGAACACCTCCAGCGTGTGCTTGCGGGCGAGGGAGCCGACGACCGCCAGCCCGAGCCGGGTTCCCGACAGCCTGGCCAGATCCAGCGGCTCGCTCGCCGACACGGCCTTCTTCGCACGTTCCAGCGCCTGCGGCTTCATGCCGAGCCCACCGTCCTCAATGGTCACCACGATGCCGGTGTGCAGTTCCTCGACATAAACGTGGACTTCCTCGGATGGCGCGGAGAACTTGGTGGCGTTGTCCATCAGCTCGGCGAGTGCGTGCATGACGTCCTCGGCGGCGTAGCCGACGATGGCGGCGCCGCTGGCCGAGTGCAGCCGCACCCGTTGGTAGGCCCGGATGCGGCCCATCGCGCCGCGCAGGATGCTCTCCATCACGATGGGTTTGGTCCACCGCCGTCCTGACCGAGCACCGGTGAGAACGGCAATGCTGTCGGCGAGGCGGCCCGCCTGTGCCGTGCTGTGGTCCAGTTTCAGCAGATCGCCGAGTACCTCTTCGGAATGCCGGTTCTCCATCTCCCGCAGATCGGCGAGCATGCTCGTCGCCAGCGCCTGCATCCGGCTCGCGGCGCTCGCGCACGCGGCCATCGCGGCGGAGCGCTGCCGCTGGCCGAAGCTGATCTCCTTGGTCACAGTGTGCAGGATGCGCTGGTGAGTTTGGTTGGCGGGCAAGGGAATCTCGGTGAACACGGTGTCGGCGGAGGCACCCTCCCGCATCCGCTTCGCCGCGGTGGGCAGTGTGTCGTCGGCAAGCCTGCCGAGTTCAGCGCGCAGCGCGGCGGCCTCGGCGCGGGCAGCCCGCGCCTGCCTGCCATGCCGCAGTGCCAGCGCGACGGCAGCGCACAGCAGCGCCCCGGTCAGCCCGCCGGCAACGGCCACCAGCAGGCGTCCGGTCGAGGGAGTGGCCAGCGTGACCCACACCCAGCCACCGGCGGCGAGAAGCACCGTCACGAGGAGAACGGGCAGGGTCTGGTCGAGCAGTGAGCGGCCGGCAGCGCGGTCGGCGTTGGACAGGGAAATGGGAACCCCCAATGACCTGTGGTGTCAGCAGTTGTCAGCCCGATGCCGGGCCCGTTGACGAGATCGGGAGCTTAGTACGACTGCGTAGCCGCGGGCTAGGCCCCCGTCCTCGGATCCCGGGAATGGTCTGGTCCGGCACCTGGCGCAGACTAGGGCCATGCACGTGTGTTTCGTGTGTTCCGGGAACATCTGCCGCTCGCCCATGGCCGCGATCGTCTTCCGCGAGCACTTACGCCGGGCCGGGCTGGCCGATGAGGTGCGGGTGACCAGCGCGGGAACCGGTCCCTGGCACGTCGGTGACGCGGCCGACCCGCGAGCGAGCGCGACGCTGGCCGCGGGCGGCTACGACGTCGAGCACGTGGCGGCGCAGCTCGGCGAGCCGCACCTGGACGCCGACCTCTTCGTCGCCGCCGACAAGGGCCACCTGCGCAGCCTGCACCGTGTGGTCGGCGATCCGGACAGGGTGGTGCTGCTGCGCGGTTTCGACCCCACCGCACCGCCCGGCGCGGAGGTGCCCGATCCGTACTACGGCGACGGTGACGGTTTCACCGAGGTGCTCGGCATGATCGAACGCGCGATGCCGGGCCTGCTGGACTGGGTGCGCCGGCAACGGTGACCGATGAGAAGCGTGCGCTGGCGGCGGTGCGACAGCACGCCGGCGCCACGCCACTGGGCACGCAGTCACGCGGTGGCGTGTTCGTGGTGGCGCTCGCCGATGGCGGCCGGCTGGTGGCTAAGCACTGCGCCGGTGCGAACGCCGCGAGTGCCGAGGCGGCGGGACTGCGCTGGCTCGCGGAATCCGGCGACGTGCCGGTGCCCGCGGTACACGGCTACGACGACGGGTGGCTGGTACTGGACTACGTGCCGGCCGGCACGCCGGAAACCGGTGCCGCGCAGGCCTTCGGCCGCGCGCTGGCGGCGCTGCACCTGCGCGGCGCACGCGCGTTCGGTGCACCGCCACCAGGCGGCCCCGCCGACGCGTGGATCGGGTTGGCCCCGATGCGCAACGAGCCCTCTGCGGAGTGGGCCGGCTGGTACGCGCGGCACCGCGTGGAACCGTATCTCCGCTCGGCCGTCGACCAGGGGCTGTTCACCGCCGGGCAGGCGAGTGTGTTCGATGCGGTGTGCACGCGGCTGCCGGAGCTCGCCGGGCCACCCGAGCCCGCCGCCCGGCTGCACGGCGACGCATGGAGCGGCAACGTGCACTGGGCCGCCGACGGACGGGTGTGGCTGCTGGACCCGGCCGCCCACGGCGGGCACCGGGAGACCGATCTGGCCATGTTGCGCCTGTTCGGCGTCCCGCTGCTGGACCACATCCTCGGCGGCTACGCCGAAGCCGCCGAGGATGCGCGCGCCCCGCTGGCCGACGGCTGGCGCGACCGGGTCGGGCTGCATCAGCTGTTCCCCCTGCTGGTGCACACCGTGCTGTTCGGCGGCGGCTACGCGCAGCAGGCGCTGTCCGCCGCACGCGCGGCACTGCGCTGAGGCGGCACTTCTCCCCCGCGCTGTCAGCCGCGACGGGCACCGCATACCGTGGAGGGGTGCGGTGGAAGCTCCTGTTCAGGCCCAGTTGGCTGGCGTTGACCCTCGTGGTGTTCGTCTTCGCCATCGCCTGCTACACCCTGCTGGCGCCGTGGCAGTTCAACCGCAACGACGAGCGCGCGAACCAGAACGCCGCGCTCACCGCGTCGTTCAGTGCGAACCCCAAGCCGCTGGACCAGGTGGGAGCCGCCGACAGCGAGTGGGAGCGGGTGCTGATCCGCGGCACGTATCTGACCGATGCCGAGGTCATCGCCCGGCTGAGGACAGTGCAGGGCGAGCCGGCGTTCGAGGTGCTCACGCCGTTGCGCACGACCAGCGGCCAGGTGGTGCTGATCGACCGCGGCTACGTGCGGCCGGACAGCCGGACGCAGGTGCCCCCGTATGCCGCACCGCCGTCCGGCGTGGTGCAGATCGAGGCGCGGATGCGTAATGACGAGCCCAACGCGCAGGGCCGGGAAGCCTTCGCCGATGCCTCCACCGGCGGCAGGCTGCACGCCTACTCGGTGAACTCGCAGGTCGTCGGCAATGCCACCGGCCTCGACATCCGGCCGGGGTACTTCCAACTGGAGGACAGTCAGCCGGGCGTACTGGCCCCGCTGCCACTGCCACAGCTGCAGGCGGGCCCGTTCTTCTCCTACGCGCTGCAGTGGATCGCCTTCGGCACGATGGCACTCCTCGGCTGGCTGTACTTCACAATCCGTGAGCTGAAGCCGGGTGGCGCCCTCGCCGAGAAGAGTGACGAGCAGCCTCCCGCCAGGGAACGCCGCAAGTCCGTGGCACAGATCCTCGCCGAAGACGAAGAACGCGAGCGAGCACACACCCGATAGCGATCACGCCGCCTTCCCGGCGGCGAGCGCTTTCCGCAGGCTACGCAGGCACAGGTTCAGCGAGTCGTACTTCCCGACGCATTCGGCCTTGCCATGCATCCAGGCCGCGTACAGCAGTGCCCACAGCAGGTGCTGCACCCAGTCAGGATCCATCGCCGCGTCGATCTCGCCGCCCTCCCGGCCGCGCTCGATCAGCCGCGTCAGGGCCCGGTCGGCGTCGCTGGTGACCTCCCATTCCTCCCCCGTCATCAACTGCGGATCGCTGAAGATCAGCATCAGCAGGTCGCCGAGTTCGAACAGCTCCTGGCACAACCGTTGCAGCGCTTGCAGGGCCGGTCCTTCATCGAGGCGCGCCCGCACCGTGGCGGCCCCGATCTTCTCCAGCGCCTCGTGTCCGAGCGCGCGGACCAGGTCCGAACGTTCCGGGAAGTAGCGGTGCACGGTGGTCCTGCCGACACCGGCAGCCGCCGCGATGTCGTGCAACGACGCCGCGGCGTCGTTGGAGAGCACGGTGACCGCGGCATCGAGGATCGCCCGCCGCGTCCTGGCACGGGTCGTGCTCCCGCCCAGCGCCTTACCTGCGTCAACCACAAGCGAACCCTAGTCCAGCAAGTTCCATTATGGAATTCAGTTGCCGCTTTTGGAACGAATGTGTTCCACTTGAGTCGTGAACAGTGCATTGGGGGACAACACGGACTCAACGGGCCGGCTGCGGATGCTGTGGGAGTTCACCCGGCCACACCGGGCCGCGCTGGCCACCGGACTGGTACTCGCCCTGGCGGGGTCCGCGATGGGGCTGGCGACGCCGATGGTCACGAAATGGGTGCTCGACACGCTGTCCACATCGGGATCGCTGGCAGCCCCGGTGGCCACGCTCGGCGTCCTGCTGGTGGTCGGCGCACTGGTGGGCTGGTGGCAGTGGACCATCCTGGGTTCGGTGGGCGAACGGGTGGTGCTCGACGTCCGGCAGTCGATGGTGCGCCGCCTGCTCAGGGCGACCGTGCCGGCGCTGGGCCGCCGCCCGTCCGGTGAGTTCGTCACCAGGGTCACCTCCGACACCCTGCTGCTGCGCGAGGCGGCCTCCTCCAGCGTTGTCGGCCTTGTCAACGGCGCGGTCATGCTGCTGGGCAGCCTCGTGCTCATGGGTGTGCTGGATCTCGTCCTGCTCGGCACCACGGTGGCGTCAGTCGCGGTGGTCGCGGTGATTTTCGCGGTGCTCATGCCGGCCATCGCCAAGGCGCATGAGCAGTCGCAGGACCACCTCGGACGCCTCGGCGGCACGCTGGAAGGCGCGCTGAAAGCCATCCGGACGATCAAGGCCAGCCGCGCCGAGGACTGGCAGGCCGAGCGCGTCCTCGCCGATGCGGGGGCCGCGGCGAACCACAGCATCCGTGCACTGCGGCGGGAGGCAACGGGCTGGACCGTCGCCTGGTCCGGCATCCAGCTCGCGATCATCCTGATCCTCGCCATCGGGGCATGGCGGGTGAATGCGGGCACGCTGGAGGTCTCGAGCCTGATCGCGTTCCTGTTGTACGCGTTCGGCTTGCTGGGGCCGATCACCGAGCTCAGCCAGAACACGACCGCATTGCAGTCCGGGATCGCCGCGGCCGGCCGTATCCGCCAGGTCGACGTACTCGACGTCGAGCCGAGCGCCACGCCGGGAGCCGACCTGCCCCGGCCGAACGGCCAGGACACCGAAGCAGTACTCGAGGTACGTGATGTGGTCGCGGCATACGGCCCGGACGCCGAACCGGCCGTGCACGGCGTGAGCCTGGCGATCCCACGTCGTGGCCACACCGCGATCGTCGGCCCATCGGGGGCAGGGAAGACGACGCTGTTCTCGCTCATCCTGCGCTTCCTGGAACCACGCGCGGGCAGTCTGCTGCTCGACGGGCGGCCCTACCGCGACTACAGCCACGCGCAGCTGCGGAGCCGACTGGCCTATGTGGAGCAGGAGACACCGATCGTGCCGGGCACCATCCGGGACAACCTTCTCCTCAGCGACCCGGGCGCCACCGACGCCGAGCTTCGCGAGGCACTGCGCGAGGTCCGGCTACTGGACAAGGTCGATTCGCTGGAGCAGGGACTGGACACGCCGCTTGCGTCGACAGCGGTGTCCGGTGGGGAACGGCAGCGTCTTGCGCTTGCCAGAGCGATCCTGCGAACACCGGAAGTTCTGTTGCTCGATGAGGCGACCGCACAGGTCGACGCGATCACCGAAGCCGCAATTCACGACTGCATTCGCACACGGGCACGTGCGGGGGCCGTGGTCACCATCGCGCACCGACTGTCGACCGTCCTCGACGCCGACTCGATCATCGTGCTGGAAGGCGGCCGGGTGCGTGCGACCGGCGACCACCACCAGCTGCTGGCCACCGACGACCTGTACCGGCAACTGGTGAAGGCGCTACGGATCAGCGATGTGGCACAACCGCACGAGCCCTCACTGCCGGCGTGAGCGCCTGCGCCTGCGGAGACCGAGCAGCACAGCGAGCGTGGCCGACGAGGCGCCGGCCAGCCAGCCGATCACGCGGGACAGCTCCACGGCCCTCGTGACGTGACCGGCGTCGGGATTGCGGCCGTCGCCGAGCACCGGCAGCTCCTCGACCCCGTGCGGGTACACCGTCCGGCCGCCGAGCCGGACCTCCAGCGCACCCGCGAAGGCCGCCTCGACCCGGCCCGCGTTCGGGCTCGGGTGCACCACGGTGTCGCGGCGCCAGGCCTGCCATGCGCGGCCGGCCGAACCGCCCACCACGGGCGCGCCGGTGACCGTGAGCGCCGCCGCGGCGCGGGTCGGGAGCAGGTTGACCAGGTCTGCAACGCGTGCGGTGACCCAGCCGAACGACTGGTATCGCGGGATGCGCGGGGCCACGATCCCGGACAGCACCGTCACCGCGCGCGCGCCGAACAGCCCCGGTACGCCCCCCGCCGCACCCCACAGCAGGGGCGTGACGACGGCGTTCGCGGTGTTCCCGGCGACCGTCTCCACGGCGGCGCGGGACAGCTCGTTGACATCGAGCCCGTCGGTGCACCGGTCGTCGAGCGTGGCGAGCCTGCGCCGTGCGGCATCGAGCTCACCGCTTTCCAGTTCCCTGGCGAGTTCGGTGCCCTCGGTGGCGAGCCGTGCTCCACCGAGCACCGCCCACGTCGCGACCGCTGTGCCGGCTACCTGCGCCAGCGGATGCCTGCGGCCCGCGCGTTCGGCGAGCACACCCAGCAGGACGGCACCGCCCGCGAGGCCAGCGGTGTAACCGGCGCCCGGCAGTGGATGGTCGGCGTACAGCCTGCGTTCCACTGCCCGCGCGGCCCGGGTGAAGCCGGTGACCGGCCGTCCACGCGGGTCACCGATCGCGCCGTCGGCGATCACGCCCAAGACCAGTCCGATCGCCCGCGCCGCGCTCACCCAGCACTCCCCCGCATCTATCGCCCAAATGCGGCGACGAGACTACTGGACCCGCTCACTACGGCTGCGCGTGCGCCCATGCCTTGACCATCACGTACGCAATGGACGAGGTGCCGGGCAGCAGCAGGTCGTCGTTCTCGCCCGCGAAGGCAGCGCGCACGTCAGCCCGCGCAACCCATTGGGCGTCCTCGATCTCACCGTCCGCCGGGCGTAGTGGCGCGCCGGCGTCCGCACGCGCCGTGAAGCCGAGCATGATCGACCGCGGGAAGGGCCAGGGCTGGCTGCCGAGGTAACGCACGTCGCGGACCTCGACGCCGACCTCCTCCCGGATCTCCCGCTCGACACAGCTTTCGAGCGACTCCCCGGCCTCGACGAACCCGGCGAGCACCGAGTACCGCTTCGGCGGCCAGACCGGCTGCCGGGCCAGCAGCACGTGCTCGCCGTTGACGCCGACCTCGTCGTGGACGAGGCAGATCACCGCGGGATCGGTACGCGGGTACTCCTCCCGGCCGCAACTCTCGCATTGCGTGGCCCAGCCGAACTGGCGCCGCTGCGTCACGCCACCACAGCGTGCGCAGAACCGCCCCCGCCAGTGCCAGTTGCGCAACGCCTCCGCCGTGGTGAGCAGGCCCGCGGAGGTATCGTCGAGCAACGAGCCGTGGCCGCGCAGCTCGACCCACACCTCCCCGTCGGCGGCAGGCGCATCCTGCCGAACACCCCAGCCGCCCTCGACGGTGATCGTGCCGGCGTCGTCGGGCGGGGCCCCTGGCAGGAGCCAGTAGTCGATGTCCTGCCACTGCCCCAGGAACGACGCCTCCGCTGGAGGGTCGTCGCCGAAGTCCAGCGCCTTGCGCGCGGCCAGCGGGATGCCCGCGGCGGGCACCTCGCGAGCGGCTTCCACCGGCACGGGCGCTCGCCCGTGCCGGTCGACCACCAGCACCCGTGCACTCGGCCAGCGCGCGAGCAGCCGTTCCGGATCGTTCCGCAACATCTCCTGACGGTCCACAGTAGACCGAGACAGTGCGGGAAGCGCACCCAGTTGGAAGGGCGCACTCGTCATGACGCCGGCTTCTCCACGGTGACCCCGCCCAGTGCCGACAGCTGCGGCGCGAGAATGTCCGCATCTCCCACGACCACACCGCTGAACCGGCTCGGCGCGAAGAAGTCCAGCGCCGCCTGCGCGACCTCATCGGTGGTCACGCTCGCCACCCGCTGTGGGTGCGCAGCCAGCCACTCGACACCGAGACCGACGACGGCGAGCCCGACGAGCTGGCTCGCCAGCCCGCTCTGCGATGACGAGCCGATCAGCAGCGAGCCGATCGCGTACTGCCGCACCGACTCGACATCGGCATCGGTCGGCGGCACCAGGCCCAGCCTGCCCAGCTCGTAGCGGGTCTCCAGCAGCGCGGCGGCGGTCACCTCGTTCGCGGTGTCGGCCTCGACCTGCACGGTCGCCTTGCTGTCGGTGAACTCGAAACCGGAGTGGGCACTGTAGGTGTAGCCCTTGTCCTCACGGATGTTCTCCACCAGCCGCGAGGAGAAGTACCCGCCGAAGGCCAGGTTCGCCAGCTGCAGTGCCGGGTAGCGCGGGTCGGTACGCGACAGCGCCTGCGCGGAGAGCCGGATCTGCGACTGCACCGCACCCGCCCTCGGCACCAGCAGGATGTCGCCACCGGAGAGGTCCGGCAGTGTCGGCAGCGATTCGGCAGCCTGCTCGGACTGCCAGCCGCCCAGCGCGATGCCGATATCGCCCACGACGGCGTCCGGGTCGATGTCACCGACGACGACGAGCACCGAACCGCGCGGCAACACCGCCCTGGCGTGCAGGGCCCGCACGGCTTCCGGAGTCACCGCGGCGACGTCGTCCGGCTCGGGCACCTCGCGGGTGTAAGGGTGGTCGCCGTAGCGGTGCCGTTGCAGCGCCTCGCGGGCGATCACGCGCGGCTGGGTACGAGCGACCGCGAGCCGCTCGACGATGCGGGCGCTCTCCCTGCTCACCTCGTTGTCCACATAGGACGCTTCGGTGAGCACGTCGGCCAGCACGTCGAGCAGTGTGGGCAGACCGTTCGCCAGCGAGCTGGCCGAGATCGAGAGGTGCTCGGGGTCGACCCCCGTGCCGAGGTCGCCACCGATGAGCGCGAGCTCGGTGTCGATGGCGATCCGGTCGCGGCGCCGGGTGCCGGTCGCGATGGTCTCGGCGAGCACCTCGGCCGTCGCCGCATGCCTCGGGTCCTCACCGGCGAACGGGATCGCGAGCCGCAGCTCCACCGTCGGCACGTTCGCCTTGCGGACGGCCAGCACGCGCAGCCCGTTGCCGAGCACCGTGTCGGCATGCGCCAGTTCGCCTGCGGCGCGCTGCTCGCCAAGCGACGGCAGCTCGCGGGGACCGAGCGCCGTGCGGCCGATCGCCTCCGCGCTGCGGTGGGTCCCTGACGTCACTGCTGACCTCCCTGCTGGGGTTGTACCAAGAGAACGGCCCTGCTGTCGGGTCGCAGGCCCTTCGCGGCCTCGGCGACCTGCTCGGCCTGTACGGCAGCGATCCGGTCGGCGACGTCGTAGGCCAGCGCCGGGTCACCGTAGAGCAGCTCGAACGCGCCGAGCGCGAGTGTGCGCGCGACGAGCCGGTCGTGTTCCGAATGCATGTTGGCGCTCCACCGCGCGGTGACCTTGGCCAGCTCCTGCGCACCGGGTGGCGTGCTCGCGAGCGCGTCCAGCTCCTCGTCGAGCGCGCCGAGGACGCGATCGGGGCTGACGTCGGGCGCGTGGATCGCCGTGATCGAGAACGTGTCCGGGTCGCGGGCTTCGAAGGGACCGAACAGACCCGCGCCCGCGTTGATGTCGGTGACCAACGGTTCCCTGTGCACCAGTCGCTGCTGCAGCCGAGAGCCGTCACCATCGGTCAGCACACCCGCGAGCACCAGGTGTGCCAGGTAGCCGTCGAGCTCGTTGATCGGATCGGGCATCCGGTAACCGACGGCGAGCGCGGGCAGCGGCGCGTGCGGGTCGAGGTGGGTGTCGCGCAGCTCGGAACTCGGGCGCGGCTCCGCGAAGGACGGGCGCTGCGGCTTCGGCCTGGCAGGCACGTCGCCGAAGTGCTTCTCGATCAGTTCGCGGGCACGCTCGACCTCGAAGTCACCAGCCACCGTCAGCACCGCGTTGGCAGGCGCGTAGTAGGTGTCGAAGAAGGCCGCGCAGTCGTCGAGGGACGCCTGCTCGAGGTCTGTGAAGTCGCCGTAACCGTTGTGCGCGTTGGGGAACGTGGAGTAGAGCACCGGAGGCAGGAGGATCCACGGGAACCCGCCGTAGGGCCGGTTCAGCACGTTGAGCCGGATCTCTTCCTTGACCACGTCGATCTGGTTGGCCAGGTTCTCGTGCGTCAGCTTCGGCGCGCGCATCCGGTCGGCCTCGAGGAACAGCGCGCGCTCGAGCGCAGCGGACGGCAGCACCTCGAAGTAGTCGGTGTAGTCCGGATGCGTGGAGCCGTTGAACGTTCCCCCGCTGCCCTGGATGTGCCGGAAATGGGCGAGCTTCTCCAGACTCTCGCTGCCCTGGAACATCAGGTGCTCGAAGAGGTGTGCGAACCCCGTCCGGCCCTCCGGCTCGGATCGAAAGCCCACGTCGTAGTGCACGCTGACGCCGACAACCGGTGCGGTTCGATCGGGCGCGAGCACGACCCGCAGGCCGTTGTCGAGGGTGAGTCTGTGTAGCTCGGGTACGGCCATGCCCACACCCTACGGGAGCTGGGGCATCGGTGGCCGGTAACAGCGCGAACGGGTCGTTCGCGAGGAGAGTAACCGTCCCCCAAGGCCACCTTGGTCGCGTTGATGAAACACCGCGACGCGGAGCGTCTCCGTTTGGGTGGCGGTGGGAGACGGGTGGGCGCAACCAAGGTGGCCTTGGGGGCTGCTTCTCACAGCGTTGTCGGCTTCAGGTCGCTAGTGTCGGCAGTGGCGGTGTTCAGATGAGACCACTCAGCGACCAGACCATCCTCCTCACGGGCGCTACCGACGGCCTCGGCCGTTACCTCGCAACGGAACTGGCCGAGCGCGGTGCCCGGGTGATCGCGCATGGGCGTGACCCGGACAAGCTCCGGCAGCTGCGGGCGGAGATCGGCACCGAGACGGCGAGGGCCGACCTCGCGGAGCTGCGCCAGGTCGAGCGGCTCGCCGAGGAGATCGCCCAGCGCTACGACCGGCTCGACGTGGTGGTGAACAACGCCGGCATCGGCACCGGCGCGGATTCGGCCCTGCGCGAGGAGAGCGCCGACGGCATCGAGCTGCGCTTCGCCGTCAACTACCTCGCCGGCTACCACCTCACGCGCAAGCTGCTGCCGCTGTTCAGCGCACCGGCCCGGATCGTCAACGTCTCGTCAGCGGGCCAGCAGGCCATCGACTTCACCGACCCGCTGCTCCGCCACGGCTACAGCGGCGGGCGCGCCTACCGGCAGAGCAAGCTCGCGCAGATCATGTTCACGATCGACCTCGCCGACGAGCTGCGCGGCGCAGGCGTCACCGTGAACGCACTACATCCGGCCACCTACATGGACACCACGATGGTCCGGCAGACCGGCACCACACCGGTGAGCAGCGTGGCCGAGGGCGGCGCGGCGACCCTGCGGCTGGTCACCGCTGAAGAGCTCGACGGTGTCAGCGGGCACTACTTCCACGGTGTGCGCCCAGCCGAACCGCACCGGCAGGCCGACGACCCGGTCGCCAGGCAACGCCTGCGCGAACTCAGCGACGAGCTGATCGCCACCGCACTCAGCGAGGCGGTGTGAACGGCGGCGGGTCGGCGGGCTCGGCAGTAGGCACCGAAGGGAGTGCGGGCGGAGCGGCTCCCGGTACTGGCAGCGCAGGGGGCACCGGGCGGACGCGGGCGTAGTCCCGCGCCTGGCGCTCGGCGAGCACAGCGGTGAGGTAGGCCCACGACGGCGTGTGGGGCGGCGCGGGCGCCCCGATCCGCTGGGCGATCTCGGCGGCCAGCTGGTGGCCCAGGCGTTCCCGCGACACCGGGTCCAGTTCCTCGTACCGGCCGAGGAACTGGCGGGCCGACAGCGCGAGTGTGTCCGGCAGGTTGGACAGGTCGAGCTGCGCCGCCCACGATGCGAGCACGGGAGGCATCGACAGTGTGGGCGTGTAGGTCTCGGGTGCCCTGTCCCTGACCACCACGGTGCCGGCGAGGTAGTCGCCGACCCGCTTGCCTTTCGCCGAGCTCAGCGAGGTCAGGAACCCGATGACGCCCCACAGCCCGAACGGTCCGAAGTCGACAAAGGCACCGGCGAGCGCGCGGACCAGTGCCTGCCGCATGCGGATGGGCCCGCCGTCTTCGCGCACGGCACGCAGGCCGCACGCGGCCTTACCGAGTGTGCGGCCGCGGGTGAGCGTTTCGCAGATCGCCGGGTAACCGATGAGTGTGAGGAGCTGGACGACCGTGATGATCGTGATGACGAGCGCCGCGTCGTCCGGTATCCCGGTGACCGCGAAGGCGATGCCCACCAGCAGCAGGGATGCGACCTGCACGAGAATGTCGATCCCGTAGGCGATCGCCCGGCTGGCCGAGCGCGCCAGCTGGAGCTCGAGCACGACGGCATCGCCGGTGACGAGGTCGGGTTCCTGCATTCGCCCAGTATCGTTGGCCCGCAGTGGCCAACCCGACGGCAGGGGTAAACGCGTGGATCTGGATGTGTTCGTCGCCGCGCACAATGCCGAATGGCAACGGCTGGCCGAGCTCGTCCGGCGCGGCGGGCAGTTGCGGGGCGCCGAGGCCGACGAGCTCGTGCGGCTCTACCAGCGCGCGGCCACCCACCTGTCGATCGTGCGCTCCACCGCCCCCGATCCCGCGTTGCTGGCACGGCTGTCCTCGCTGGTGGCCCGTGCCCGCGCGGCCGTCACCGGCTCGCACAACCCGGCCTGGCGGGAGGTCGGGCTGTTCTTCGCGCGGCGCTTCCCTGCCGCCGTGTACCGCAACTGGCCGTGGTGGGTCTCGACCTCAGCCGTGTGCATGGTGGTGACGGGTGTGATCGCGGCCTGGGTCGCGGGCAGCGAACGGGTACAAGCGACCATCGCCGCCCCCGAGGAGATCCGCGCAATGACCCGGCAGGGCGGCGGCTACGAGAGCTACTACTCCAGCGGGCCGGCGAGCTCGTTCGCCGCGCAGGTGTGGACGAACAACGCCCAAGTCGCCGCAACCTGCCTGCTCCTCGGTGTGCTGCTGGGCATTCCGGTCGTGCTCATCCTGTGGTTGAACGTGCTCAACGTCGGCATCGGCATCGGGCTGATGACGGCGGCGGGGCGCGGTGAGTTCTTCCTCGGCCTGCTCGCGCCACACGGGCTGCTGGAGCTGACGGCCGTGTTCGTGGCCGCGGGTGCCGGGCTGCGGCTGGGCTGGACGGTGATCGACCCGGGCGGGCGACCGCGCTCGGTGGCACTGGCGGAGGCGGGCCGTGCGGTGGCCGGGATCGCGCTGGGCCTGGTCTGCGTGCTGCTCGTCTCCGGCGTCATCGAGGCGTTCGTGACACCGTCAGGGTTGCCGACGTGGGCGAGGGTGGGGATCGGTGCGCTCGCACTGGCCGCGTTCCTCGTTTACGTCTTCGTGTTCGGCAGGCGCGCCGCCAAGGCGGGCGAGACCGGCGACGTGGACGCCCAGTACGCCGGCGACACCCTCCCCGCAGCCGGTTAGGTACGGCGCTCGCGCTTGCCCCGGGCGAGCTCTGTCGCCAGCGCGTCCAGGTGCTGGCTCCAGAACCGGCGAAAGCGTTCGAGCCACTGGTCTATTTCCCGCAGCGGCGCGGAGTCCACGGCGTACAGGCGGCGGGTGCCCTCGGCCCTGACCGTGGCGAACCCGCTTTCCCTGAGCACGCGCAGGTGCTGCGACACCCCTGGCTGGGAGATGCCGAACTCTGCCTGGATGACGGTGGCGATCGCACCGGAGGACTGCTCGCCGTCGGCGAGCAGTTCCAGGATCCGGCGCCGGACCGGGTCTCCGAGAACGTCGAACGCGTGCACGGGCCTCATCGTTGCAGCTACAACTTATATAAATCAAGGGTAAAGAACTTAACGGTGCTCGGGGTTCTCGAAGTCGAAGCGGCAACCGGCGTCCCACTCACTGCGCTGGTTGCCGTGAGCCGGGATCCCGCCCGCGTCCTTCAGCATCCTGGCCAGGTGCAGCAGGTTCCACGTCAGGAAGGTCAGGTTGCGGTTGGTGAAGTCGTTCTGCGGACCACCTGATCCAGGATCCAGATAGGACGGTCCGGGCCCGGCCTCGCCGACCCACCCGGCGTCGGCTTGCGGCGGGATCGTGTACCCGAGATGTTGCAGGCTGTACAGGACGTTCATGGCGCAGTGCTTGACACCGTCCTCATTACCGGTGATCAGGCAGCCGGCGACGCGGCCGTAGTAGGCGTACTGGCCCGCCTCGTTGAGCAGGTGTGAACAGCCGTAGAGCCGCTCGATGACCTGCTTGGTGATCGAACTGTTGTCGCCGAGCCAGATCGGGCCCGCCAGCACGAGGATGTCGGCGGCCAGCACCTGCTGGTAGATCGCGGGCCATTCGTCGGTGGCCCAGCCGTGCATCGTCATGTCCGGCCACACACCAGTGGCGATGTCGTGATCGATTGCGCGCAGGACGCCGACCTCGACCCCCTGCGTCCGCATGATCCGCACGCTCGCGTCGACAAGCCCCTGCGTGTTGCTGGGTTGCGGTGAGCGTTTGAGCGTGCAGTTGATGAACAGCGCTCGCAAGTCGTCGTAACGGGCAGCGCTGTGGTTGGCGGTGGTCATGTCCACTACCTCCTCGGACGGCAATGTGTCCAGTGCCGCGCCGCCCGGCGCTACAGGGATCCCGCCGCCTTCATGGCCAGGTACCGGTCGGCGAGTGCCGGCGGTAGCTCGTCGGGCTCCGCATCCACCACCTCGGCGCCGTGCCTGCCGAGCAACGCCGTCGCGTGCCGCCGTTCGGCGAGGGTGCGCTCGGCCGCCGCGGCACCATAGACAGCATCGGCGTCACCCCGGCCGCGCGCCAACCTGCCGACGGCGGGGTCGGCGACCGCGGCCACCAGCAGCCGGTGGCGTGTGGTCAGCGAGGGCAGCACCGGCAACAAGCCCTCCTCGAGCGGCGCCGGATCGAGCCCCGTCAGCAGCACCACGAGCGATCGGCGCCGCGTGCGGCGCAGCACCTCGCCCACCAGCCCGCGCGCGTCCAGCTCGACCAGTTCCGGCTCCAGCGGCGCCATGGCGGCCACCAGTGACGGCAGCAGCTCGGCCCCCGAGGAGGCGGGCACGTTCGCCCGCACGCGCCGGTCGTAGGCGATCAGTTCGACTCGGTCACCCGCCCGCGAGGCCAGCGCTGCCAGTAGCAATGCCGCGTCCATCGCCGCATCGAGCCTGGTGCCGTCGCCGATCCGGCCTGCCGCGGTGCGCCCCGTGTCGAGGACGAGCACGACGTGGCGGTCGCGTTCGGGCCGCCACGTGCGCACCATGACCTCCGTCGCGCGCGCCGTCGCACGCCAGTCGATCGAGCGGACATCGTCGCCGAGCACGTACTCACGCAGGGAGTCGAACTCCGTGCCCTGCCCGCGAACGTGCGCGGCACTGCGACCGTCCAGCTCCCGTAGCCGGGCGAGCCGGCTCGGCAGGTGCCGCCTGCTGTGGAACGGCGGCAGTGCCCGCACCGCCCACGGCACCGCATGCGAACCCTGCCGCGCCGCCAGCCCCAGCGGACCCACCGCACGCACGGTCACCTGGTGCGCCCTGCGGTCACCACGACGCGTCGGCCGCAGCAGCGTCACCACGGTGCTGGCCGTTCCCGCAGGCACCGTGACGACCTGCCGGTCAGCCACCACGCCCGCGCTCGGTTCCCAGGCGTCCCGCAGCACGCCACGTACCGCGCGGCGGCCCGTGTTGACGACGCGCAGCCGCACCTCCGCCTCCTCGCCGAGCCGCACCGACGTCGCACCGGACCGCGTGAACGACAGCACCCGCACGCTGCCCGCCAGCAGCAGGTCCACCAGGATCCCGGCGAGCACGACCGCGGACACCGTGAGCACCCCGGCCGGCGAGGGCAGTAGCAGCGCGACGACGAGTGCCCCCGCGAGTGCGAGCAGCCCGGCGCGCCCGGTGAGTGCCATCAGCGCGGCACCGGAACGGTCGCGAGTACGCGGTCCAGCAGACCCTCGACCGTGGCACCCTCCAGCTCCGCCTCGGGACGCAGTTCGATGCGGTGCCGCAGCGCGGGACGGGCGAGCGTCTTGACGTCGTCGGGCGTGACATACGCGCGGCCGGACAGCCACGCCCACGCCCGCGCCACCGACAGCAGCGCGGTCGCTCCACGCGGCGAGACACCGAGCCGCACAGGCGGCGCGTCCCGCGTCGCCCGGCACAGGTCGACGACGTAGCCGGTGACCTCGGGCCCCACGGTCACCGCGGCCACCGCCATGCGCGCCGCGCTCAGCTCGGCCACTCCCGCCACCGGCCGCACGCCCGCCGCCTCGAGGTCACGCGGGTCGAAGCCGCCGGCGTGCCGGGTGAGGACGGCGATCTCGTCGTCGCGGGACGGTGCCGGCATGGTCAGCTTGAGCAGGAACCGGTCCAGCTGGGCCTCCGGCAGCGGATAGGTGCCCTCGTATTCGACCGGGTTCTGGGTGGCGATCACCGCGAACACCTCCGGCAGCAGGCGCGGCTTGCCGTCGACCGACACCTGCCGCTCCTCCATCGCCTCGAGCAGTGCCGACTGCGTCTTGGGCGGTGTCCGGTTGATCTCGTCGGCGAGCAGCAGGTTGGTGAACACCGGGCCCTCGCGGAAGGAGAACTCGGCCGTGTGCTGGTCGTAGACGATCGAGCCCGTGACGTCACCTGGCATCAGGTCGGGCGTGAACTGGACCCGGGTGGTGCGCAGGTCCAGCGCCGTGGCCAGCGTCCGCACCAGCAGCGTCTTGGCGACGCCCGGCACGCCTTCCAGCAGCACGTGGCCGCGGCACAGCAGCGCCAGAATCAACCCGGTCACCGCGGCGTCGTTGCCGACGATGGCCTTGGCGACCTCGGAGCGCAATGCGACGAGCGCCTGGCGCGGATCGGTCGGTGCTGTCGGTGCTGTCACTGAGCAACCTCACTCTCGGTGTTCTTTGCGATGGGAGCGCGCTGGTCGCCGTCGCGCACCGCGCGCTCCAGCTCGTCCAGGGCATCCGCCAGCCGGACGAGCGTGGTGTCGTCGGCGGGTGGCGGACCATACAGAACGGCGGCGGCGTCCCAGCCGGTCCGCGCCGCGATCGCGGCAAGTACCGCCTGCGGCTCGGCGTCGAGGGTCAGGCCGAGTAGTGGCAGCAGCCGCTCGCACGTGGCCTGGCGCAGCGTCTGCCCGGCGTGATCGGTCGCACCGGATCTGCGGTACAGGCGGGCCCGGCCCTCCACGGTCTCGGCGGCCCGCACCACCACCGGCAACCGCTCGGTGACGACCGGACCGAGCCTGCGGGCACGCCACAGCGCGAACAGCACCGCGGCCACGCCGACCTGCGCGGCGCCGAACACCCAGCCCGGGGGCAGCAGGTCGTACAGGGACTCCTGCCCACCACGCAGGCCCGGATCACCGGCCGAGGGCGCGTACCAGACCAGCCGCTCGCGGCCGCCGAGCAGGCGCATCGCGAGCGCGGCGTTGCCCTCATCGGCGAGTGCGGCGTTGGTGAGCGGCGTGTGGCTGCCCAGCACCGTGGTCGTACCCACGCGGGCGAGCGCGCCGTTGTAGCAGGTGGTCTCGCCGCGATAGGCGGTTCCGCCGAGGGTGACCGCGCCCGCTGCCTCGGCATCCGGCAGCGCGCACTGCGGCTCGCGGACGCGTTCCTCCAGTGGGCCCTGTGCCGACATCGCGGGGGCCACGGCGTCCAACGTTTCCTGGTTCGGCGCGAGCAGCACCACGGCACCCGCGCGCTCGGCGAGTCCGCGCAGTGTCTGCGTGCTCACCAGGTCCGGCCGGGTCACCAGCAGGGTCGCCCCAGCGGGATCCAGCCCGTCGCTGGTGTACTGCGGCTCGATGCGCACACCCTGTGCCGCGAGCAGCCGCGCCACGGCACGGCTGCCGTCGGGTGCGGCCGAGTCGGGGTCGAGCGACGCGCCACCCCCGTCACGGACGAGGCTCAGCAGGATCCCGGTCGCCAGCACCACCAACAGGATCAGCAGCGGTGCACGCGTGGCCCGCCACACGCGGCGCGCGTCAGGCGAGACCGAGGTCGATGCGGCCTGCGGGGTCGCGGTCATCGCGCCACCAGCCGGCCCGCGACCAGGTCCGCATCCAGCGCGGTGAGCCGTGCCCAGCCGTCGGAACTCGCGTGCTGCCCGCCGTAGTGCACCTCGTCGAACAGCACCGCCGCGGCCCGCAGTTCCGCGGCCGAACCGGGCAGCAGCAGCCCGGCCTCGACCGCGGTCTCGTCGGCGGTCCGCCCCGAGCGCTCGTCGAGCACGCCACGTTCCTCCAGTGAGCGCACGATCGCCCGGAACCGCTCCCGGACGGCCTCGGTGAGATCGCCGCGCGCGTGTGCCAGCTCGGCGGACTGCCGGTGGTCGGCCGCGGTACGCGGCGCGCCACTGAACACCTCGCGGCGGGTCACGCTGCCCCGGCCCACGACCTTCCCGGCACGCAGCCGCACCACGACCACGAGCACGACGAGCAGCACGGCGAACACCAGCAGTCCGCCGAACCCGCCGGGTGCGAGGCCACCCAGCCCACCGAAGAGGTCGGCGAGCCGGTCGCCGACCCACCGCAGGACGCGCAGGACCAACCCCGGTTCCGCCTGCTGGTAGGCGGGGTCGGTGAGTTCGGCGCGCGCGGCCTCCTGGGCCGCGTCCCGTCCGATGTCGACGGGTACGTCGGCGACCCGGATCATGCCCCTTCGGCCGCCCGGGCCAGCTCGATGTCCAGTCCCTCGCGGCGCATCCGCTGGTCGATGTAGAGCAGCGCGGTCACACCGGATACGAACGGCACCGTGATCGTCTGCGCCAGTGCGTAGCCGAGCTCACCGATCAGCAGCTCGGTCGCCGAGGCGGCCGTCCCGATGTCGCCAGCGCCCGCCAGCGTGAAGGGCACCTGGATGATGAGGCTGATCACGAACGCGATGACCACCGCGAGCAGCAGGATGCCGAACACCCGCCACCACGAGCCCCGCACCAGAGCGGGCGAGCGGCTCAGCGACGTGCGCACCCGGCCGCGTTCGAGGATGAGCGCGGGAGTCGTCAGGCTGAGGAACACGTAGGCCACGATGCCCGGGATGATCAGCAGGATCGTTCCGACCATGACGATCACCGTGACCAGGATGGTCAGCCCCAGCAGGGGCAGCAGCCGCGGCCGCAGCTCGGCCCACGCCTCGCCGAGCGTGATCGGCTGCCCCAGCACGGCCTTGCCCACCACGACCATGAGCAGGCCCGTGAGGAACGTCTGGGTGAGAACGCTGATGACGAGGACGACCGAGTTCGCCGCGAGGACATCGCCGAGCTGTGACAACAGCTGGTCGAGCTGCTCCTGCTGCGACGCATTCGGGTTGACCACGAGCGGCTCGACGTTGTCGAACAGCCATACCCCTACGGCCAGAGACAGGGCTGAGCTGATCAGCGCGACGACCGCCGACGCGCCGAAGACCAGACCCGCGTACTTGCGCATGGTGCTGATCGCGCCGTCGAGGATCTCACCGACGCCGAGTGGCCGCAGCGGGATCACGCCCGGCTGCCCGCGGAACCCTCCGCCCGATTCCGGGTGCTGGGGAAACTGTGGGTACTGCGGCGGCTGGGGACCCGTGCCGCGGTCCGGCGACGACCAGCCACTGGAATCAGTCATTGCGTAATCCTCGCATTCGGTCGAAATTGCGCCTATCGTCGCTGACCTGGTTTGTGCAAGTCGCACGCGGGGCCTGCTCCGGCTCGTTATGCTGTGCCGGCAGTCGATCGAGGAGCCGGACAGCACATGACGCAACCACCGCAGGGCCCGTACCAGGGCTCTCCGTGGCCATACCGACCGCAAGGCCAGCAACCTCCGACTGCACCACAAGGCTACGGGTACGGCTACCCGCCGCAGCCCGGCTACCCGCCGCCCCGCAAACCGAAGCGCGGGCCGATCATCGCGGCCACTCTCGGCGGTGTCACGCTGCTGGTACTGAGCATTGTCATCGTGTTCACGGTGACCAAGGACGACAGCTCCTCGTCGGCAGGGGCCGGTTACGGCAGCCCCGATTTCACCACCACGACCGAGTCCGCGACGTCGACCGAGTCGAGCACGACCACGACGACCACCACGACGGAGAGCAGCGAGACCTCGACCCAGTCCAGTCCCACGACGATCGAGCGGGGACCGCAGAAGATCTTCAAACTGGCCGACCACCCGATCCTGCAGGACCCGGACGCGGGCCTGAAGAACTTGGCGTGCAACCTCCCGGCGTGGCAGAGCGACCCTGCCGCGGCGGAGTCGTTCTTCACCGCCGCCGCCCGCTGTCTCGACGCGGCGTGGGGCCCGTTCCTCGAGTACTACGACCTGCCATTCACATCGCCGACGCTGCACTTTCCCTCCGCAGGCAGTTTCGACACCGCGTGCGGCACGATCGAGGTCGGCATCGCCACGGCCGCCTACTACTGCGAGAACAACCTGTACGTACCTTTCGCCGGCCTGCAGACAGAGCAGTACGGCAACAACCCGGGCGTGTACCTGGCGCTGTTCGCCCACGAGTACGGCCACCACGTCCAGGAGGTCGCGGGCATCATGGACGCGGCCTGGGAGGAGATCTACGCCGCGGGTCAGAACAGCCCGGCCGGCATGGAGATGTCCCGGCGCAAGGAACTGCAGGCGCAGTGCTTCTCGGGGATGTTCCTCGGCGCGCATGTCGACCGTGGCGGCACGATCTCCAGGGACATGTACGACAAGGCCTGGTACGACCAGGAGACCAGGGGCGACGACACCTCGGGCACCCAGGACCACGGCAGCAACGCCAACTACGCCGTCTGGTGGCGGGCAGGCGCCTACGACAACCGCATCGTCGACTGCAACACCTTCGCCGCCAGCAGCGCCGACGTCGCCTGATCTAAAGGTCCCCCAAGGCCACCTTGGTTGCGTTGAACGCAACCAAGG
>NZ_JBEYXW010000037.1:0-59618 GCF_040645195.1 Saccharomonospora sp. NPDC046836
CAGATTCAACATCCAGCGCGTCATCGGCGAATCCGGTACGCGGGCACTGGATTTCGTCACCCATCAGTCCGAACTGTACTCCGCACTGGCACGGGGGCCGGCCCGGCGTCGCCCTGAGCTACGCGATGCCCAGGACCATCGGCTCCACCGCCCTCATGTCCCGCCTCAGCCGCAAGAACGGCGGCGCGAAGACCCCCGCGCTCTCCCGCTCCCAGCGCCGCGCATGGCGCAAAGCCCAACGACCCTCCACCGCCACACCCCCGGCCAGCACCACGAGCACCCCCTCGTCCACCAGCACCACCTCCACAGCGCCGGCACGCCGGCGAAACCGCCCGCCCCACTCCCGGACCTCGCCCAGCTCCGCCAAGCAGCAGCGCCTGCGCACCCGCCTCCACCGAGCGAAGAACCGCGCGGTGCCGCCCCGGAAGCCGAGCACCCACCCCAAGAACAGGAAGCCCGGCAACAAGACCAGCACGAGCAAGGCCACCAAGCCCCGCAGGTTCGGGCCCTTCCGGAAAAAGAAGAAGAAGCCCTGATGACCAGACACCTCGTCAGGCCCTGGATGCCGGCCCTCGCCGCCCTGCTCCTCCTCGGGACGACGGTCATGGTCGCCGGCGCCATCGCGGGCCACAACGCCAGCGTCGCCCAGGCCGCCGCGTGGGAGCAGCAGCAAAAACGCCGCTGCGTCCCCGCCGGGGGAGACGGTGCGGCCGTCACCGCCGAGCAGGTCCGCGCGCTCCTGGACAACACCGACGCCGACATCGACGTACCCGGGCTGCCCCTGCCCGAGGAGCAGGTGCCCATCGCCCAGGCCGTGATCGCCACCGGCGCCCAGATGGGCATCTCCGCCCACGGACAGGTCGTCGCCCTGGCCACCGCCCTCCAGGAGAGCAACCTGCGCAACCTGCCCTACGGGGACCGCGACAGCCTCGGCGTCTTCCAGCAGCGCCCCTCGATGGGCTGGGGCACCCCCGCGCAGATCCTCGACCCCGTCTACGCCTCCCAGAAGTTCTACGAAGGCCTCCAGAAGATCGACGGCTGGGAGGAGATGCCCGTCACCGAAGCCGCCCAGGCCGTGCAGCGCAGCGCCTACCCCGACGCGTACGCCAAGCACGAACCCCTCGCCACTGCCCTGCAGCAGGCCATCGGCCCCACCCTGGGAACCAGCCCAACCGCAGCCTTCGGCGGCCGCGCCTGCGCCGGCCAGACCGCCGTCGGCCCGGCAGCCGACCCGCAGGGCAAACTGCCCGACGGCTACACGATCCCGCGCGGCACCACCCCCCAGGCCCGGGCGGCCATCGAGTGGGCCCTCCAGCAGCTCGGCGGCGCCTACCAATGGGGCGGCAGCTGCACGAACCCTCGCGGCGCAGAGCCACGCGACCGCTGCGACTGCTCCTCGCTGATGCAGCGCGCCTACGGAGTCGCCGGCATCTCCCTCTCCCGCACCACCTACACCCAGGTCAACGAGGGCAAAGCCGTGCCCACCGGAGCCGTACGAGCGGGGGACCTGGTCTTCAGCGGCGGAGGCAACCCCGCCAGCCCCCAGCACGTCGCCCTCGCCCTCGGCGACGGCATGGTCGTCCACGCGCCCGCCCCCGGAAAGGTCATCGAGGTCACCAGCATCACGTCCAACGGCGACATCCTCGCGGTCAGGCGCATCGCCTGACCGCGAGGATGAGGAAGGCCATCGACCGAGCGGCCGACCAGCCTGCTAGCTGCGGATGGTGACCGTCACGTTGACGCCGCCGGCTGCGATGGCGGCCCCGATGGTCCCGGCCGCGACGGCCGCCTCCGTGCGACCGTTCAGGCCCAGGATCACTACGGCGCCGACAGCTAGCGCTGCGATGGCCGACGCGAGGTAGGGCAGCCAGCGGGCAGGCCCCCTGAGGGGCGTGACCTGCGTTCGGTCCTCGGTGCTTCCCTTGACGGGCGTGACCTGCGTTCGGTCCTCGGTGCTTCCCTTGACGGGCGTGACCTGCGTTCGGTCCTCGGTGCTTCCCTTGACGGGCGTGGCGGGGCGACGGGGGGTACCGTCGCTGGTGTTGGCGGGCATGGATTCTCCTGGTTGCGATTCGATCTTCGAGTGCCGTGCCGCCGCCGACCAGCGAGCCTCCCGCTGCACCTGGGCGTAGGAACCTGTGGGTGCGGCAGGGGGCTTCGCTGCTCGCGGAGGGCGAGGCGGACCTCAGACTTACACATTCCTGAGCGCTCACATGGCCCAACTGCCTTGTAACCACGGCGTATCTGCGCAGGTCATGGTGTGTTTCATTGCTGAGGGTGTTTCCGGAAACAATGGAAACTCGTATCCCTGTGTCCGGGGGAGCGGGCCTGATCTGAAGAAACACGCGTCCCGGGCGTGCAACTTTCGTTTCCCTGGTCGGACAGCGGGAGCAGCTCGCCCTGTGGATCCACACGATGTGTGATCCACGTCTCACTTTCGCATCAGGGGCGGTTGCAACGCCGGGTATCGCTGTTTCAGCTCCGCTTCTCGGCGGTGAAACTGCTGAGGCTCGGCGGAGGTGTGAGGCGCCGAAGGGTGATCGGCCCGCAGGGGCTTCGGCGCGGGTCGCAGACAAGGCGCCCGGCGGGCAGCGCCTGGCCCTCCGGGTGGTTCGCCCGGCCGCCGTCAGTCAACGGGGAGCCGCTCCGGAGACCCACGCGTCATGCAGGGTCATCGGCGGCACTCGAATGTCACGAACGCATAACGGTGCGGGTATGGGTGTCTGATCGACGGTTCTGCCCGTACTTGGAGCGAGCGAGAAGAAGGAACATCACCCCGGAGGCGGCACCGGCATGTTCGATGTAATCCACCTCCTGCTCGGCGACCCTGGACCCGAGCTGGTCACGGTAATCCCCTACGCGGCCGGAGCCTCACCCGTGGTCCTGGCTGGCTGGGTGGGGTGGACAGTGCACTGCGCCCGCCGTGCCCGCGCCGCCCTCGCCGACCGCGTCACGGTGGAGCTCGTTCCTACCAGCACCTTCGACCCGAGCGAAGCTGAAGTCGCCCGCTGGGCCCGCCAGCTGGGCCGAGTCCACCACGCCGCCGGCGGCGTTCCGGCCCGCGGCTCGGCAGTCCGCCTGCGGTACACCGCCGAGACCGGCAAGATGCGCTGCTACCTGGAGGGGCCCCGCACCGCGCAGGCCGTGCTGACCATGCCCGGGTTCGCCGAAGTCGAGGTCCGCGCACAGGAGGACCGGACCAGCATCCGGCCAGTCCGCTTCCCCGCCCCGGAGGGACCCGCATGACGCTCACCGTCCCTCTGGACAAGCAGACCCCCGCCCCCAGCCGGGCCCGGTACGTGGAACGCGCCGAGCTCACGCTCGGCCTGCCGGACCGCAAGCCCCTCGCGGCCCTGGGTCTGGCACCCGACCCGC
The DNA here is from genome assembly GCF_040645195.1 of Saccharomonospora sp. NPDC046836. NCBI lineage: Bacteria > Bacillati > Actinomycetota > Actinomycetes > Pseudonocardiales > Pseudonocardiaceae > Saccharomonospora > Saccharomonospora sp. NPDC046836. The sequence goes on from NZ_JBEYXW010000037.1 coordinate 3,376, forward strand.
TCCAGCAGCTCGCCGCGGCGTTCGCGACCGTACGCACCGAGTCCGGGGAGCGCGCCGACGTCGTCCTGGACCTGGTCCCCGTCCGTGAGCGCCACCTCGCCCGGCGCCGCCGCCGGCTCCTCGCCCGGTCCCGGCGCCGCGGCCCCTCCGCCTACGGCGAGCGGCTCACCGGCGGCCTCGGCACCGGCGGTGTCTGGGGGACGGTCGCCGCCGCCTGGAACGGTGGCACTTCGCACCGCGGCGGCGAGCGCCTTCCCCGTATGACAGATCTCCGCGACGGCCTGGGAAAGCTCGCCCCGGCCGCCGGCGCGGTCTTCGCCGTCCAGATCCTCCTGCGCGCCGAAGCCGCGCACCCTCAGGCCGCCCTCGCGCGGATGCATCAGCTCCTGGCCGTCTTCGCCACCACCAGCGGAGAGAACTACCTCAAACCACGGCGCCCCCGTACGACGTGGAGCATCGCGCGCTTCGACCGGCGTTTCGAGAGCGGCGAGTTCGCTCCCCGGCGCCGCCAGTGGCTGACCGTCCCGGAGCTGGCCGGCTTCCTCAAGCCGCCCACCGCGAAGTGCCACGCCTCCGGCGTGGTGCGCTCCGGTGGCCTGGTCCCGCCCGCACCGGCGGACCTGCCCATCTACACCGGGCAGCCCGACCTCGTCCCGCTCGGCGCTGTCACCTACGCGGACGGCCGCGAACGCATCGGTGCCGCCCGCGTCCAAGACCTGCTGTTCGGCCTCCAGCTCGGCAAGTCCGGCCACGGCAAGACCGAGGCCGCCCTCGTCCAGTGCATCGCCATGGCCCACTCCGGCGCTGGCACGTGGTTCCTCGACCCGCACGGCGAGGCATGGGCCCGTGCCAAGCCGTACCTGGCCCACCCCCACATCGCCCCCCGTCTGTGGGAGATCGACCTGGGGAAGTCCGCCCCCGACCAGTTCGTGGCCTCATGGAACCCGCTCTCGATGGAGCGCCCCACCAGCGCCGTCAAGGACATCGTCCGCTCCGTCACCGAGGGCATCGCGGCCGCCCAGGACTGGGGCGACCACGCGCCGCGCGCACGCACCATCTTGGCCCGCACCACCCAGGCCCTCGCCCTCCTCAACCAGCAGGCGGTGCAGGGTGGGGCTCCGGACGCCCAGGCGACGCTCTTCCAGATCCGCAGCTGGCTCACCGACGAGAACTGGCGCGAGCAGCTGCTGCCCCGGCTGCCGGGGCGCGTTCGCGCCTACTGGACGAACACCTTCCCCCGGCTCGCCTCCGACGCCGTGCCGACCGTCACCTACGCCATCGACCGCCTCGACACCTCGCCCGCACTCCAGGCGTTCTTCGGCAGCCCCCGCTCCGCCTACGACGTCCGCACCGCCATGGACAGCGGCCACGTGGTGTTCGTCTGTCCCTCGGGCTCCGAAGCCGACGCGCTGGTCTCCTGCCTCCTCATCCACGATCTGCACCGCGCCGGCCTCTCCCGCCAGGACACCCCCCGCCCAGGCCGCCGGACTTTCTGGGCCTGGGGCGACGAGCTGACCGCGCTCGACTCCTCCTCCAAGGGCTTCCTCGCCGCCATCGCCGAGCAGCTACGTAAGTACGAGGTGCGGTTCATCGGCATGACGCAGATGGCGCTGCGCCTGTCCGCCATCACCCGACAGGCCCTCCTGCAGAACCAGAGCCTGCTGTCGACCTGCGCGGCCGACTACGACGAGGCGGCCTTCGTCGCCCGCCGCTGGAACGGCCATGTCACCCCCGAGACCGTCACCGAGCTGCCCAAGTACCACTACGTCATGTCGATCAACCTCAACGGACGCCCCACCAAGCCGTTCCGCGTCCGGGGCCTGCCCGTCGAGGACCTCTTCGCCCACTACGACAACCCCGACGGCATCGCCGACCTCGACCGGGCCATCGACACCAACCTCCTGCGCCGCCCCGTCGCCGACATCCTCACCAGCCTCGAGGATCTCGACGCCACCCTCCTCGCCCATCACGCCCAGCGCACCCCTGGCTCGGGCACCGACGGCGACCCCACCACCTTCGTCGACTGAGGAGCAGCCCGATGCCCTACCCGCACTCCGGCCCCACCGGTCTCGGCCAGGTCGCCCAGCAGGCCGCGCAGGTCCTCTACCAGCACCGCCTGGTCTCCACCCGCCAGCTCCACCGGCTGATCACCCCGCACCACACCCGCAGCGAGTACCTCCGCCGCCAGCTCCACACGTTGCGCGAGGCCGGGCTCGCCGAGACCGTCGGCCGACGCCGCTCCGGCCAGACCGATCTGCTGTGGTGGCTCACCGAAAAGGGGGCCACCGCGGTCGAGTCAGCCGGTCTCCTTCCGCAGCGCCCCTACCGGATGAGCCCCGAAGCAGCCCTCGGCCCCCTCCAGGACCACACCCTCGCGACGGTCGAAACCGGCCTCGCGATGGTCGAGTGGGCCCGGCACCTGGGCCACGAATGCGGGCCCCTCGACTGGTCCCCGGAAACCGCCCACCACTACCGCGACGAAGCCCGCCCCGGCGAGGACCTCGCCCTCATCCCCGACGCCGTCCTCAACTACGTCCACACCGACGCCGAACAGCGCACCCGCACCCTGCTGACCTACTTCGTCGAGGTAGACCGGACCCAGATGACCATCGCCCGCCTCGCCCAGAAGCTTCACGCCTACGCCGCCTACCGCACCTACACCCCCACCCAGCCCGGCCCGCGCGGCGCCCGCACCCCACGCCGTCCGCACACGGAGGCGTGGCGCTCCCGGTACCCGGCGTTCCCCCGGCTCCTGATCGTCCTCACCGGCGCCGCCGAATCCCGCCTCGACCGCCGGGCGGCGGACCTGCGCAGCCTCGCCGCGAGCGACCCCGCCCTCCAGCACACCGACCTGCGGGCCGGCATCACCACCCTCAGCAAACTCCAGGATCTCGGCCCGGCGGCGCCGATCTTCCTCCCCGCCCTGGGACCGGCAGAGCGGTGCGACGCCTGGCTCCGGCCTCCCGCCGCCGTAGCGGCCTGAGGGAGCCGCCCATTCCGTCTTCGGTGGTGTCCGAGAGGGGAGAGCGGGCGTTGTACCGGCGGGATACGCAGACCGCCTCGGCATCAGCATCGGTTGACGCTCGGTCAGCCTGGAGCCGCCATAATGTTCCCATACGTTCCAATTTGCCGTAGACCCCTGTCAGTTCATGTTCGGTACGGACTGGGATCATGGCGAAACTTTGCGTAATGTGTGGGCGTCGATACGCCCGCCTTGCCGCAGGGAGGCCGGTATCCCTTCCTTGCTCAGCAAGAAGCGAGACGCGAATCACAACAGGGGAGAACTGCGAAATGACAAAGCCTCGTCGTCTGGCCGTAGGTGCCTTCCTCATCCCAGCTCTGCTGGTTTCCGCCGCTGCCTGCGGGGGCGATGAGACCGACGCCAGCCCTGGCGCCACAACGCCCTCCGCGTCAAAGGATCCGGCGTCGAGCGCCCCTTCCCTCGCCGAGCCGGAAAAGGGCGGAGAAGCCGACGCCATGGCCGCGTACCGCGCGCACTGGCAGGAGGTCGAGAAGGCCTACGCCAAGAACTCTATCGAGGGCACAGACATTAAGAAGACCTCGGTCGGTCCAGCCCGTCTGGCAATCGAGAAGTCGGTAAAGAGCGCTCGCGAGAATGGCCAAGCCGTGAAGGGAAGCCCAGGGCTGTCGAATCTGACCGTCACAAAGGCAGACCTAAATCGCGACGTACCGAAAGTGCACCTCTCCAGCTGCCTGGACGTGTCCGAGTGGGTCATCTACAACAAATCCACCGGCGAGCCCGTCCCTCAGCCCAGTGACCGGCTGACCAAGTACACGGTCACCTCCCTCCTGGAGAAGTGGCCGGACGGATGGGTCGTCACCAAGGATGAGCCGCACCAGGACACTCAGTGCTGAGGCGCGGACTCACGATCGCTGCAACCACCCTCGCCCTGTCCACGGCCATGACCCACACCGCCGCGGCAGACGGCGGGAAGGGCAACGCCGAATCGTGCGAGACGGTCTTCATCTGCGTGGACGTGGGCATCCCGGGAAGGCCGGGCAGCGGGGGAGGCGGCTCAGGTCCGGCCCCGGACAAGGGCAGCGGTACCGGCGAGAAGGCTGCCGACAAGGAGCCGCCCGGCTGCGTGTACCAGCGCATGGAGCCTCAGCCCCCGGCAGACAGCTGGATGTGGGCCGGCCACAAGCCCGGTGACGGCGCGATATACGAGGCGGTCTGCCAAGGGGAGCGTGACGAGGAGGAGTTCGCCATGACCATCTGGTCGGCCGACCCTCCGGAAGCCACCGTGAACCCGGCCGTTCTCGCCCGGGAGGCGGTCGACAAAATGCTGCTGCGCGGCCCCGAGATCGGGATCACGCCCAAGCCCGGCGGCAAGGGAGTCGTGGGCATGCCCGTCTACCTATGGACCGCCCGCGGAGCCGAGACCTACGGGCCGAACACCGCCAGCGCTTCCGCCGGCGGCATCACCGTCACGGCCACGGCGAAGGTGGCGAAGATCGAGTGGCAGATGGGCGACGGGACCACCGTCACCTGCACCACGCCCGGCACCCCCTACAAGGCGGAGTACGGGAAGAAGCCGTCGCCGGACTGCGGCCACCGCTACACCAAGCCGTCCTCCACCACCGCCTCGGGCGACTACCACGTCACCGCCACCTCCACCTGGGACATCGACTGGCAGGTCAACGGGGGCGGCGCGTCCGGCGAAATGACCGAGATCCGCGACAGCGCCGTCGACATCACCGTCGCCGAGGTCCAGGTCCTCAACTAGCACCCTGGAAGGCCCGCACCATGGATTCCCCCGCCGCGCCGCCGGCCCCGCGTCAGGCAGCCCCGGCCCGCCCCGACCTGCCCATCACCGCCAGCGCGCCCGTCAAGCGGGAACGCCGCTGGTCGATGGTGGCGCTGTGCGTGGTCCTTGCCGTACTCGCCGGGCTCGGCGCGGCCGCTGCCGTCACCTCCGCCAGCGACCGCACCAAGGTCATCGCGGTCGCTCAGGACGTGCCCGCCGGCCAGGCCCTCACCGACGCGGACCTGACCATCGCCGAGGTCTCCGCCGACGCCGCCCTCGCCCCCGTACCAGCTGCCGAGAAGGGGTCCGTGGTTGGCAAGCGGCCTGCCGTCGACCTGCGCAAGGGCAGCCTCCTCATCTCCTCGCAGCTCGCCTCCGGCACCGGCCTGGGCGACGACAAGCAGCAGGTGGGCGTGCAGGTGAAAAAGGGCCAGGCCCCGTCCGGGACCCTCGCTCCGGGCGACAAGGTCCTCGCCGTCACCACGCCCGCCCAGGGCGAGCAGACCTCGAGCAAGGAGGCGGAGGCGCCGCCGTCGACCATCGACGCCGTCGTCGTCACCGTCTCGCGCCCCGACGCCTCCGGCACTGTCGTCGTCAATCTCGCCGTCGACTCCGGCGACGGGCCGCTGCTCGCCACCCGTGCCGCGCAGGGCCGGATCGCCGTCGTCCGCGAACCGCGGAGCTGACCCATGCCCGTCACCGCTCTCGTCTCCGCGAAGTCCGCCGGGACCACCACCTCCGCCCTTGCCTTGACCCTGGCCTCCCGGCGCCCCAGCCTCCTCGCGGAGGCCGACCCGGCCGGCGGCACGGTCCGCGCAGGACTCCTCCAGGGCGCGGCGGCCGCCGACGCCGGCCTCTACCACCTGGCCGCCGCCGAACGCACCGGGCCCGACCACCTCGCGCAGGTCTTCGCGCGTCACCTGTGGCCCCTGGACCGGGAGGGCAACCGCCGGCTCCTGCCCGGGCTGACCGACCCTGCCCAGGCCGGTGCGCTCGCCCGTACCTGGCCCGCGCTCTCCGACGTCCTGCACGTCCTGGCCGAGGACGCCGGCTACAACGTCTTCATCGACGCCGGACGCCTGGCCATCGAGGCCGGCCACCTGCACCCGACCCTGACCCCCGCGCCCCTCATCCACCAGGCCGACCTGGTCTTGCTCGTCGTCCGCGGCACCGAACAGTCCCTCGCCCTGGCCCGCCACGTCATCGACCCTCTGCGCGCCGAGCTCACCGAGCGCGGCAGCGGCGCCGACGCACTCGGCCTCCTCCTGATCGAGGAGGGTCCTTACCGTGCCCATCAGGTCGCCGAAGTCCTCGGCGTGCCACTGCTGGCCGCCCTGCCCTTCGACGCCGACACCGCCGCCTACCTCACCCACGGCGGCCGTCCGCCGCGCGGCTTCGAGCGCAGGCCGCTGCCGCGCGGTGCCCGAACTGCCACCGAGCACCTCGACGCGGTCGCTTCCCGGCGCCACATCCAGCAGCAGTACCCCGCGCATCGTCAGATCGCGGGCGTCCTGCAGCGCCTGACGAAGGGAGGAGCCCGTGGCTGACACCCAGCACCGGCCGCCCGCCGACACCCCGCCGGCCGGGCCCGCCGACATCACCGGGATCCTCGCCAGCCGACTCGGCCAGCGCCGCACCGCTCCGGCGGCACCCGCCGCTCCCGCAGCGGCCCCGGCCCCCGACAAGGTGCCCGCGAGCGCGGCCGCGGACCCCGGCGCCGTGCCGCGCCTGGCCGGTCTGCCCGGGCAGATCCCGGTCGGCTGGGAGGTCATCGAGGACCTCCAGGCCGTGGTCTCCAAGACCTTGAGCGCCGAGGACCCCGACAAGCTCCTCGCGGAGGAGGACCGCCGCGCCCTCGCCCGGCGCCTGGTGCGCAACGCGGTCGCCGAATGGTCCGCCAAGTACGCCCAGGGCAATGCGGGCCTGACCCAGGAGCAGGAAGCCGCCATCGGTACCGCGGTCTTCGACTCCATGTACCGGGGAGGGCGCCTGCAGTCGCTCCTGGACCGGGACGGCGTCGAGGACATCATGGTCGACGGCCTGCGCGCGCACATCGAGTTCCACGACCGGCCCCGCGAGACCATCGAGCGCGTCGCCGACAGCCACGAGGAGCTCATCACCTGGGTCAACCGCATGGCGCGTTTGTCCGGCCACGGTGAACGCGCGCTGACGCAGGCCACCCCGATGGTCGGCTTCCGCATGCCCGACGGCTCCCGGGTGACCGCGTCCCTGCTGACCACGCGGCCCTCCGTCGTCATCCGGCGCCACCGCATCCGCCAGCACGGCATCGCCGAACTCGTCCGCTGGGGCTCGATCAACCCGGTGCTGGAGCGGTTCCTGACGGCCTGTGTCCACGCCAAGATGAACGTCCTGGTCGTCGGCGACATGGGCGCCGGCAAGACGTCCCTGCTCCGCGCCCTGGGCCGCGAGATCCCGCCCGCCGAGCGGCTGGTCACCCTCGAATCCGACCGCGAGCTCTACCTCGACGAACCCGGGCCCAAGCCCGGCCCCGTCACCTATGCCTTCGAGGCCCGGCAGTCCAACGGCGAAGTCCGCGCCGGACACGGCGCCGGCGAGGTCACCATCACCGACATGTTCGCCACCGCGCTGCGCTACAACGCCACCCGCGTCATCGTCGGCGAGGTCCGCTCCACCGAAGTCCTGCCCATGCTGCAGGCGATGTCGGCCGGCGGCTCCGGCTCCATGTGCACCCTCCACGTCCGTCGGCCCCACGCCATCATCAGCCGCCTGGTCCAGCTGTGCACCGAGGCCGGGATGCAGACCGAGGCGGCCCACCACCTCATCGCCTCCTCCATCGACGTCGTCGTCTACCTCACCTACCTCGACGAGACCGGCATCGGCGGCCGCAAGCACCGCTTCGTCTCCCACATCTACGAGGTCCACGACGTCGTCGGCGAAGGCGGCCGCCCCGTCACCACCGACCTCTTCGCCCCCGCCCTCCACGCCGGTGAGCCGCGCGCCGTCTACACGAACATGCCGACGTTCATCGACGACCTGGAGCGCACCGGCCTGTTCCACCGAGCCTGGCTCACCGACAAGCCCCTCGGCGCCTGGCACACCCCCCTGGAAACCGTGGGACGCCGATGAACACCTCCCAGCTCGCCCTCGTCGCCGCCTGCTCCGCCGTCCTCGCCGTCCTGGCCATCGCCGCCGCGGTCCGCGAAGCCCGGGGCCGCACCGTGGACCCCACCAAGCCCGCCTCCCCCCTGGTCCGGCGCATCCGGCGTGCCCGCGGTGAACTGCCCGAGGCCTGGCAGCGCCGCTGGCGGCCCCTGGTCATCACCGCCGCCGTCACCACCCTGCTGGTGTGGGCCTGGACCGGCTGGCCCGTCCACGGCATCCTCGCCGGCGCGGCCGTCCTCGGCCTGCCCTTCGTCCTCAACCCCGGCACCGCCGCCAGCCAGCGCATCGAGCGCCTCGAAGCGCTCGGGCAGTGGCTCAACCACCTCGCCGGGGTCCACCAGGCCGGCATCTCCCTGCCCCAGACCATCCGCGCATCGGCCAAGGCCGCACCCGGCCCCATCGCCCCCAACGTCCGCGCCCTCGCCGACCGGCTCCGCTCCGGCATGGAGGCCGAGGACGCCTTCGCCCACTTCGCCGACGAACTCGCCGACGGCGTCGCCGACCACGTCGTGCTGCTCTTCCAGTCCCACGCCGTCTACAAGGGCCCGGGCCTGTCGGACGCCCTCGAAGCCCTCGCGGTGACCATCCACCAGCAGGCCGCCGACGCCCGCGACATCGAGGCCGACCGCGCCAAGGTCCGCAAGAGCTCCCGCATGGTCAGCATGGTCATCTGCCTCGTCGTCGTCGGCTGCATGCTCAACGACGCCTGGTCCGGCTGGTACAAGACGCCGCTCGGCCAGCTCGTCCTCGCCCTCTTGGGCGGCGCCTTCGCCTGGACGCTCACCTGGCTGCGCCGGATCGCCCGCACCAAGCCCGACCCGCGCCTCATCGACCCGCTGCCCGCCCACCTCACCGCGACGGGAGCCGCCCGATGATCCCGATGGAAGCCGTGCTCCCGGCAGCGGCCGCCGGCGCCCTGATCGGGCTGGCCATCCGCGCCGCCATGCCCGTACGCCGCGACCTCGCTGCCGCTCTCGACCGCCTCGACGTCAGCAAGGCGGGCGCCGGCACTCCGCTGCTGCCCTCCGCCGCCCCCGGCAGCACCGGGTCGCTGGCCGAGCGCGTCGGGGAGCGGATCCTGGGCGAGGCCGGCAGCCGGATCACCATCCCGGCCAAGGACCTGAACCTGCTGCGGATCAGCGCGGCCGAACACCTCGGCAAGCGCTTCCTGTTCGCGCTCTACGGCCTGCTGCTGCCGCAGCTGCTCCAAGCCCTCCTCGCGCTCGCAGGAAGCCCCCTGCCCTTCGCCCTGCCCGCCCTCGTCTCCCTGGGCCTGGCGGTGCTGTTTTGGTTCTGGCCCGTCAAGGAAGTGGCGCGCGACGCCGCCGGGGTCCGGCTGATCGTGCGGCACGCCGCCGCCTCCTACCTGGACCGCGTCGCCCTGGCGCGCATCGCGAACTCCGGGGCCGCGCAGGCCCTCACCCAGACCGCCGAGGTCGGCGACGGCTTCATCTTCGTGCGGATGCGGCAGATCTTCCATGAGGCCGACCTCGCCGGCGTCACCGTCTGGGACGCCCTCAAGCAGCTCGGCGACGAACTCGACATCCCCGAGCTCACCCGGCCCGCCGACACCCTCGCCCTGGCCGGAGACGGCGCCGCCGTCTACACCACCCTCCAGGCCCAGGCCCGGCAGCTGCGCATCGCCCTGCTCTCCGACGCCAAGGCCGAGGCCAACGCCGCCTCGGCCGCGATGATCCTGCCCGTCACCGCGGGCGTCATCCTCATGCTCGTCTTCGTGATGATCCCCATCACGATCACCATCCTCGGAAGCTGAAGGAACACGACCACCATGGACATCCAGCTCCTCACCACCTGGATCCGCACCCGCTACGCCGAGCTCAAGACCGCCAAGGACGCCGGTCAGACCTCCACCGAGCTCGCCCTGATCGCCGGCGCCCTGCTGGTCGGCGCCGGACTCCTCGTCCTCGCCATCCGCACCAAGCTCCTGGAGAAGATCGGCATCATCGACGGTGCCTGACACACCCGCACCAGAACCGACCGGCACGACAGAGGAGGGAGGAGCGTGGCCAGACCGCTCCGTCACCGAGACCAGCGACGGCACCGCACACTGCGCGGCGACCGCGGCTTCGGCAGCGTCGAATTCGCCGTCCTCGCGGTCGTCGTCCTCGGCCTGATCTTCACCTCCATCCAGGTCGGCCTCTACTACCACGCCCGCAAAGTCGCCCAGTCCGCCGCCCGCCAGGGCGTCGAGACCGGACGCCAGCTCGGCTCCACCCCCGGCGACGGCGTCGCCCAGGCGCAGACCTTCCTCGCCCGCTTCGGCGGCAGCGTCCAGGGCCCCAGCGTCTCCTCGGCCGGCAGCACCACCGAGGAGATCCGGATCACCGTCCGCGGCCGCGTCGCCACCCTCGTGCCGGGGCTGACCCTGGACGTGGTCCAGCACGCCGACGCCCCCACCGAACGCTGGACCACCCCATGACCGCACGCGGCCGCCGCACGGCGGCACTCTGCGGCGACCGCGGCTCCTACTCCCTGGAGACCGCCGTCCTGGCCCCCGCCGTCATCGCCCTGCTGCTCCTCATGATCGCCTTCGGCCGGGTCACCGACGCCGACGGCGCCGTGGACGCCGCAGCCCGCGCCGCCGCACGCGCAGCGTCCCTCGAACGCGACGCGGCCGGCGCGCAGAGCGCGGCCCAGGGCGCCGCCGAGCGCAGCCTCCAGGGTGACGGCGTCACCTGCCGCACCTCCAGCGTCGCCGTCGACACCTCCGGCTACGCCCTCGACCTCGGCACCGACGCACACATCACCGCCACCATCGCCTGCACCGCGAACCTCTCCGACATCGGCCTGCCGGGCCTGCCCGGAGCCAAGACGCTCACCGCCTCCTGGACCAGCGCCATCGACACCTACCGGGGCCGCGAGTGAACCGCCTCAGCACTCTCCGGGCCCGCGCCCGCACCGTTCAGCGCGACCGGGGTTCGATGTCCTTGTTCTTCGCCGTGACCACCGTCGCCATCCTCATGGTCATGGGGCTGCTCGTCGACGGCGGCGGCGCCCTGAACGCCGCCAACCGGGCCACCTCCATCGCCCAGGAAGCCGCCCGCACCGCCGGCCAGCAACTCGACCCGGCACAGGCCATCGAGGGCACCGCCATCACCATCGACCCCGACGCCGCCACCGGCGCCGCCCAGGACTACCTCGCCACCGCCGACGTCACCGGCAACGTCGAGATCACCGACGGCGGCCAGAGCATCACCGTCACCGTCCACGACACCTACAACACGCTCTTCGCCCAGTTCGTCGGCAAGGGCACCATCCACGTGACCGGCACCGCCACCGCACAACTGCACACCCAAGCAGGAGGCTGAGCACCTTGGCTCACCGCACCCCCGCGCCCGTCCGTGCCCTCGGAGCCATCCTGCGGGCCCTGCTGGGCGCATGCACCCTCCTCGCGCTCCTCGCCGGCGTCCCCTACCTCCTGCTCGCCGTCGGCCACCAGCCGACCGAACTCGCCGACGGCACCCTCAACCTCCTCCAGCAGGACGACGGCACCCTCTTCTTCGTCGTCCTCACCTGCATCGGCTGGGCCGGCTGGGCCGCCTTCACGCTCTCCGCCGCCCTGGAGATCATCGCCCTGCTGCGCCGCCGCACGGCACCCGCCATCTCAGGCCTGCGCAGCCTGCAGTCCCTGGCCTCGTTCCTGATCGGCGGGATCGTACTGCTCGCCCCGACCGCTGCCGCCGCAGCGACCGGCGGCCCCGCCGTCGCCGCGACCGTCTCCCACGCCGCGGGCGACAGCGCTGCAGCCCCGTCGCCCGCCAGCACCGCCAGCCCTCAGGCGTCCGAAGCCGACCAGGACAGGTGGCCCGAGCACACCGTCACCTCCGCCACCGAACTGCCCTGGGACCTGGCCGAGCAGTACCTCGGCGACGGCAAGCGGTGGAAGGACATCGCCGCCCTCAACCCCGGCCTTCCGCAACTGGCCGCAGGCGATCAGTACCTGCCCGTCGGCGCCACCATCAAGCTTCCCGCCGACGCGGCGGGCACCGGCGACCGGGGCCAGCAGCACACCTCCCAGACCGGCACGCCGCCCACGTCCGCCGAGCTCCACACCAGCACCCCCGCCAGCAAGGGGAGGGCCGAAGAGCCGGTCAGTGTCACCGTCCAGGAGGGCGACAGCCTCTGGACCATCGCCGACGACCACGGCGACCCCAAGGACTGGCCCGCCCTCTACGAAGAGAACCGCGGCGCGCCCCTCCCCGGCGGCGGGAAGTTCACCGATCCCGACCTCATCCACCCCGGGCAGAAGCTCGCTCTCCCCCCGCAGCTCACCTCCGAGCCCCCCGCCTCCTCCCAGGAGAAGGAGGAGGAGAAGGGGCAGCCACCGGCACCGGACGACAAGGACACCACCAAGGCCCCGGAAGCCGACCCCGGCACGGCCGACGAAGCACCCGAAACGGCCCCGGATGCCTCTGCGCCCGGCACTCCCGCCCCCGTCCCCTCCGGGGCCAACGCACCGACGCAGACCGCCCCGGCTGGCAGCAGCGCTCTTGCGCCGGCAGCTGTTTGGACAGGAGCCGGTGCCCTCGCGGCCGCCCTCGTCGGAACTCTCGCGACCCGCCGCGTGCTGCAGCAGCGCCGACGACGCCCCGGCCGGCGCATCCCCATGCCCACCGGCCGCCCGGCCGCCACCGAGCAGGGCCTGCGCGCCGCCCAGCACCCCAGCGGTTTCAGCCTCCTCAACGCCACGCTCCGTACCCTCGCACTCAACGCGGCCGCAGCGGGCCGCCCCCTGCCGGCCCTGGACGCCGTCGTCCTCCACGAGACCAAAGTCGATCTGCACCTGGCCGAGCCACAGGCGCCGGTGGCGCCGGTGAAGCCCTTCACCGCCACCTCCGCCGATCAATCCGTGTGGACCTGCTCGGCCTCCAGCGCCGACATCGCCGAGCCCGAGCAGCTCTCCGAGACCGAGATGCCCTACCCCGCGCTCGTCTCCCTCGGCTGGACCGAGACCGGCGGCCACCTGGTCCTCATCGACCTCGAGCACATCGGCATCCTCAACCTGGACGGCAACCGCGACACCGCACGCCAGGTCCTGCAGGCCATCGCCGTCGAACTCGCCAGCACCCCCCTTGCCGGCCACCTCGAACTCACCGCCCTCGCCGACACCGCCCCCGGCCTGGACACCGCCGCGCCCGAACGCGTCGCCCGCATCGCCGACCCGTCTGCCGCGCTCACCGAGGTGGCCGCCCACACCGCAGACCAGCGCAACGCCCTCACCGCCATCGGTGCCGAAACCCTGCGCGCCGCCCGCCTCCTGGACGACGCCGCCGGCGCCTGGACCCCCCACATCCTCCTGGCCCAGGACCTCCCCGGCGACGCCACCAACTCACTCCTCGACGCCCTCACGGCAGAACCCCGTACGGCCGGCGCCGTCATCACCACCCACGCGGCCGCGGCCCTGCCCGACCTCACCTGGACCCTGGACTGCCCCGACGCCGAGCAGCCCATCGTCCTGCCCGGCTCCCACCTCCCCGTCCGGCTCCAGGGCCTCGCCGACGAGCACTTCGCCGACGCCATCGACCTGCTCACCCTCGCCGCCAGCGACAGCGACGTCCCCGCGCCCACCTGGCCGACCGACGAGGACGACGCCGAGACCTCCGCCAGTTCCCCGGTGCCGGCCCCCAGCCCGCCGCCCGCCGACGAACGCGAAGACGACCTCCCTGACGAATACGCCGAGCTCGAAGAAGCCGACGAGCCCGGCACCCCAGACAGCGAAAGGGCCAAGGCCCCGGCCAAGGAGCAGCCGCAGCCGGCCCCCGGCGAACCGGACAGCCCGACAGGCCTCACGCTCGCGGATGTCCTCGCCGAACCCAGCGAACCCTCCGTAACCGCTCCTCTCCCCGCACCGCCCACCCTCCCAGGCCCCCCGGCAAACGCCCCCGCTCCGCAGCCCCAGAAGAGCCTCGGCACCGCGCCCACCGGGCCGACGGTCCTTCTCCTGGGGCCGGTCAGCGTCGACGGCGCCGCCGGCCGGATCGACTCCAGCCGCCGCAACGCCGGAACCGAGCTCGTCGCCTTCCTCGCCCTCAACCCAGGTGTCGACCACCACGCCATCGACGACGCCCTCTGGCCCGGCCGCCTCGTCGGCAAGGAGATGCGCAACGCCGTCGTCTCCCGCACCCGCTCCTGGCTCGGCAAGGACACGGACGGCCACCTCCACTTCCCCCGCGTCCAGGACGCCGGAGACAGCCGGTACCGCCTCGGCCCCCAGGTCAGCTGCGACTGGACCCGCTTCCAGCACCTCGCACGCACCGGCCTGGCCCACCACGACGAGGACAGCACCCTCGCCCTGCGCCACGCCCTGTCCCTGGTCCGCGGCCGGCCCTTCAGCGGCATCGACCCCACCCGCTACGCATGGGCCGAACCGGCCATCCAGGAGATGGTCTCCGCGATCGTCGACGTCGCCTACGAACTCTCCACCCGCTGCCGCGAAGCATCCGACATCCCCGGCGCCCTCTGGGCCGCCCGCCGCGGACTCCTCGCAGCAGAGGAAAGCGAACTCCTCCACCGCCAGCTCTTCCTCGCCCACCACGCAGCCGATGACCTTGAAGGACTCCGCGAGGCGGCAACACGGCTCGCCCGTATCAACGAACAGCTCCTCGACGGCGCCGACATGGAGGCCGAGACCGCGGAACTACTCCGCAATCTGCTGCCACGCCCCACCGCCCGGACCCGCTGACCCGCAGGAGGTCCGGCGTGACCACGCCATTCCACGACGGAACCGGCCACCTTGAGGTCGGCGACGTCACCGTCCCGCTGCAGATCGCCGCGTCCCTCCGTGCACGTACGCGTGGACTCCTCGGACGTAGTTCCTTCACGGGGGCTCTACTGCTCACCCCGGCGAAGAGCGTGCACACCCTCGGCATGCGCATCCCCATCGACATCGCTTACCTCGACCGGCACCTCCGGGTGATCGACCTCCACACGATGAAACCCCACCGCATCGGACGCCCTCGCGTCCACGCTCACCACGTGCTGGAAGCCGAGGCCGGATCCTTCGCCCGATGGGGCGTAGCCGTGGGCCTGCAACTGGGCGTGAGCTCAGCAGTCTCTGGCGGATAGTCCGGAAACGCCTCGCTCGCGACAAGCTTCCGCAATGATCGTTACGTACGTAGAAGTAGCTGGAAAGGCCAGACCATGGGGTGGCAGACCGAGCGGTACGGGGACGCGCACGAAGGGTTCGCAGGCGCCGCGCTCCCTGACGGGGCAGAGCCGAGGCCCCAGTACTTCGACATGGGGTCCAGCGGCCATATGCCCTCGTCGCAAGAGTGGTGGGCGTACGACGGGCGAATGTCGCGGCCGCTCGCGGAGGGGATGCGAGCGTACTGCTCGTGCGGCTGGCGCGCGGCGGGAGCACATCCGATCAACTGGGATCAGGCCGCTGTCGACGGCGTCGAGCTGACGGACGAGTCCGGACCGGCGACGGACTGGGAGCAGCACATCGCCTCGGTCGATGCCGCCGCAGCCGCCATCCCCCCGGAGGTGATGGGGATGCTCGACCAGCTCGCTGCCGGGCTGGCGGACCTGGCCGAGCGGGAGCCTCTGACCGCCTTGCGGGTGGTCGCCGAACTGGAGCGCTCCGCCGCACGCACCGGCCTCACGGCGGCGCGCAACATCGAGGCGGATGGCTTGGAGGACGACGTTGTGGCCAGGGGGCTCGGGCTGCCTACGCAGACTGCCCGGTCCCGGTTGCTCCGGTACCGACTCGGACGAGGGTGAGGCTACGCCGGAGAGGGCCGCTCTCTACGGTTAGCTCGCCGCGTGCGAGTGGCGGATGGCTGATCACCTTCTCGCCCGGCGGGGAGACGACCGGCACAGTGACGTCGTGGACGCAGGACTGGCAGTGTCCGGCAGATCATGTGACTTTGTGATTCGGGTTGTCGGAGGTGACGGGAACTGACGGCTTCTGGTTGCGGCGAATACGACGCGCCTGTTCTTGCCGACGATCGCGGCGATGATCAGGCGCTGAAAAGGAGGTCGGCGGATGTCCCAGTGCCGGGACATCCGCCGACCTCCTTTCAGCTAGGTCAGAGGCAAAAACTCTCCTTACTGACCGCCAGGATTTGAGGCGGCGCCGTACACGCCGCCTCCATTCCCTGGCTCGCGATCCCGTGGACATGAACTCGTCGAACTCGGAACGCGAACACCCCAGAAATTGAGTAAGGCAGTTGCTAGGCCTCCCTGCCCAACTGCTGAAATGGAGAGGTTTCTGAGAGCCTATTGTGAGCGATCAGCTTTCCCTTCAGAGCGCAGATGCACAACCACGATGGCCCCGACCAGCACCATTCCTATGGCTACCGCAATCCACGCAGGAATCCCTGAAATAGCCAGCAAAGATCCTGCCGCTACACAGACGATTGCACTGATGAGAATGAACTGCTTAGACATCCTTCGGCATCCTCCTTCTCTTTCACGAAAGTATCCACTTGGTGGTGGCATACCCGATCCCCATCATTCCGCCAAACGCAGCGCCGACAGCTGCGCCTGTTCCAGCCCCGCCAGCGCAGCCCGCTGCGATTGTGGCGATGCATCCGATTGCTGCGCCGACCCCGGTGCCTCCGCCAGCGAATTTGCCAACGTCACCGAACCAATCATCCACGTCATAAAGACCGGTGGGGTCGATGCGGTTGACGGGGTCGCCTTCGGCGTAGAGGTAGGGGTTCTTCTCCAGGCCGGAGGGGTCGGGCTGGGTGAAGCGGCCGATGTGGGGGTCGTAGTACCGGGCGGCGAAGTGGTAAAGGCCGGTGGGGTCCTGGTAGCCGGCGGTGAAGCGGTAGGGCTGGGGGATCTTTTCGGTGGTGTGGGTGGTGCGGGTGACGCCTCGAGGGCTGTAGGCGTAAGCGTTGGTCTTGGCGCCGGTTTCATCGGCGGTGGCGATGACGGAGCCGAGGGCGTCGGTGAGGTAGTAGTACGCCCTGCCGTCAACGGTCATGGAGTTGAGGGTTCCCCCGGGTTCGCGGGTGAACCCGGTATCGGCACCGGCTGTTGAGGTGGCGGCCAGCCCGAGGGGGCCGTTGTGGAAGAAGGTGTCGCCGAGGGCGATGCGTTCCGACTGGTCGGTGGAGGCGTACTGGCCCGGGTAGGTCTTGCCCCCGACGGTGAGGGAGGTGAGCTGGGAGAGGTCGGACCAGGTCTCGCCGGTGCGGGCGGCTGTGTCGGTGGAGGCTGCGGCGAGTTCGTTGCCGGCCTTGTCGTAGGACCAGCCGTTGGTGGTGCCGTTCTTCGAGGTGAGTTGCTGGGCGTCGTTGTAGGTGTAGGTGGTGCCGCGGGGGCAGCCTTCGGTGATGCCCTGGGAGGTGAGGTTGCCGGCGCGGTCGTAGCAGTACTGCCAGGCTTCGGTCTGGGTGGTGCCCTTGGTCTCGGCGGCGTAGGAGAAGCGGCCCGCGGAGTCGTAGGTGTAGGTGGTCTTCAGGCCGGCGGCATTGTCGGTGCGGGTGCGGATCTTGGTGCTGTCCTTGCCGGCGGCGGCGTAGGAGTAGGTGAGGTCGGTCAGGGTGCCCTTGGGGCTGGTGGCCTTGATGGTGGTGGGGCGACCGGAGTTATCGAGGGTGACCTTCTGGACGGTGTCGCCGGGGTAGGTCGTGGTGATGCGGGCGTCGTTGGCGTCGTACCGGTAGGTGGTGGTCCTGCCCTGGGGGTCCTTGAGGGTGGTGAGTTTGTTGACGTCGTTCCAGCTGTAGTGGGTGGTGCCCTGGGGGTCCTGGTAGGTGGCGACGTTTCCGGCGGGGGTGTAGGTCAGGCGGGTCTGGGAGCCGTTCTGCAGGGTGCGGACGGTCTCGCGGGAGAGGGGGTCGAAGGCGTATGTGACGACGCCGGTGGCGTCCGAGCGCTGGGTGAGGTTGCCGTCGCCGTCGTAGGAGTAGGTGACGATGGTGCGAGGAGTGGAGACCTTGGTGACGCGGTCGCGGTGGTCGTAGGCGTAGACGGTTTTGATGCCGCGGCCGTCGGTGACCGTCTCGGGGCGGCCCAGCGCGTCGTAGGTGTAGGTGGTGGTGCCGAGGGGTGCGGGTGGGGTGACCTTGGTCAGGTTGCCCTGGGCGTCGTAGGTGAAGGCGGTGGAGACCGACTTGGTGGTGGTCATCTCCGTGGTGGCCTTGCACCGTTGGCCCTCGAAGCCGCCGCAGGTGACGCTGGCCGGGTTGTGGGTGAAGGTCTGCTTGCCACCACCGGTCCCGGTGACGGCGACGGAGGTGGTGTTGCCAGCGGCGTCGTAGCCGTAGTTCGTCTTCTCGCCGTCGGCGGTGGTCAGGGTGCCGGGGAGGTCGGCGCCGGAGATCGTCTGATAGCCGGTGAGGGATGCGGTGGCGCCGGTCGGCAGGGTGGACGCGGTCGGGTTGTTGCGCGGGTCCCAGCCGTAGGTGGTGACGTTGCCCGGGTTGGAACCGGCGCCCATGGCGTCGGTGGCCGTGTCGACGTTGTGCTGGGCGTCGAAGGTGCGCGAACGGGTGTGCTTGAGCGCGTCCTCGACCTCGGTGACGCCGCCGGAGGCGTTGTGGGTGTACTTCGTGGGGTGCTTCTCGGGGTCGGTGACGGTCGTCGTGCCGGCGGCGGCCGGGTCGGGCTGGGAGTAGGCGTAGGTGTAGGTGGGGCCGGTGTGTTCCGAGCCGTTGAAGTCGGTGGCCCGGAGCATGGAGCGGACGCGGTTGGCGGCGTCGTAGGTGAAGGCCGTGACCCGGCCCTCGGGGGTGGTGATCTTGGTGAGGCGGCGGGAGGAGTCGTAGCCGAAGGTGGTCGTCTTGCCCTCGGTGTCGGTGGTCTTCGTGAGATCGCCGGTGCTGTTGAGGTCGAAGACGGCGGTGCGGCCGGTGTGGTCCTTCGCCTGCCACTGGGAAGCGTCGGTCTTCACGAGGTCGATCCAGCGACCCGAGCGGGCCTCTGTGATCTTGAAGCCCTTGTGCTCGGTGCCCTGGTCGTGCTGGGCGACGGTGACGGCACCCTTGTTGCGGTCGGTGACCTTGGTGAGGGTGCCGTGCTCGTCGTAGGTGTCCTTGGTGCCGGACTTGCGGTCGGTGAGGGTGTACGTGCCGTCGGCGTTGCGCTTCAGGTCCTTGGAGTAGCCCTTCGGCGTGGTGAACGCGCCGCCCGAGCCCTCGGTGAAGCGGGGCGAGTCACCGGTCGCGTCGTGCAGGACGACCTCGCCGTCGAGGATCTGCGCGTAGCGCTCGTACTCCTGCCACCAGCGCTGGGAGACCTTGCCCCAGGGGGCGTCGAAGGAGTTGTAGGTACGTGCCAGCCGCAGCTGCTTGCCGACGCCGGCGATCTCGAAGTCGGTCGCCGCCAGCATGAGGTTGCCGGTGGAGAGGTTGATCCGGGCCACCAGGGAGTCGCTCACGCGGAAGTCGGTGATCTGGTGCCAGGGCACGGCACCCTGGCCCTGCGGGACGAACGCGGAGGCGTCCGCACGAGCCCGCGCGGACTGGGCCGGGCTCTCGCCGGTACGGGCGCGCTCCTTCTGCTCGGCGCGCCAGGCGGCGAGTTCCGCGTCCGGCTCGGCCTCGGGTGTACCGGCCACGGGCTTGGTCGCGCCGACCTCCACCGGCGGCACGGCGAGCGGCTCGGCCTCCTTGCCCCACGCCGAGCCGGGGCCCGGGTCGGCGTGCGCGGCCAGCGCCGGAGCCAGCGGTGCCGCCAGCGACAGGGCCGCGACAGCGGCGACCAGCCCGTAACGGGCGGTACGGCGCGATGAAGTGACGGCTGGGGCTACGGGGCGTATCGATCTGCGGGCACGTCGAAGAGACGTGCCGAGGGCACGCGAGAACACGGGCTTCCCCCCACGAGAAGGCGTCGACACGATGACCACGACGGTCACCGGAGCCACACAAGCTGTCACGTGGCCTTCACAAGAAGCGACCAGCTTCCCCCGAAGTCCTGCGCCATTCCCGCCAGAATCAGCCAGCACGCTCAGCCCCGCTCCCCAACCGGAAACCAAGGTGCATCAAGGGAAAGGCAGGGGATGCCGCCAAACCTCGGCTCAAGAACGTGGCCCAGAAACGCCCCTCGGGGCGGCGCCCAGCACGGTGTCGGTGCCCGAGCCAGCCGACGCCGACCCGGAGCCAGCAGCCTCGCTCGCCGGGCTCCGCGCACCAGGAGGCGGCGTCGTCGCACTGAGCGAACCCTGGCATCGCGGCAGCGGTGGAGCGGAAATCCGCCGCGATGCGGGACATGTCCCGCCGACCGTTTCCCGAGACCAACGTCGTGGTGCCGGACGGTACGCCGCCCCCCTTCGACGTCACCCGGTCCGAGCGGCGCCAGCGGCGCCGTCAGGCTGAGGTGTTTGGCGCGGCCGCGTTGCGCCGGGCCCTTGCCGAGAAGGCCGGCCATCCGGTGGTCGTGGCGCAGCACCTGGAGAACCTGCGGTCTGGTGCGGCACCGCAACGGTTTCCTGGCGGCCCGTTGACAATTCTCCCAGCCCACCATTGGCTGCGCGGGGCGCACGCCCCGGCGCGCCATGGGGGCGCACACCGACGCTCAGACCCCAAGATCGAGGACAGTAGCTCCGGCTTTGCGGCTTTTGGGCGGTCGATTGCGAACAGAATCGATCGAAAGCGGCCGGGCCGGATGCCGACGGAGATTCGTGGGTGTCGGCGCCCGCGATACTACGCAGCGGCGTCGAGCGAGCGCAGTAGGTAGTACTGTCCGATCCCCGGCTTCCCGCCGGGACGGCAAAGACCCCGGCTGCTGGTTTGGCTGCCTCGCTCGCCGGGGTCTCTTGTCGCTCTGCTACGCCAACTCAACCCTGAGGGGGATCCTCATGTCGTGCTGCCGTCGTGCCAGCCTCCCCGTGCCTGCCAAGGCAGTTGCGGGGAAACTCAGCGGCGAACGTATCATCCCTGCTCCGCGCCCCGTTGAAACCTCCGGGTGGCATGCCACGGCTGTCACGCTGCGCGGGAGCATGCATGTAATCGCCGTTTTCGTGCCCACCGTCGCCTTCGCGACCTCTTTCGGCCCCCGAGAGCTGCCCGTGCTCGCGCTGCTCCTGACGGCCGCGCACGGATCGTCCCTGGTCTATCGCAGGGTCCGCAGCCGCTGACCCGCGAACCAGTGTGGCCCGCCCTGCAGGGCGGGCCACACCTCTCCGGAGATGAACTCCCTGCCGCCGCCGATCGGGGCGGGCGTAGATGCCCGCCCCAGGGACCCGAAAGAGGTACCCGTGCCCGCTCACCACTCCGACAAGTCGCCCCGTCCCGGGCCGGCCGTCGACTACGACCGTGCCGCTCGCTGCCTGGACGCCGCCCGAGACATCGCCGAAGACTGCGCCATCGTCGCCGACGAGCTCAGCCACAAGATGTGCATGGTCTCCTCCGTGTCCGTGGCCGATCAGCTCGCGCGTTTCACGGATCTCGCCCGCCTGGCCGAGGAAGGCATCTCCGCGCTCGTCGTCGCCCAACGCTCGGAGGGCAAGCCGCTCGCCGTTCTCGCCCCTGTCCTTGGCCGCACCGAGGACAGGGTGCGCAAGAAGTACCCGCCCGGCAAGGTGGACACCGCCCTGTCGCACCGGCGTCGGCCGGAGCGGGCGCTGATGGCCGCCCAGCCCCCCGAGGAGGCGACCGTCGCGAAGAAGACGCTGAACAGATTGCGCACACCGATCCAGCGCCAGGCATGCGCCCTCAGCCGCATGCAGGCCGAGGCCGGGGTCCAGCAGCGGACCCTGGCCGCGAAGATGCACGTCGACCCCTCGCTCGTCTCGCGGTACCTCTCCGGGGAACGGCAAGCGTCCTGGGGGCAGGCCAAGACGGTCGCCGACATCTGTGGCCGTGACGCGCACCTGATCAAGCCGCTGTGGGACACCGCGACCGGCGTGCTCCCTCCGGCCGAGCACGCCGCGGAGGCCCTACGCGCCTACCTGCGGGCTTTGCGGTACGCGGACGGCGCCCCTTCCCAGGAGTCCATCCTCGCCTCGACCCATCACAGCATCACCTCAGCAGAGCTCGCCCAGGCATTCCACGGTCCTGGCACACCCGCCTGGACCGTGGTCCGCCACGTGACCATGGCGCTCTTCGGCCTGACCGACACCGCCCATCAGCTGTGCCGCCTTACCCGGCACACGGGCCGACCCTCCGGACTCTCCGCCGAGGCATTCGGATGACCCCCGCAGACAGGACCAAGTCCGTGAAAGTGCTCGCCAACGGCTACTACGCCTTCTACGACCTGCACCGCCCCACCTACCACGCCTACGCCACCGCCCACCTCTCGCCCGAGGAGGCACAGATCGCCGTCGCCAACGTCTTCGCACTCGTCGCCGAGAACTGGATCAGCATCGTCACCGAGCAGCACCCCGCCCGCTGGGCCTGGGCTCAGCACACCCGCACCGTCGCCCGCCGCAGCGGACACATCCCAACCCGCGTCCAGGACGCCTGCCTGCTTCACGACTACCTCCACCTGACCGTCAAAAAGATCTCCACCACCACCGGCCAGGACCCGGCGGCCGTCACCACGCTCCTGGCCGCCGGCGACCGAAGCGACCCTGCCCCAGGGCAGCGGCCCCGGGTGCGCTTACGGACCAACCCAGCGCCGACTAGCTCTCCCGAAGCACGCTGGCGCGCAGCACTGCGCCTGCGCACCTCTCAGGCCCTGCCCACGAACTGAAGGGACCGACCTTGCTCAGTCCCCCTCTCTGTTCAGTCCCTTGGTAAAAGTCCAGGTCGGAGTGGTCTCCCTGGGGGCGGGAGGGACTGAAGGGACCGAACTTCCCTGTTCCAACTGCGTGGGCGCGGGGGTATGCGCGCGCACGTAAGGCATACGCCCTAATGCATGGTGCGCTAGTAACTGTGAAAATGAGTCCCTTCAGTCCCTCCAGCCCTTGGTGTGCAACCTCTGACCTGCATAAATGCATCCGGGACTGACAAGGGACCGTTCAGTCCCCCTCCCCCTGCAGGCGTTTTGGTCCCTCTCCACGTCTACGGAACTGACGAGCCCCCACGCTCTGTCTCTCCAGGGGGACTGAGGGACCCAAGGGACTGGCTTTGGGTAAATGCTCACGCTTCCAGTAGAGCGGCAGCCCCATCGGTTAGGCTCTCTCTGCTATAAGGGAAACTCAGTCCCTCCAGTCCCTCAGTCCCTCCTGCAGACCCCCTTGAACAGGGGAAACGTTCGGGACGCAGCTGAACCCCTGTCTGGCCACACAAGAGGAACGGACCGACGAACAGTGCAGCGCCCCGCCGACACCGCCTCATCCGGAGTGGCGCAGCAACCCCGCCCAGCGGAAGTGGCCCGCTGGCTCGCAGGCCGCCAGTGGCCGGTTCACCCGCTTACCCCGGGACGCAAGACGCCGGTGGCCAACTGCAAACAGTGCCGTACCCGTAGCCACGAACCCTCGAACTGCCCGTGCCATGCACGAGGCCTGTGGTGTCACAGCTTCCATAGCGCGACCACCGAATTGGCGCGCATCGAGGCCTGGTGGAGGAGGACTCCAAGTGCAGGCGTCGGTGTGTCCTGCGGACCGGCGAACCTCGTAGTCTTGGACGTCGATGCCCACGCCGCGCAGGTCCCGGCCCGTGAACGGCTCCTGCCTGGTATCGGGATCCCAGAACAAGTCGATCTGGCCGGCCTAGCATCAGGCTTCGACACGCTGGCCCTTCTCGCCGCCTACAGACAGGAACCCAACCCCGCCGAGGACGAGTCCACGCTGCGCGTCCGTACTCCGTCCGGAGGGCTGCACATCTGGTATGTCAACTCCGGACCCGCCGTCCGCTACCGCTCCTCGACCGGATCCAGCCCCAGGACCGCTCTCGCCTGGCAGGTTGATGTACGAGCCCACGGCGGGTACGTCGTAGCCCCCAGCACGCGCACCACGGCGGGCATCTACACGCCCCTGGGGGCGACACGGGATCCTGCCCCCCTTCCTGTATGGCTCGCCGTCGAACTGAGACGCACGGGCCACGTCATACAGGCTCCGCCTGTTCCCGCCCCGCAGTCACACAGGCAAGCTCGGCCCCTGCGGACAGGCGCCCCGCAGGCGCTCTTGCAATCGCTCATCGAAACCGTGCGGGAATGTGCAGACCAAGCCGAAGGCACGGGCTTCACAGAGAAACTCAACCGAGCGGCCTACACAGCAGGAGGCCTTGTAGGTGCAGGCCACCTCAACCAGGCCGAAGCCCGCCAATACCTGACAGAAGCCGCTCACTATGCTCGTCCCCACCAGATCCGCCGCAGTGAGTCAATCATCGACGCAGCCCTTTCCGCAGGCGCCAGCCGCCCGTTCCACCCCAAAGGACTCGCATGAGTAGCGCAGAGAGCAGCAGCTTCGACGCGGCTGCCGCCGCTCAGCAGATGCTCGACCTCGAGGCCGCTGCCCCTGCGCGGGTCCTTCCCCAGCAGATGCAGCCCCAGGGACAGGCAACTGCACCTGCTCTGCTGCCCCCGATGCTCACTGACCGGGGCAACGCAAAGCTCTTCGCCCAGCTCTACAGCGACCAGTTCCGCCATGTCGAAGGCCTCGGCTGGTACTGCTGGGACCAGTACCGGTGGAAGCGAGTGGGCGGCGAGAAGGCCGCCCTGTGGGCCGCCGGTGACATGGCCGAGCAGATGTCCGCCACCGATCCCCGTGGCGTCTTCAGCGAACGTGAGATCGCGCAGCACCGACGGCGCACCATGTCGACGAGCGGAATGAAGGCGCTCCTCCACCAGGCCAAGGCCGCGCCCGCCCTGAGCCTCGACCCCGATGTGCTCGACGGCGACGCATACTCCCTGTGCACCCCCGCAGGCGTCGTCGACCTCCGTAACGGCCGACTGCACAAGCCTGATCCCCTACGGGACCTCCACTCGCGCGCCACCAACGTGGCCCCCCAGGCCATGCCCACCCCTCGCTGGCACGCCTTCCTGGACGACACCTTTGGCGACGACGCCAAGGGCCGGGAGATGACCGACTTCCTCCACCTGCTGCTCGGGTACTCCATCACCGGCGACGTCGGCGCGCAGGTCCTGCCCTTCCTCTGGGGAAAGGGCGCCAACGGCAAGTCGGTTCTTCTGGACGTCATGATCCAGGTCATGGGGGACTACGCCGACGCAGCCCCACCAGGCTTCCTCATGGACAAGGGCAACTTCGCCGAACACTCAACGGAACTGACGGAGCTGCACGGGCGCCGCATCTTCGTCTGCAGCGAGCTCAAGCCCAACGACAAGTTCGACGAAGCACGGGTCAAGCTCCTCACCGGCGGCGACAAGATCAAGGCCCGCCGCATGCGACAGGACTACTTCAGCTTCACCCCGACACACAAGCTCTGGCTCCTCGGTAACCACCAGCCCGAGGTCGGCACAGGCGGGCACGCATTCTGGCGACGTATCCGCCTCATCCCCTTCGAACGTGTCGTCGTCGCAGACCGGAAAATCGACAACCTGGCCGGCGAACTCGTCCAGGAGGAGGGCCCGGGCATCCTGCACTGGCTCATCGAGGGCGCGATCCGGTACCTCACCAGCCGTGACCCGCTTGCCGGCCCGTCCTCAGTGCGCCTGGCCACAGCCGCCTACGAAACGACAGAGGACCACATCGGCCGCTTCCTGAGCGAGTGCTGCGTGCGCCAAGGGCCTGACACCGGGGACCTGCGCGTAGAACAGGGGCTCCTCTACGGGACCTACACCGGATGGTGCAGCTCAGAGGGCATCCGGGCCGACACAGCGCGAGCCTTCGCCAGCCGGATCAGGCAGGAGATTGGACTCGCCTCCCCGGCCGAAATGCTGAAATCCAGCGGCAAGAAGTACTACCCCTCCCTGGCCCTGCTTCCGGACGACATCGCCCGCGCTGACGAACCAGCAGGCGGACGCCCATGAGCCCCAAGGCCTGCTGCTCAGGGTTCGGGAACCCTCTTACCATGGCAACATCCGCAGATCGTCGTACCGCCGGGCCCGCACCGAGCAGTCGCATCCACCCGTACCGCCACACCACCGACAAGGAGTTGCGGCCATGAGCTCGTTGCTGCACGAAAGCCAGCTCGCACACGAAGCGAACGTGGTGTGGCTCGAGGACCTCGACGCACTCGACTACGTCCGCCAGGCGCTCGACAAGAGCGCCCGCCGCGGCGGAAAGCCCCGCTACGCCCGCGACGGACGCATGGTCGGCTACGCAGAACTCGACAAGAACGCGGAAGCCAACCCTGACAGCGGCCTTTTCCAGCGGCGCACGTTCTTCCTGTTGCCCCACGACAGGCCGAACGACCCGGAAGGCCTCTACAAAGAGGGCGCCCCAGGCGAAGCGGTCGACCCCCGGACGATCGAACCGCGCCGGGTGGGGGAGAAGACGCCGCGGTCACAGGGGAAACTGCGAAGCGAGATAGTGCCCTCCTGACGATGCCGCTGTGCCCATATGGGACGACACGGATGAGTTCCGGGTCAGGGTTCGCCACGTTCGAGCTCTCCGCTACACGGATACCCTCTACCTGGGCCGCCGGACACCAGCCGCGCCACCGACGAGCCCGGCGCACCAAGCCGGGCAGTTCCTGCTCTGGGAGGCCACCCACCGCGTCACGACTTCCTCATGCTGGAGTCGGCTCCGGCGCACGTGCCGCAGCTGGTCGTGGAGGTTGGCCGTGGAGGTTGGCCGTGAGCGGGAGCGGTCACCTGTCCCTGATCCGGGCAATCCTTCACTGATTCGTCCGGGTAGTACTTCTGGAGCGGCCATCCTCCTCTCGTAGGCACGATCGCGGTCGGAGGAGCAGCATGGGATGGCAGAGCGAGCAGTACGGGGACGCACACAAGGGGTATGCCGGAGCCGCGCTGCCCGGCGGGGCGGAGCCGCAGCCCCAGTACTTCGACATGGGCTCCGGCGGCCACGTGCCGTCAACACAGGAGTGGTGGGCGTACGACGGGAAGGGCCGGCGGCCGCTCGCGGAAGGGACGCGGGCGTACTGCTCGTGTGGCTGGCGTGCGGTCGGGGTGCACCCGATCGACTGGGGCCAGGTTGCGGTCGACGGGGTCGCGCTGACGGACGAGTCCCGCCCGCTGGAGGACTGGGAGCAGCACATCGATGAGGTCGACGCTGCGGCTGCCGTTGTTCCCCCGGAGCTGTTGGGGATGATCGAGCAGTTCGGCGCGGGGCTCGCGGACCTCGCCGATTCTGAACCGCTTGCCGCCTTGCGGGCTGTGGCTGCTCTGGAGCGGCTCACCGCCCGCACCGCTCGTGCTGCCGCCCACAACCTGCAGGCCGACGGCCTGGGGGACGAGGTTGTGGCTGTGGGGCTGGGGCTTCCGGCCCAGCAGGCCCGCTCTCGGGTGCTCCGGTACCGGCTTGGCCGTTGACGGTCAGGCCAGAGGCGGCACCGTACCCGGGGTGAGGTCCCCGCGCAGCCGTACGTCAGTCGACGGGATGCTGGTACCGGCCCGCGTCGTCCACGGAGGTGTCGCCGGCGAACTCCGCGACGAAGGCCGGCTCGACCGGGGCGTGTACCAACGGAGCCCTCGCTCCCCATGCTGAGCTGAACTGGACGTCGGTCCAGGGGTGGTCGGGCCCTGCCGGGGTGAGGAGTTCGGCGAGTTCCCGCCGGGCGGTCGCCGAGAGCGGCTTCGTGCGGGCGGCCATCCGCAGCTGTCCCTCCGCGTCGTACCGCCCCAGCAGCAGAGTGTCGGGCGCCGCCACCGTCCCCGTGGCGGCGCCGACGACGGCTTCGCCGTCTGCCGGGACCGGACCTTTCACCAGCCCCCTTTGCCGGGCCGGTAGCGGCCGGCGGCCGGTTTCACGACCACGCCCTCTATACCGACACCGCCCCAGGCCGGGTCCATCCAGGCCAGCGCCTCCTGGCGGTGGGCGTCGAGCCCACCAGCGCCCACCGGCCTGCCAGCTTTCGCCCGGTGAAGAGGGTTTTCAGGCGGGCTCACCGAACCCGGAACGGTTCATCCTTTAACCCGCCCCCGCACGCTTGCCCGCGAAACGGGCGCGGTGAGGAAAAGTACGGCTGGCCGCGAGCGCGGCGGCCGCAGTGACGCTGCCGCCAATCACGTCCATCGCATCCCGATCTGCGATAGTTGCTCGTGTCGTGGGTCGTTTTTGGTGTTGATGGCGCTGCTGAGCGTGGCTTGGCGGGGTCTTTCAGGTTCCTGGCCTGGGGTTGTGCAGTTTGTCTGGGTGGCATGCAGATGGATTGGGTCACTACTTGAAACGCGCACGAGGTTTTCTTCGGGCGCGGGGTCATGCCGTGGTGCCGGAGTCTGGGGGTGGAGTCTGGCCGGTGGCGGGTCGGTGCTCGCGGAGTCCTTGCAGGATGTTGGCGTGGTGTGCGTCGGCGGGGTTGTTGCTGGTCTCGTTCTGGAGGAGGGGGTCCAGGCGTGTGTAGAGGTCGTCGAGCCCGAACATCGCGTCGAGGCCGGCTAGGACACTCTCGTCGATCAGGCGGTGCGGGCGTGACGTGGTGTGGAGGAGTTTGCCCAGGAGGGGGAGGGGTTCCCATCCGTTGTTGAGGCGTTGGCGTAGCCAGGGGCGCAGGGTTTCGGGGTGGGTGTGGCGCCACATCCAGATCAGGTCGGTGTCGGACTCGGTGAGTTCCTCAGCAGGTCGTCCCGTGGTGGGCACGAGATGCTGGGCGATCTGCTCGGTTACGGCGTCGCGGGCCTGAAGAGACCAGTCTTCGGCGGTCTGTACTTCCTCGGAGTCGTTGTTGTCCGGGTTGGTGACGCGGTGCAGGGTCCGGGTGGCCAGGACCGCTCCGTCGGGGGTGGCGGCCATGGCGGCCAGTACCGGGGCCCTTTGTTCTGGTGGGAGGTCGGTGAGGAGGTCCCGGGCCAGGAACTGCAGGCTCATGCCGCTGTTGACCAGGCCCATCATTTCCGGTTCGGCGGTCAGCTGCCCGTAGCTGTCTGCCATGGCCTTGAGCAGCACGGCGGCGGGGAGGCGGATGCCGGTGCTACGGCGTTGCTCGATTCGGCGGGTGATGCGGTGGGTGTCGTTACGGAGGCGGAGCAGCAGTTCGGCTGCTTCCTCGCTAGTGCTGTGACCGCGAAGGTTCACCGGGTCCGGGCGGTCAGGGTGAGCTCCGAGTTGGGATGGCCGGTCGGTGGTGTAGCAGACTGTCGTGCCCCGGCTCTGCGACGATTGCTGAGTGAGCAAGCAAGAGCGGGACGCATTGACCAAGTCTGAAGAAGCCTTCATGGTCAATTCTTATGAGATCGACATCCTGGCTGGTGTCTGGGGAGATCTCGACGAAGCCGACCAGTCCCGACCGGTCAACGAGCTGGCGGGAGTCTTGCTCGCTCTCATCGATCGTGGGTGGATCGAGGTCCGCCGACTCGCGCCGTGGACCTCCCCCTCCGGGGAGAACGGCGTCCAGTCCGGCGAGCTGGTGCCTCGTGATCAGCTTCCGGCGATTCTCGAAGACGCGGCCAACTGGGAGTATCCCGAAGACGGGAACTGGATTGGCGCGTTGACCCTGGTCGAGACCGAAGCGGGAAAGAAGATCACTCGTCTTCCTCCCGAGGAGATGGCCGAGTAGGCCGTCATGGCGGGAAGCCTCAGGCCGCCGCCAACGGTCGGCCGCCCCAACGGAGGCCCTTCTCGCTGCGGATGCGGGCTCGTTCGCGGCGTTGGGCGGCCAGGAGGTCGGGGTGGCGGGCGTTGGCATTGCGCCAGCGCAGATAGCGGTGCAGCTCGCGGGTCTGAACGGTGTGGTTGGGGTGGTTTGAGTCGGCCAGGGTGAACTGCCGCAGCGGCCCGAAGTGCGCCTCGATCGGATTGGCCCAGGAGGCGTTCGTCGGGGTGAAGCACAGCTCAACGTTGTTCTTCCACGCCCACCGGCGGATCTTGGCGCCCTTGTGGGCGGAGAGGTTGTCCATGATCACGTAGATCGGGGCGCCGTCGGGGCGGGCAGCACGGATGGACCTGAGCGCGGCCAGGCTGTTGGTAGTGCCCTTGCGGCGGCGGTTGACACCCCAGAGGGTGTCGTCGCCGATGGAGTAGCAACCGTGGAAGTAGGTCACGCCGTGGGTGCGGTGGTTGGTCGCCGGGACCCGGTCGGGCCGGCCCTGCTCGGCCCAGCAGGATCCGACGGTCGGGTGTATGCCGAGCGGCCCGAACTCGTCGAACGCGAAAACGCGGTCAGGGAAATGGTCCATGACGTGCTCGATCCGGTCCAGCTTGGCATCGCGGTCAGGATCGGTGGACTCTTTCCAGGTCTTGGTCCGCTGGAAGGTGACGCCGCGTCGGGCGAGCAGGCAGCGCAGGGCCTCGCGACCGATGCGGATCACCCGCCCGTGGACTCTGCGGAGGTATGCGGCGAGCTTGCGGATCGACCAGCGGGTGAAGGGCTGGGCGAGCTTGGCCGGGCGGGTGGTGGCCGTCTGAACGACGAAGTCCTCGTCCTCAAGACTGAGTTGGCGGGGACGGCCTCCCGCCCACTGAGGGTCCAGACAGGCCAGGCCGATCTCGTTGAAGCGGTGAATGACGTCGCGCACGGTGTCCTCGTCGGCCGCCTCCAGCTGGGCGATCACCGGCACGCGGTTCCCGCCGGCCGAGGCCAACAGCATCATCGCGCGCCGGTAGCGCACCGAGCTGGTGCTGCCCCGCCGCACGATCTGCTGCAGCCGCTGCCCCTCCTGGTCGGTCAGTCTGCGCACACGGACAGGCTCGGCCACCGCACCTCCAGCAGTCGGATCGGACATCACCGCCCATCCAACCGCTGCGACCGCCAACCCGGCGAACCTAGCGGTCAGAGCACTTAGGGGATGTCCCAGTCTTTCGCCGCTGTCACTCCCTCGAAGCACTCCCACTCACGAGGTGGGAGGCCCCTCGAAGGGGTGCCGTCGATAGTTGACACCCCTGCGATAAGCAGTGAGGATTCAGTCGAAATAGCTGATCAAGCGGATGCGTCTTTGGCTCGGCATGTTCAGGGGGGAACGGCATGACTATTTCCACGCTCCACGCGCCGAGAGGTGCACATCGCGGCCCTGCTCTCGGCGCACTCGCGGGCGGCCTTCGCCGGTGGCGGTGTCGACGCTAGGAGCTGCCGCCACCAGGCGCTGCTCCTTGCAACCGGAAGTCGCGCGCGCTACGCCCGGACGACCCACGAGTCGTAGGCGCCCCGCCCCCGACCCGACAGCATCCACGCAAGCCAACGCGTCACCCGACAGAACGCGGCGTCCTGTTTCACAGTTGAGTCGACCATGGGGTCGGCAACGCGGGTTGCCCCGTCTGCGGACCGGACGACCCCGCACCTCCGGCTGCTTCCAGTTGGCGCGCAGACAGCTGTCCTCCACCAGGCGCGGGGCGAGATGGCGAAAATGTTTGCGTCATGCACCTATACCGCGAGGCCGACCTTGCCCCACCTGCCCGAACTCCGCCAGCTTCGACTCGCATTGGATTCCGACGGTCCCCGACGCGGCAGACCGGCGGGCGGAAACACGGAGGCTCCGCTTGGGGCACGCACCTCGCCGATACCCACACATCAGCACGCCACACGCCATGACGCCGAGGGGTTCGCGAGACGCACCAGGCAGGCGCTGGCCGTCTTTCTCGTCGCGCCTCCCCTGGCATTCATCCTGATCGCGGAGATGCCCAAGGCACACCCTGTCCTCTTCCTCGCGTCCGTCCTCTACGTCGTTCACCTTGGGGCGTTGCTGCGCCCGGTGTGGACCGGACGCCCCTGCCCGGCCCGCCGGTCCGCCTTGCTGGTTCCGGCCCTGGTATGGCCGGTGTGCCTATTGCTCCTCCCCTACACCGGCGCCTTTGCACGGAGTGAGGTTGTCCCGCTCTCGGGAATGGCCGCCGTGCCCGCGGCCGTCGTGGTGGCGGGGCTGCCGGTGGGGGCCCGACTGACCGCCGGAGCAACGTGCGTCGTGGTCGCCGCCGCCGCTAGCCCGCACGCCCCCCTGCCTTCGGCACTGAGCGCCGGAGGCGTCCTTCTGACGGTCCTCCTCGCCGTCCGCAGCGCGATGCGGCCCCTCTCCGTCATCTCCCGGCTGAGTGGTGCCGCGGACGCAGCCGCCCTGCTAGGGGTGACCGAAGAAAGGCTGCGGATCTCTCGCGACTTGCACGACACGCTGGGACGGCACCTGGCCATCATCGCGATTAAGTCCGAACTCATCGTCCGCACCAGAAGGCTGGAGGAGATGGAGGAGGTGCAGGTGCTGGCAAGGGCGTCGCAGGGCGATCTGCGGGCGGTGGTGAACGCCGCGCGCACCGCGTCGCTCGACGAGGAACTTGAAGGTGCCTGCTCCCTGCTCCGAGCCTACGGCGTCCGGTGCGACGTGACCGGCGGTCACAGCGGCCTTCGCCTGCCTTGCGAGGTGCGAGAGGCTCTCGGCTGGGCCGTTCGGGAAGCGGCCACCAACATCATTCGGCACGCGTACGACGCCACTGCATGCACGATCACGCTCAGCCTGTCTGGCGCGGGCGAAGCGAGAGAGTGTGTCCTGAGGGTTGTGAACGACGGCATGCGTGACAGGCCGGACCGGCGCCTGAATCTCGGCGTGGGCATGACCGGGCTGAGGCAGCGCGTCGCACCGCTGGGAGGGCGCCTGGAGCACGGCCTCCGCGCCAAC
This sequence comes from Saccharomonospora sp. NPDC046836, assembly GCF_040645195.1. Taxonomy (NCBI): domain Bacteria; kingdom Bacillati; phylum Actinomycetota; class Actinomycetes; order Pseudonocardiales; family Pseudonocardiaceae; genus Saccharomonospora; species Saccharomonospora sp. NPDC046836. The sequence continues at coordinate 35,769 of NZ_JBEYXW010000037.1, forward strand.
GGGACCTACCGCCTCTTGGTCGCTGTCCCCTTGCGCGAGAGGTAACGAGCGTGAGCATTCGAGTCCTGCTGGCCGATGACGAGAAGCTAATCCTGGGGGCGCTCTCCGCGCTACTGGCGACAGAGGACGACCTCGAAGTGGTCGGTGAGACCGCCGGCGGCGTGCAAGCGGTCGAGATGGCGAAGAATCTCCTCCCGGACGTCTGCGTACTCGATCTGAGCATGCCCGACAGGGGCGGAATCAGCGTCGTCCGCGACCTGCAGGTTGCTCAGCCCTCCATACCGTGCGTCATCGTCACCTCCCACACGGCGCCCGGGTATCTCGCCTCGGTCATGGCGGCTGGAGCTAGGGGGTTTGTACCCAAGACGACGCCGGCGAGAGAGCTGGCCGCCATCATCAGAACGGTCCACCGCGGCGCCCGCTACGTCGATCCGGTAGTGGCCGCGGACGCAATCGCGGCGGGAGACTCCCCTCTCACGCGGCGGGAGGCGGACATCCTCGCGCTGTCCGCCGATGGGGCCCCTATAGACATGGTGGCGCAGCGAGCGGCCCTGTCCTCCGGGACCGTACGCAACTATCTTTCGAAGATCGCTGGCAAGCTGAAATCGGCGAACCGGCACGAGGCCGCCTACGTCGCCCGCCGACAGGGCTGGATTTGACCAACCCAGCGGAGGGCGGCGGGCCCCCTCCTCCGACTGGCTCCAGCGCCTCTTCGGCTCAGGATTCCGGCACCGCCGTCCGCAGCCCGCGGCGCGGCCCGGCGCCTTCGGACCGTCCGCTGGCCGCCGCCGGAAGGGCGCGCTCGTGCCAGGGGCTCACCGGCAGACCATGGTCGGCCGGCTGGTCGGCCCGGTTGACACTTGCATCTGCGTGGCGGGCGGTTGGCGCCACGTCCGGCGCCGGCATGTCCCTCCTGCCGGGCGCGCCCGTCGGCGGGTGGTCCGCGAAGGCCGTGGCGCGGCTCGTCAGCTCCGCGTCACCACCCTTGCGGACACGCGCGAGAGATTGCCCAGAAACGGCAGCACCGCTGGGACATGGCCTTCGACGGCAGTGCCCGGGGATGCCTCTATGTTCTTCGTCAAGTGAGGCGGGGTGTTCGGGGTTCGTAGAAGGTGCCGTCGCGGAGCATGGCGAAGAGCACGCTGATGCGGTGCCGGGCGAGGCGGAGGAGAGCTTGAGTGTGGGCTTTGCCTCTTGCCCGGCACTTGTCGTAGTAGCTGCGGGAGGTGGGCTCGTGCAGGGCTGCGAACGCGGAGAGAACATCGCGCGTTTGAGTTCCCGGTTGCCGCCCAGTGGTGCGTGCTCGCCCTGGCACGAGGTTCCGGACGACATGGGCGTGGGGGCGAGGCCGGCGCATGAGCCCAGGTGTCCGGCGGTAGAAAGCTGGTGCCGTCGCCGACGGTGACCAGCAAAACAGCAGCGGTCCTGACCGCCACCCCCGGCATCGAGGGCAGGACCTGGGAAAGAGGGTGCTCTTCCAGCAGAGTGTTGATCTGGGCTTCCAGGGCTCAGCGCTGTTCGTGACCTGCGGCGAGCTGCCGGATCATGGACAGGATGACGATTTCGAGCGAGCCGGTGCCGAGAACCACCACGGTCTGCTCGTCCACCGCGTCGAAGACGTCGTCGATCAGCCTTCTCGCCATCCTGGGTGCCTTGGGGCCGGAGCGCCTCGACGCGCCTGGGGCGGCCGACCTTACGCAGCGTAGCAGGGGAGCCGTAGCGTTCCAGTAGCCAGGCCATGGCCTGGTGATCGAGGCGCGGTCCCAGTGCTTGTTCGAAGCTGGGGTGGAACTGGGTGAGCAGGCCGCGTATCCGGTTGGAGGTGCGGGTGGCCTCGGCGGCGAGATCCTGGCCGAAGCCGACCAGCACGGTCGGCTCTGCGGTGATCTCGCCGGTCAGCGCCAGTCAGCGGAGGACGTGGGACATGGTGCGGGCCGCGTCCGCGATGACCGTGGCGTCCTTCGCGTCGGTTGCCGCCTCACCGGGGTAGAGATCGGCGATCCGCCGCATCGCGAGTCCGGTCAGGCAGGCGACCTTGCAGCCTGCGTTGCGAGCGACGGTCAGCGGCAGGGCCCCGATCGAGGCGGGCTGGTCCACGATCACCAGGGGGTGCCGAACTTCGCGGTCAGCTTGCCGAAGACGGCCCGCAGCGCCGGCGCAATGTTAGGCAACTGCTTGTCGAAGACTCTGCCCTCCGCGTACTGCCCGGCATTGCGCCGGACCGGACGGTGGCCGAACCTCTCATCAGTGTCTCCGACAACACCTCTCGGGCCCGATGAACACCCCCTGCACCCCCAGGTCATCGAGGACAGGGGGACACAGCCATGCCGGGCCCGGAGGAGAGCGGCCCTCTTGTAGGACCGCGGAAACCATAACGAGGGGCGGTTTGCTGGCGGACGACTTCCGGTGCCGCCGCCGACCCGGTACGGGAGGGCTGCCCTTCCGCTCAGCACAGACGCGCATGCGTATGGCATCGCTCACACTACCGGGGCGAAGGAGGTTCACGCTTCCGGCCTTGGCGGCGGAGCCAAGGGGCCGAGGTGGCAACCGCGTCACGGCCCGGGGTGGCACCTGTCACACGGCAGGACGCGCGCGTCAAGCGGTCGGAGTAGTCCGCTCCAGCTGCGAGTGTGACCTGCGCCATAACAAGGATGCTCGGGTGCTGGTTGTATCACTGCATGTGCACGACGGAGGGTCCGGTGCGGGCCCTCCGTGAGACCAGCGAGAGGGTGCGTCGTATGACCGATGCGGCGATTGTCGGCACGGGCCCCAACGGGCTCGCCGCCGCTGTCACGCTCTTGCGGGCGGGCCTCAGCGTCGAACTCTATGAGGCGCACGACACGATCGGCGGCGGTCTGCGGACCGAGTCGCTCTTCGACTCCGACGTGGTGCACGACATCTGTTCGGCGGTGCACCCCATGGCGGCGGCGTCTCGTTTTTTCCGGGAGTTCGACCTGCCCGCCCGCGGTGTCGACCTGCTCCAGCCCGAGATCCCCTACGCCCACCCGCTGCTCGGCGAGGACACCGTCCTCGCCCACCGCGACCTCGCCGAAACCAGTGCCCACCTCGGCGCGGACGGCGGACGATGGCGGCGCCTCATGGCGCCGCTCGCCGCGCACAGCCAGGGTGTCGTCGACCTGATCCTGTCCGGCCAGCGCAGCGTTCCCGACGACCTGTCCGCGCCGCTCCTCTTGGCGCCCAGAGTCCTGGCCCACGCCACCCGAATGCCCTTCCGCACCGAGCGGGCCCGCGCCTTGCTCACGGGTGTCGCCGCGCACGCCGTCGGCCGACTCCCCTCGCTCGCTGCCAGCGCCGTCTCGCTCCTTTTGGGACACCTGGCGCACACCTCGGGATGGCCGCTACCCCGGGGCGGCAGCGCCCGCATCGCCCAGGCCCTCGCGGCCGACATCGCCGCGCACGGCGGCCGCGTTCACACCGGGCAGCTGATCAAGGACCTCGGCGAGCTTGAGGGCGTCCCCCTGGTGTTGCTCGACACCAGCCCCAAGGGGCTTCTCCAGCTCGCCGGAGACCGACTGCCCAGCCCCTACCGCAGGGCCCTCGAGCGCTTTCGGTACGGACCTGGGGCGTCCAAGGTCGACTTCCTGGTCTCAGAGCCCATCCCCTGGACCGACCCCCAAACCGCCCGGGCGGGCACCGTCCACCTCGGCGGTACCCGCGCGGACATGTTCCGTACGGAATCGGCGGCCGTGCGCGGCATCCAGGACCCCGAGCCGTTCGTGCTCCTCGTCGACCCCGCGGCAACCGACCCCGGCCGGGCCGTCGGCGGCAAACGCCCCGTGTGGGCCTACGCCCATGTCCCGAACGGCGATCCACGGGACCCTGTCGACCTCGTCCGCCGCCGAATCGAGCAGTACGCGCCGGGCTTCGGCGACACCGTCATCGCCGCCCGCGGCCTGAGCGCGGCCCAGTATGAGACGTACAATCCGAACTACGTCGGCGGCGACATCGGCTCCGGAGCCATGACCCTCCGCCAGTCACTGCTGCGCCCCACCGCGAAGTGGGACCCCTACAAGGTCTCGCTGCCCGGCCTGTACCTCTGCTCGGCTGCCACCCCGCCGGGACCTAGCGTGCACGGCATGTCCGGCCATCTGGCGGCGCTCTCCGCGCTGCGCCGCGAACACGGCATCCGCGTCCCGCCGCCGCTCGGCCCGCACGCGTAGCGCTCGGTGGACCGGACTACGCCGTCCGCGCTCCCGACAGGCCGCAACCGCGCACGGCCTGCACGACTCCCTCGCCGCCGGCTGAGCCACCGGGCCCTCAGGACGCCCTCCCAGACGTTCTGAAGGCCCGGCCCACCCGTGCGAACCGCCGCCCACCCACGAAGCGCGCGAAAGACCGGACCACGCACATGCCGGTGAAGCCAGAGCCGGTGTAATTCGAGTGGTCCGCACCTGCGCCCGCCGGCTGCATCATCACGGAAGTGCGGGAAGCCCACCTCGGTGTGGGCAAAATGGGCACAGTCTCTGAGCCTTTTCCAACCTCACGCTGAGGCGTGATGAAGGACGAGGACGGCCTGGACGATCGCTGTGATGCGGTTGGTGCTGCAGCGGAGTTTCCGTAGGAGACGCCAGGTCTTCAGGGTGGCCATGGCCTGCTCACCGAGGCAGCGGATCTTGGCATGTGTGCTGTTGTGGCGGCGCTGCCACCGCTTGAGGCGACGGCCGCGGAAGGGAACCCGGATGGAGCCGCCGGCGCCCTGATATGCCTTGTCGGCCCAGCACTTGAGGTCGGCGTCGGCGAGTGCTTCGACGATGCCATGGGTGCGGGTGGCGGTCAGGTCGTGGGTGGCACCGGGCAGCGCGGGCGAGGCCCACAGCAGGCGGCCGAACGGGTCGGTGAGGACGTGGACGTTCATGCCGTGGCGCTTGTGCTTGCCCGAGTAGTACGGGGTGTCGGCGGCGATTCGGTCGATCGGAAGCAGGGTGCCGTCCAGGATCACGAACGCCTTGGTCCGCGCGATGCGCATAGCCTCGGCCAGGGTGGGCGCGAGGGCGGCCAGTACGTCGACGGCTTCACGTATGTAGCGGTATGCGGTCGCGATGCCGATCCCGAACCCGGCGGCGAGCTGGGTGTAGGTGTCACCGCACCGCAGATGGGCCAGGGCGAGGAGAGCCTGACGGCCGGCGGTCAGACGTCGCCACCGGGTCCCGATCTCTCCTCGCCGGGCAACGAGCCGTCCGGTCAGGAACCGCAGGGTGCGACTGGACAGGTCGATAGACGACGGGTAGACAAGCATACGAAGCTCCTGGCGGACGGTGGATCTTGGTCGTGAACCCGTCTACCAGGAGCTTCGTCGTTCCGCAGATCCGTCCAACACGCGACCAGCGCCGTCAGGTTGGAAACGACTCACTGCCGCAGTAAATGCGTACACCTCGCCTGCGGCGGCCGGAGAGTCCGCCGCAGGTCGCGGTGATCACCGTAGGGCTCCGCCGCAGTAAATCCGGTATTTACTGCGGCAGACCCCTGACGAGCCATCAGGCGACGGAAGTCCGATAGACAGACCCCGAAAGGAACCACCACTACCGCTATCCGCTGTACCGCTGGCCCTCACGAAGAACGCAGCCCCGAGCGTTACACAGCGCTACATGTCCGTTCGCCGTAGATATACGAGAACAGGGCCTACACGGGTGCCTCCCCCCAACGGCCAGCTGACCCCGACGGAACGGACAGTCAACCGGGCACTGGCCACGCCCCGAGCTCCTGTCGAACGCGGTATGGCACGGCTCAAGTCCTGGCGAATCTTCCGAAGATCGCGGTGCAGCCCGAACCCCATGACGTCAATCGCCAAAGCCGTCTTCACCCTCGAGAGACAACGCTGAAAACGCTCATTGAGCCTCTTCAGAGTGGGCACCGGACGGGTGACGGGTCCGCGTGAAGGGTGGGCTGCGCTGAGCGCGATCGCGCAGGTCGATCGGCTGTCAACGGCAGTTGGACCCTCCCCCTTGTGGGGTCAAGTTGAAAAGGCTCAATGAGAGCCGCGCATGCCACCACGCCGGCCTCTGAGAAATGAGCGACCGAGGACAGCCGGAAATTACCTCCAGGAGGCTCGGCCCCAACCGGTGGTGCTTGGGCGCCACGGTCGGCAGGACCGGCGGGCGACCATGTGCTCAGACCTCCCGCCAGGCCGGGGCTGTGCCCTGCGGCCCGTCACGAGCCGTGGCGCGGGCGCGGCTCGCAGGACTGAATGAGCTTCTTCAACTCGAGCCTCGGTCGAGGACAGCCAACAGGGGCTGGCCTGCACGGACGCTTTCGACGCGTTCCCTGATCGGTGGGCGAGTTGAAGAAGCTCGCTGAGGGCCGACCGGTTCGGGACATCTGGACAAACCAGAAGTCGACGCTCTCCCAGCTTTGTTCTAGCTGGTCAGCGAGAAAAGCATGACTAATGTCATCGTCAACTTTGCGCCAGTGTCGAATCAGCGCCGACGGTCAATATGGACACGCCCTTTCTTGTCGTGATGTACGTCACGTCGACAGGGCTTGATTTCAACCTTTGTAATATTCATATAGTGGTGCTTGCAAGGGGGAGGTTGAACGATCGTTGGCGAGCGGCTGTCGAATCAGGGAACTCAGTCGATGCTCGGAATTTCGGCCATCAATGGGGTGGCCTTTAAGGTCTGTTCATTTCATGGGCGGTGTTCCGCTAGAGCGTTCTGTACTGCTCCATGTTGGGCCGCACTTGCCTTTCATTCGCGAAATGAGTGCATTTCTGTCGGCATCTAATCGCGTTCGGTCGGTGACGCTTTCAATACCCCAACGCCTTGATCGAAATCAACAGGAGGAATGGAACATGGGCAAGATAGCCGCCTTTATGAACCAGCAGGAGCTGGGCTCCCTCGAGGACGGTCTGACGAAGACCGACGGCACCCCCGTCATGGCCACCCCGGCCGTGGCGGTTCCGGTCACCGTCAAGATCACGGCTGGCATCGTCGCCTTCACCATCCCGGTGGGCGCGTACGTCGCCGGCCGTGTCGTCAACTAAAGGCCGTCAGGCATTCCGAGCATCGTCGAAGAGGAGATCAGAATGACTCACATCATCGAAAGCGTGCGGTCGATCACGGAGCCCACTCTGACGGAGGGCCAGAAGGACCGGCTCACCCGCACCATGCCGGTCGCCTTCACCCCCGCCGTTCTCGTTACCACCCCGTACGCGGGCGGCGGCCTCGCGGCCGGCGCTGCCGTGGTCGGCGCCTATGAGCTCGGCCGTGCCGCGGGCGGCAAGTAGAGAGCACCGTCAGTAGCCCCTTGTCATGAGGGTGAACTTCTGAAGCCGCTCGGAGAGTGAACTCTGCGCGCAAGAGGCGAGCTGTCGGGCCGCGCCGGAATCGCGGCCCGACAGCTTTCACATATTAGCTCACCCCATGGTTCAGTCGTGAGGAATCTCCTGTGAGACGAATTAAGAAGCTTGCCTCGTCGCTTTTCTCTCCGGTGCCGATATCCCGGGACCAGGCTCTGGGTATGTCTGAGCGGCTTTCCGCGCTCACTACTCTCTCCTCCTCCCTCGAATACCTGCACCAGCACAAGCAGATGGATCCTGGTGGTCTCAACGACTGGGAAATCATGAAGGAGGCGCCGGAGACCAAGAACCTGGCCATCCGCCGACTCACCGAGGCCGTCAGCGGCAAAAAGGTGACGGTGGCGATACACACCGCCCGGGCGGCTGTGAGTCTGGGGCTCCTCTTTTCGGGCAGCAGCAGATGGCGCGGGGCCGGAAGTCTCTTCCTCACGGCTTCCACCTCTCTCTTGCAGACCCGCCACCGCTACGGCACGGACGGTTCGGACCAGGTGGCGAACCTGGTGCAGACCGCCACTGGCCTTGCCCGCCTCTCGAAGAGTCCGCAGACCAAGGACGCGCTCCTCTGGTACGTGGCACTGCAGGCGAGCCTGTCCTACGCGGCCTCCGGGTGGGTCAAACTCCTCGGCGATAAGTGGCGCGACGGCTCGGCCCTCCCCGGTGTGATGCGCACCCGTACCTACGGGTTCGAGAGCGCCTACCACCTCACCCAGCGCTATCCGAAGACTGCGAAGTACCTGCAGTACGGCGTGCTCGCGATGGAATGCCTCTTCCCGGTTGTTTACCTCGCCGGAGGCAAGCTGGCCCGTCCGATGATCGCCGCAGCGGGCAGCTTCCACGTGGCCAACGGCTTCGTCATGGGACTCGGCCGCTTCATGACGGCCTTCCCCGCCATGCATCCCATGGTCGCCTACACCACGGCTCCCAAGTCCCACCCGTCGGTAGCGGGACGCGACGACCGCGCGGTGAAGGCCGCGGCCCTGCTGCTTGCCGGCGGTGTCGTCGCCGCCGCTGCGGTCGCCGCCCAGCGCCGTGCCGTAGTCCTCGAAGGCTGGCCCACGTCGCGCAAGTGCGTCACCCGGCATGGCAACGAACTCATGTACGAAACGGGTGGCCGGGACGACGAGACGGATGCGCCGATGCTCGTCTTCTGTGCCGGACTCACCTCGACGTCCGAGCACTTCGCCTGGATCACCGAGCGGTTCGTGAACGACTCTGACAGCGCGGTCGTCTCCTACGCGCGAGCCGGGTACGCGGGCAGCCTCCGGCGTACCAATGCGCCTTTCGTCCTGGAGGAATCCGTCGACGACCTGGAGGACCTGATCCGCGCCACGGTGCCCGGGCACCGCAAGGCGGTACTGGTCGGGCACTCCCTGGGCGGAGAGCTGATCCGCCGGGTCTCGGCCCGCATTCCGGACCGTGTCGCCGGCCTGATCTACCTCGACCCGTCCCACCCTGCCGAGTTGCTGCGCTCCGAGCGCCAGAGCGAGGGGGCGAAGGACCTCAATGACAACATCACGCACGCTGCCCGCTACCTCTCCATGGGCACCGGCATCCTCATGAGCCGCCCTGGGTGGCTCGACAGGCTCCCTGCGAACTACCGGGACAAGGTGTTCGCCCAGTACACCGACGCCCGGCTGTGGGCGGCGGGGAAGCGCGAATGGGCGGCGGTCGAGAAGGACTTCAGGTCCTTCGATGGTGACCTGCCACAGGTGGCGGCACCCGCGCTGATCATCGCGGCGCAACAGACCGTCGACCAAGACCCCGAACAGCTCCTGATGTACAACGAGCTCGCCCGGGCGCACCAGCGCGGCGACGTCAAGGTCGTCGAAGGGGCCGACCACGACTCCCTGCTGACCAACGCGCTCTTCGCCCACAAGACGGTGCAGCACATGACCGCCTTCATGAAGGACAGCACGGGCGGCGAACACAGCGAGTCCGTCATCGACGAGCAAGGAGCACCGAAGTGAACCCAGCAGCCCTGGTCAAGGACGCGTTCACCGGTCCCGGTTCCCTGGCGCGCGTCGTGGGCGCGGGGATGCTGGTGGCGACCGTCGCCGCGCAGCACCCGCACCCGGCGTTCGACCGGGTCCGCTCCCGAGACCTGTTCTCCGTCGTTCCGAACTGGAAGTTCTTCGCACCGAACCCGGCGACCCACGACTTCCACTATGTCTACCGCACTCTCGACCACACGGGCGGGACGTCCGAGTGGAGTGAGATCGACATGATCGAGCCCAGGAAGATGCACCAGGCGTTCTGGTTCGCCACCCGCCGCCCGGAGAAATCCGTGTTCGACCTGTGCACGGCCATCCTTCAGCAGGCCACCAAGACCGGCGCGACGGAGGTGCAGAAGACCTCCTCCTACCGGGTCCTCGCCGAGTTCATTCGCAAGACGATCCGCGACCAGCAGGGCGATGAGAACGTCAAGGGTTTCCAGTTCGCGGTCGTACGGGCCGCGGGCCACGACACCAATGAGGAACCCGAGCCCCTGTTCATCTCCCCCTACACCCCGATGCGCCGGTTCGGCCCGCACCTCGCGGCGGCCTGAACACCACCGGGAACCACCGCCACACCGAGCACCAGTGTTGGAGAACGCGCCATGACCACCCCCCCCATCCCTGCCGACGACTTCGTCGGCTATCTCCGCACCTACACCGCCGACGCGTTCGCCTCCGAACAGAGCGTGGAGGACGTCTGGGTCCGCTACCACGTGCCGAACGCCACTCATGTGGTCAACCGGAAGCAGCGTGACCGGGCCGGCGTCCTGAAGAACCTCTCGCAGTGGCGGGCGGACCAGACGCCGTACGAGCTGTGGATCCACGATGTCGTGGTGGACGGCTCGCGCGCCGCCGCCCGTTACACCATCAGCAAGCCTTTGGTGATGCAGGTGCGGCACAACACCGAGACAGTGATGTTCGCCGACCTCGCTGACGACGGACGCGTAGCGTCGACCGTCACCACCGCGCGGTCGACCTACGGATGGGGCAGCTCCGACGGGACCTGGGACAGCGGTGCGGGCTCCGTCGGTGTGCCGAAGGGTGCTCCGACGGACCCGGCGGCCTACCTCACGACCTTCGGGGAGCTGGCCAAGGACCCGGACGCGTCCCTCGAAGAGGCATACGACCGGTTCCACACCCCCGACTCCGTCCAGTTCATCAACGGCACTTCGCTGCAGCGCCCGGCAGCCCTGCAGGCCCTCGCCGCCGCCCGCGACAAAGGCCCCGACTACACCCTGGACATCCACGCGGCGCTCTCCCAGGGGAACCGATTCGCGGTCCGTTACTCCATGGTGCCCTCGCGGCACGGACGCCCGGCGAGCGAGATGGAGGTCTTCACCTTCGGCGAGCTGGCCGACGACGGGCGCGTCCGCCTCCTCCGCTCAGCAATGCAGACCCGGAGCGGCTACTGGCCCACCTGACCCGCGCCGGACCACGCCGGCCCCGGACATCGCCCAAGGGAAAGTGACACTCCGCATGACCAGCACAGTTGCAGACATCGGCTACGGCACGCAGTTCGCCACGTGGTACGACCGGATCTTTCCCAAGGGAGGCGACGCGCAGGCCACGGCAGACGTCCTGGCCGGGCTCCACCCCGACCCGGGCGCCGGGACCCTCGAGTTCGGGGTCGGCACGGGGCGCATCGCCCTTCCGCTCTCCCAGAAGACCGGCCAGGTGATGGGAGTCGACTCGTCCCCGGAAATGCTCGCCCAGCTGGCCGAGGCCGGGAGCGAGAACGTCGTCCCGGTGCATGCGGACATCCGCACCTATACCGACACCCGCCAGTACGGCCTGGTGTACGTGGTGTGCGGAACGCTGTCGATGCTGCTCAGTGCCGAGGACCAGCAGGAGGCGGTGTGCCGCGCCGCCGAACTGTTGACCCCCGGTGGCCGGCTGGTGGTGGAGACCGGAAACCTCCCCGCGGTTCAGGCGCTCCACGACGGCCAGGCCCGCTGCACTCTCTTCACGCCCTACCCGGAGCCGGGGACGGGGCTGCAGACCCACTCCACGCTCTCCTCCGAGATCTGGCAGTGCTCCCACATCTGGTACGAGTCCGACGGCAGCACCCGAGTGGGCAGTGAACTGGCGCGCCTCACGACCCCCGACGAGGTCGACCGGTACGCGGCGGTGGCCGGGCTCGCCCCCGAAGGCCGCTACGCCGACTGGAGCCTCTCCTCGTACACCGAGCAGTACCCGATGTTCCTGACCACGTACACCAAGAACGCCTGAGCCACGCCGGTGTACGCCAGCAGTACAAGAGAGGATCCACTGATGACAGCAGACCGTGCGGTGTGGTTCGCGGTCGCGTTCGTCTTCGCCGCGCCGAGCATGTCCGCGTTTTTCCGTGAGGACGGGCGGTTCACCAGACGGGCGGTGGCTCTGGGCGTCGTCTTCGCCACGAGTGTCGCGGCGATCGTGGCCATCGCCTTCGGGCAGGCCCCGTCGTGAACTTCTCCGCGATCGTCCGACGGCACAGGGTGCTCCTTATCGTCGGCATCCTCCTCGGGCTGGGCGGCACCGCCGCGACCCTCGTCCAGCCGCTCCTCATCGGCGACCTGATCGAGGCTGTCGCCCTGGACCAGTCGGTGACCTGGCCGATCCTGTCCATCGCCGCCCTGTTTGTCGCCGACGCGGTCCTCGGCGCCACCCACTTCTACCTGATCGGCCGGGCGGGCGAGGACATAGTCCTCGACATGCGCTCCACCCTCACAGGGCGTTTGCTCCACTCGCGAATACGGGCCTTTCACAAGCTCGAGCACGGTGATGTGTTCACCCGCACCGTCTCCGACACCTCGCTCGCCCGAGTCGCCCTGTCTTCGTCGGTCGCCCAAATGATCACCGCCGGTTTTACCACCGTCGGCTGCATCGCCGTCATGGCGTGGATCGACTGGCAACTGCTCCTGGTCACCGCGGGCTGCCTCGGTGTCGCCTCCGCATTGGCGCTGATCTTGGCCAGAGCGGTCCGAAAGGCCGCGGTCCAGAACCGGGAGGACACCAGCGACTACGGCTCTGGGCTCCTTCGGGTCCTCGGCGCGCTCACCACCGTCAAGGCCTCCGGCGCCGAGCGCCGCGAAGCCGAGCGGATCGAGACGCTCGCCAAGGCCGCGCGCGGCAGCGGGATCCGCGTGACCCGTCTGTCGGCGATGCTGATGCCCGCGATGAACGTGGGCACGCAGGTCTCCCTCGCGGTGGTGATCGCCTGGGGGATGGCGCGCACGGCCACCGGAGCACTCTCCGCTGCGGACCTCACCTCCTTCATCATGTACCTCTTCTACCTCGTCTCGCCGCTGGTGATGTTCTTCATGTCGCTGGGGGAGCTGCAGCAGGGCCGGGCCGCCATCGACCGTGTCAACGACCTCGCCACCGTCGACCAGGAGACCGCCGAGATCTCTGCGGGCCTCGTGGCGACGCCGAACCTGGACGAGTCCGACGACTTCCCCGCCGTTGAGTTCCGGAACGTCACCTTCAGCTACTCCGACACCGCTTCGCCGACCCTCGACGACGTCTCGTTCACGCTCCCCGCCACCGGCATCACCGCGATCGTCGGGCCGTCAGGCGCCGGTAAATCCACACTGTTCCATCTGATCGAACGCTTCTACGACCCAGACAAGGGGGGGATCCGGCTCTTCGGCGAAGACATCTCCCTCCTGCCGCTCCGGGAACTCCGCTCCCGCATCGGCCTGGTCGAGCAGGGCTCCCCGCTCATGCGGGGAACGGTCCGCGAGAACCTCGTCTACACGCGGCCCGACGCCACAGCGGAGGAGATCGCCCAGGCCGTGGAGGCGGCCCATCTCACCGACGTCATCGCCACCCTGCCAGACGGCCTCGACACTGCCCTCGGAGAGGGCGGCACAGGGCTCTCCGGCGGCCAGCGGCAGCGCCTGGCCATCGCCCGGGCCCTGCTGACCCGCCCTGCGGTCCTGCTTCTCGACGAGGCCACGTCAAACCTCGACTCGGACTCCGAGACCGCCCTGCGCTCCGCCCTTACCACCATCGGCGCCACCTGCCAGGTCCTCACGATCGCCCATCGCGTCTCCACCACCGTGGGCGCCGACCACATCCTCGTGATCGAGGAAGGCCGACTGAGGGCCCGCGGCAGCCACCCAGAGCTGATGGCCGGCGACCCCACCTACCGACGACTGGCCAGCCAGCAGTTGGCCCCCCTCGGATCCGCATGACGACCGACCCGTCGGAACCTGCTGCTCCAGCATGGCAGGATGCGGACAATGACCGCACTGACACACCTGCGAAGAGGTGCACATGCCCGTGATCCTGTGGAAGCGCTATGGCTTGGTGTTCGCCGCCGGCGCCCTGTGCCTCGTGGTGAACGCACAGGGGACCGGCCCGCTTTGGTACACCGGCGTGGCGCTGCTGATCATCGGCCAGGTCATGCGCGTGACACTGATCCGTGCCCAGCGCCCGCCCCTGGACCGCGAGCCGGTCCTTCTCCGACTCCCCGTCACCGGACGCTGGCTGGCGCTCAACGGCCCGGCGACGAAGGTCCCCAGCCACACGCACAGCCACGCGCAGACGTACGCCATCGATCTTAAGTACGTACCCGAGGGCAGAGGTGAGCGGAGCGCGCCGCAGGCCCCACCCTTCCGCTGGCTCTGGCCACTCGCCCGGAGCCCTCGCCTCTACCCCACCTTCGGCATGCCGCTGCTCGCGCCCGCCGACGGAGTCGTCGTCGCGACTGCGGGCCGACAACGCGACCACCTGTCGCGCATGTCGTTCCCCGCCTTCCTCTTCCTCTATCTGGAAGGCTTCGTTCGCAGTCTCGGCTGGCCGTGCCACCTCATGGGCAACCACATCATCCTGGACCTCGGCGACGGCGCGTACGCGGCTTTCGCACATCTGCGACGCGGCTCGCTGCGGGTGGCTCCGGGCGACCGGGTGACGGCTGGCCAGGAGATGGCTGAATGCGGCAACTCCGGCAACTCGTCCGAGCCGCACCTGCACTTCCAGCTCATGGACGGCCCCGACGTGATGACGGCGCGAGGTGTGCCGTTCGCGTGGTCCTATCGCGATGACGACGGCGTGGAACACACCGGTGTGCCCGAGGACACCACGCACTGCGTCCCCGTCGCACCGCTACCGGAGCGCTCCGCATGACGTGCGGGCTGTCCACGGGACGGCCTGTGGCTCGGCAGGGGCTCTCAGCCTGCCGAGGTGATCGGGCCTTGACCCCTGATGTTGAACACACGAGACACTGGATCCTGAGGATCTGAGAACGGACATCTCGTGGTCATGAAGAACTACCCGCCGCAGTTCAAGGCGGATGCGGTCGCGCTGTACGAGTCGCGGCCGGAAGCGACGATCAGGTCGGTCGCCGCCGATCTGGGGATCAACCCGGAGACGCTGCGGGACTGGGTCCGGGCGGCCGGGGTGAGCCGTCCCCGGGGGCGGTGGACGCAGGAACCAGCCCTGCCGTCGGTGCCGCTGGAGGCCGAGAACGCCGCCTTGCGGAAGAAGGTGCGTGAGCTGGAGGAGGAACGGGAGATACTGCGCAAAGCGGCGAAGTATTTCGCCGGGGAGACGCGCTGGTGAACCCGCTCCAGTGTGTCGCCGACCTCCAGCGCCGTTACGGCGTAAAGCGGCTCTGCAGCATCCTCGGCGTGAGCCGCTCGAGCTTCTAGTACTGGCGCCGGACGGCTACGGACCGGGCCGCCCGGCAGGGGGCCGACGCCCGTCTGGCCGCCCGGATACGGGCGGTGCACCGGAAATCGGACGGCACCTACGGAGCCCCGAGGATCACCGCCGAGCTCCGCTAACGAGCTCGTGCATGGTTGGCGGTAGCGCGTCGAGGGCTGCGGATTGGCCGGTGTGTTCACGTTCGCGTATCTCTGGCCATCGTGGCGGTCTGCTGGTGGGAGAGTAGTCCGGCGACAGCTTGGACGATGTCGCTCATGTGCTCACGGCGGCCGTGGTGTCGTGCGAGGGATCGCCAGTTCTTCAGATGGCCGATGCCGTGTTCGACCCGGATGCGGCGTGAGGAGTGCGCTTTGCGCTGCCGTTCGTACATCTCCTCGTACCACTGGGGCGGGTTCTTCTTGAACTTGCGGTGCGGTGGTGTCACCACGCGGCCGCCGGTCTGGGCGCCCAGGCCCTGGTAACCGGCATCGGCGAGGATTTCCACGGCGGGCCCGTCGGCCAGGAGCTTGACCAGGCCCAATTTCCGGGCGTGCGTGATGTCCGCGCAGCTGGCTGGCTCGGCCGGGCTGCAGAACAACAGCCTCCCTATGGCGTCCGTGACGACCATCGACTTCACGGCGTTCTGCTTGTTCTTCCCGGAGATGAACTTCTCCCGGTCCCTGCGTCCGGCGGCCGGACGACGCACCCGGACCTCGGTCCCGTCGATGATCCCGGTCTGCCCGCTCGCGCCGAGATGGGCGACGACCTCGGCGAGCGTGCGCAGTCGGATGTCGGGCGCGACGGTGCAGCCCCGGATCGCCAGCAGCGGCCGCACTTCACCGATCGCACGCGTAATGGTGGAGCGGTCGACACCGAACCAGCAGGCCAGCACGTCATGCGTGGCGCCATGACGGAGGTGCACCAGCGTGGCCAACAGGCGGTCGACGAAGACCAGCTTGTGCTTGGCCCCGGCACCGACGGCCCGGCGGCGAGGGCGTGACGTCAGCACGGCCTGGTGCCGCTCGTGCCACAACGGGCCGATTTCGGTGATGAGTTCTGCGATCACGTCGGGCGTCAGCCCGGTGATCCGCTGGCTACGGATGATTGCTGCACGCGCCCGGTTCCCCACCACACGGATCATGATCAACGATCAAGGTCTCGACGCGCTACCGCCAACCATGCACGAGCTCGTAAGGGCTGTCCCGTAACTGCTGGTCACAGATGAGATGATCTTGGCGTGGCTGGTGTGATCACGGCGTCGGAGCCGTCCTGGATTGCCCCGTTCAGCGGGCTGAGCACGAGGCAGTTCGGGAAGCTGGTGACGGTGCTGCGTCGCGAGGGTGCGGACGCGGTCCGCAAGGGCCGGCCGTGGAGCCTGCCCCTGGAGGACCGGGCACTGCTGGTCGCGGCGTACTGGCGCACAAACCTGACCATGCGGCAGCTCGCCCCGCTGTTCGGGGTGTCGAAGTCGGCGGCGGACCGGATCATCGACCACCTCGGACCGATGCTCGCGCTCCAGCCCCGCAAGCGATTCGCCAAGGACACCGTGCTCATCGTGGACGGCACACTGGTCCCCACCCGGGATCACACCATCGCCGAGCGGTCGAAGAACTACCGGTACTCCACCAACCACCAGGTCGTCATCGACGCCGACACCCGCCTGGTCGTGGTGGTCGGACGGCCGCTCGCCGGCAACCGCAACGACTGCAAGGCATGGGAGGAATCCGGCGCCAAGGCCGCCGTCGGCAAGACCCTCACGATCGCCGACGGCGGCTACCCGGGCACCGGACTCGTCATCCCGCACCGCCGAGAGCGCGGACAGGCCGGACTCCCGGACTGGAAAGAGGAACACAACAAGTCCCACAAGCAGGTTCGAGCCCGCGTCGAGCACGTCTTCGCCCGCATGAAGACCTGGAAGATCCTCCGCGACTGCCGCCTGAAGGGCGACGGCGTCCATCACGCCATGCTCGGCATCGCCCGCATGCACAACCTCGCCCTCACCGGATAAACCGGCGGTCCGCACAACGGCCTCCCCCATACCCGAGGCGACCCGAAGATCATTTGCGGGACAACCCTTAGGCACAGCCCTGCAGTCGATTCGTCTACTGACGACCACGCACAGTCACCATCCGGCTGGGGTCGCAGGGAATCAACGACGGTTGAATACGAGAGCCCACCAGTACCGAGGCCGTACACCTGGGGAAATGAAGCTCAGCGACCTGCAGCCGGTGATGACGCGCCGCCGAGAGGAGAACATTAGCTACAGCCGTTTCCGCGCCGACCCCGCTCTCGCCACGCTGGACTGGCCGGACGACGTCCTGGAGCAGTTCCTCTTCGACCACGGCGACAACGCCCCCTTCCTCCACGACTACGGCCACCTCGACCTACGGCACATCGCCTGGCGGCTGGAAACCCTCTCCGCAGCCGACTTCGACGACATGCCCACCGGGGCAACCGACGCCGACTGCATCGAGGCTTACGCCAAGCACCCCGTGCACTGGGTCACCGTCCGCCCTCCAGAGGTGGGCCGGCACTGGGAGGAGCACGGGACCTGGATGCGCCCGCCGCTCCTCATCGACCGGCGCCTCCTGGACCCGACGCACAGCGGACTGCAGGTCCTGGAGGGCCGCACCCGCGTAGGAGTGCTACTCGGCCGCCTCCGAGAGCAGCTCCGTGTCGCTCCCACCCACCAGGCATGGGTCGGGCGCCCTGTTGCTCAGGGGGCGGGGGTGTAGGTGACGGTGGTGCCGTCGCAGGAGGAGGCGATGTCGAGGAGGGCGGTCTTCTCCTGCTCGTCGATGGTGAGGTTCCAGCGCAGCTTGGTCGCGGTCCACTCCGCGCCGTACCGGCACAGAGCTCCGGGGGCGGGCGGCAGCCACTCGGCGGGGTCCTGGTCGCTCTTGGACCTGTTGGTGCGTGCGGTGACCGCGACCAGCGAGGACGCCTGGCCCTGGTCGTTGGCGTAGGCCTCGCGGCGAGCGGCTGTCCAGGCCGACGCCCCGGAGTCCCAGGCTTCGGCCAGGGGCACCATGTGGTCGATGTCCAGGCCGCGAGCCCCCTCGACGGTGGCCTCGTCGTAGTACGAGAACCAGGTGCCCCCGGTGATGGTGCACCGGGGCCCGACCTCGGGCGCGATGGTGGCCTCGGCGAGCAGGACTTCCTGGCGGGTGTTGCAGCCGTCCGTGGGGTTGTCGCCGGCGGTCCAGTGCTTGAACGCGGTCCGGGAGTATCCGGTCCTGGATTCGTCGGCGGACTGGAGAGCGGCCACGGCAGCGTCGATCGGCAACACCGTCGGGCCAGCCTCGCTCGTCTCGGCGGCGGCGGAGGACGAGATGGGGAGAAGGGCGGCCACGGCGAGGGCGGCGGCGGTACGCATCAAGGTGATCTTCACGGGCGGGCTAACGACTCTGCCACCAGCAACGTCACGCCATCCGATTGATTGGTCCTGTCCGCTCAGGCGCCACGCTCTACCCCCGGACAACACCTGGTTACCCAGGCCCCAGACGCTGTCACGCCCCCGAAGCTCTGCCGAAGTGGTCCTCTGCGAAGCCGACCGCTGCCCGTCGGCAGCTCACCGAACTCGGCCGTTACTTCACACGCAGTGGCGGCCGTCTTGGCGAGCTCACCGCCGGCACCACGCCGCCGGCGGTTCCAGCCCCGGGCGTATTCGACGTGGACCAGACGGTCATCGGGGCCTGAGACTATAGAAGCGGGGCGAACCAGACCTCGTAGGGCAGCAGTTGACGATGGAGACAATGCGCACCATGACACTGGCACTGAACAAGGAATGGGCCGTCGGCGCCCTTATCGGGGGTGGCGGCTTCGGGGCCGTGTACGAGGCGGTGAGCACCGACGGCGAGAAGGCGGCGGTGAAGCTCGTACCCAAGGCTCCGGGAACCGAGCGCGAAATGCTGTTCACCGACCTGGACGGCGTCCGTAACGTGGTCCCGGTCATCGACAGCGGCGAGCGCGAGAATGAGTGGGCCCTGGTGATGCCCCGGGCCACGAAGTCGCTGCGTGACCACCTCCAGGCCCACCGCCGGCTGCCCCTCAGTGAGGCGGTCGCTGTCCTATCCGACGTCGCCGAAGCGCTCGCCGACCTCAAGGACCGGAAGGTCGTCCACCGCGACCTCAAACCGGAGAACATCCTGTTGCTCAGGGGCCACTGGTGCCTGGCCGACTTCGGCATCGCCCGCTACGCCGAAGCGAGCACCGCGCAGCGCACCTTCAAACTCCACGGCACCCTTCCGTACATGGCTCCCGAACGCTGGAAGAACCAGCGGGCCACCAGCGCCAGCGACGTCTACGCCCTGGGTATCCTGGCCTACGAGCTCCTGGAGGGCACCCTGCCCTTCACCGGGCCGAACGATCATGACTACCAGGACCAGCACCTGCACGGAACCCCACCGCCCCTTGCTACCGCTCCGCCTCTGCTGGCCGCGCTGATCACCGAATGCCTCTACAAGGCGCCCCAGGCACGCCCCGCGGCCGGCAACGTGCTCGCCCGGCTGGGACGGATCTCCGCCGCCGCGCTCTCCGGTGGGTTGGCCGCGCTCGCGGAGGCCAACCAGGGCGCCGTCTCACGCCAGGCCCAAGAAGACCGCCGGGCCTCGGCACACGCCACCGAGACCGACCGGCGCAGTGCTCTGTTCGAGGCCGCCACGACCTCCTTCGCCTTCATCGCCGACTCCTTCCTCACGACCCTGACGAACGCCGCTCCGAACGCGAAGGTCCACAAGGGCCAGCAGGGCGGGTGGACCATCCGAATCAACGACGCCGAGCTGACCCTGTCCAGACCGAGGAAGACCGCCGCCGAGTCCTGGCGTGCCGAGTCGACACCGGCACCGTTCGACGTCATCGCCTCTGCCACGCTCTCGCTGAAGGTCCCCGCCAACCAGCACGGGTACGACGGGCGAAGCCACTCCCTCTGGTACGCCGACGCCCAGATGGAGGCCGAGTACCAGTGGTTCGAGACGGCCTTCATGGACACCCCGTTCCGCTCCGTGGCGAGCACCACGGCACCCTTTGCCCTGGACCCTCACGTCGAGTCACGCACCGCCATCAGCCCGACGATCGGCATGCACCAGGTGGCCTGGCCCTTCACGCCCCTCGCCATCGGAGACCTGGACGAGTTCATCGACCGATGGGCCACCTGGTTGGCCCAGGCGGCGAACGCTCGACTCGCTCACCCCCGCCAAATGCCGGAGCACAACCCCCAAGGCTCCTGGAGGCGCTGATTACAGAGTCGCCCGCGGCTTGAACGGGCACCGCCTGTTCTTGACCGAGGAGCCTGAGCGCGGGGACGGCGCGGTGCCCTCTCTCGTCACATGTCTTGCCGGGCCGGTCGGATGGTTGGGCCCGGTACGGGCGTCATGTCGGGGGAGCGCCCCGAAGATCCCAGGGCCTACACGCACACCAGTGCGATGCCGCAGCTCAGGGCACCCGCACCCCAGTGGGTGTTGGGCCTGGGGGGGGCAGCATCGCTGGCCCAGGTTCAACCAAGGGCCCTGGGCCGCCCTGCGCCCCGGAGGCCCTTCGCCGCTCACCAGTCGTCGGGCGCGCTGCCCACCCATGCGACCGGCTGGCCTTCGCCGTTGCGCCCCCAGTGCGGTTCCTCCATCGAGGTCTCGTGCCCGTCGGGCAGCACGCAGATCCGACCCCAGCGGCCGTGCTTGCCCGCGCAGAGCCCAGCGAGCCCGTCCGCGTCGCCTTCCGCCACGGCCTGGTCGTAGCGGTCCTGGAACGACTGGAGACGGGCGCCCAGCTCCGTGCCCATCTCCGTCTCCGCCGCCTCCACCCGCTCCCGCGCCTCCTGGACGCCGAGGTCGGACAGCACGGCCGAGATGACGTCCTCCGCCTCCGCGAAGGCCCTGGTGCGGGCGTGCCACCGCACGGCGTCCCGCACGCGCTGCTCCCCGGCCTCGTGCTCGCTCGTGCCCATCACGCCGCTCCTTCCGTGGCCGCCCACTCCAGCCCGAGGCCGGCGAGCGCGGCGAGCTTGTCGACGGTCAGCTTGGCTCGGCGGCTCTTCTGGTTCATGACCCACACCCCGAGCTTCACTTCAGACCCGTCCGGCATCGCCTCTACGTGACCCCTGGGGACCGTCACAGAGCCCGTGCGGGCCTTGTACTGCGCCAGGGCCGCAACGCCCCGCTCGAAGGCGCTCACGGGCGCCGTGGACGGCTCCGTCGGCGCGGCCTGCTCCACCGGGGCCGGGGCGGCGGCGAGCGGGGTGACGCCGACGGCCTCCAAGCGCTCGCGCTGCCCGTCGGCCAGGGCCGCCCACACCTCGGGCTTCCGCTGCCGGGCCAGCCACTTGCCGACGTCCATGCCGTGCACGGTGAAGCCGGGCAGGACCTCCGCCGGGCCGTCCTCGTCACGCACCAGCTCGCGCAGCGTCGCGTAGTGCCGCTGCCACTCGGTCGGCCACGAGGGGTTCCAGTCCTCGTCCACGGCCAGGAGCGCGGCCTCCCACTCCGGGTGACCCTCCAGCGCACCGGGACGGCGCAGGTTGGACAGCCACTGTCCCACCGGCTTGTCGAGCGCGGCCGCCGCCCGGGGAGCGCACAGCGTCCAGTGCTCCGCGAAGTACACCCGGGCCGCTGCCAGGTTCTCCTGGAACCGCGCGTCGGCCGCCGACCAGGCCATGCCCAGCTTCTCCAGCCGCGCCGCCCGCCGGCCGTTCATCTGCCCCGCCCCGTACGCCCGTCGCTGCTCCGCGACCCAGGTCCCCAGCGGAAACGCGCCCTCCTTGTGCTCGTACGGCACATTCGCGTTCCCAACCCGCTCCGCGTACTCCTTGAGCTTCGCCCAGCCGCGCGCCCAGTCCTGCCGCTCCGTGTCGATCACGTTGAAGGAAACCCAGTTCGCGACCATCACCGGATCACGCGGAGCCGCAAACCGGAGCAGGAGGCGGGTTTCTTCCTCGTTATCGGCGGGCGCGGCACCGATGTACTCGGAGGGCTGCGCGACGTCTTTCTGAGGCTCCTGCGGAATGGCTAGCAATTCTACGGCCTCTTCATCGTGAGCCCGCAGACCCTCAAGAACCTTCACCAACGGCTTATACGAACCGGAAGTGAACATATCTTCCGGGCTTTCATCAGGCTGGAGAAATACCGGCACGATCAGAGAAGCGAGCTTTCCCTGCCCGGGCTTCTGGCGCAGCGCGCGGCCGATCGCCTGAACGATGTCGTGCGGCGCGCCCTTGGGGTCCAGCAGGGCCACCGAGTCCACGGCCCGGATGTCCACGCCCTCCCCCAGGACGCGGCAGTTCGAGAGCACCGCGCGCCGGGCGGTGGAACCGAACTTGCCCAGCACCTCCCGCCGGCGCTCCGGCACGTGCTCACCGCACAGCCAGTCCGCCCAGATCTCCGACGGGTACTTCTCGGGCTGGTCCGCGTGCAGCCGCTTGGCCACGCGCTGAAGGCCCTCCGCGTACGCCGCGGCCTCTATGGTCCGGTGGTGGAAGGTGATGCACGTCTGGAGGTTGTGCTGCTCCATCGCGTGCAGCAGCGCGGCCTGGAGCGCCCCGAGGCGCTGCCCGCGGACCTCCTCGGTGTGCCGCTCCTCGCCCATCAGCCGCTCGGGCGTGACGACCGGGTCCTGGAGCTCCAGGACGATGATCTGGTACCGCGCCAGCAGCTTCCGGGACACCGCCGACGCCAACGACAGCTTGTAGAGGACCGGCCCGAAGACCTTCTCGTCGTCCATGGAGGCCGCCATCTCGCGCGGCAGCGGGTCACGCACCCCCTCGGCGACCTCGCGGTTCAGCCGCTCCTCCCAGATCCGCGGCGTCGCCGTCAGGTACAGCCGGCGGTACGCCGGGATCTTCGTCTGGTCGTGGATGTCCGCCCACGCCTTACCCATCGAGCCCGACGTCCTGTGCGCCTCATCGACCACCGCCAGGTCCACCGGCGCGAGCTTCTGCCCGTAGGCGCCCTCGAACGCCTCCACCAGCACGCCCAGCGAGGCGTAGGTGGCGTAGATGGTCACCGGCCCTGTGGAGTGCCACAGCGCCAGCTGTACGGGGTTCGTGGTGGAGCGGACGCCCAGGTGCCACAGTTCCGGGTCGTCCAGCGGCGAGCACACCATGACCGCCGGCCCCTTGTGCCCGGCCTCGCTCCACGCCTTCACGGTCTGCGCCAGGAGATCCAGGGTCGGCACCACTACGAGAATGCGTCCCTTGGGCACGATCCGCTTTGCGGAGGCCGCCGCGATGATGGTCTTTCCTGTTCCGCACGCTGCGTGCACCTGCCCGCGCAGACCATTCCAGGGAATGCCGCCCGGCGGGATATCGAGGCCGCGCGCGATGGCGGCTACGGCCTCAATCTGGTGTTCACGCAGTTTCACGGCCATTCCCGTGTTCTCCTTTTCGCGGAATGCGACGCGTAATAGGAATGAGAGTCCGGCGCGGTGAGTGGCGGGCCGGGGTGGTGGTGTCTGGTCCCAGACTTTACACACCCGGCACCCCTGATGCATCACCCACGCGACAGGTTCGCCCTGTAGGCTGATTCTTGGCTGAATCCCGCCCCGCATGCACGGTTCATAGGGTATGCTGGCGGGGTATTCGTGAACGTGAGCGGCCGGTTTCGAGGGTGGGGGAGTGGTCAGGGTGGAGCGCAGCGGAGCCCGTCACTTCGGTGAGGCCGGCGCCCGACCGGGCCGTCGGTCCGTCACTCCCGTCGCGGGGGTGGGGGGTAGGAACCTCAAGCCCTACACAGGCCCGCGCGTGATGCACCTTTCCCTCGTAGCCAGCCTGGGTGATCGCGCTTGCGCGATCACCTCGAATTCGCGCTTGCGCGAATTGCCTTCCGTCGGGAATTCCGTTTACGGAATTCCATTCCGGCGCTTGCGCCGGAATCCGAATTGCGCTTGCGCAATTCGCGCTCTATGCCCCGGCTTGCCGGGGCA
>NZ_JBEYXW010000038.1:0-56466 GCF_040645195.1 Saccharomonospora sp. NPDC046836
CTCGCACAGGCCACGGCCCGGGAGCTCGACGAGCTGTGGCTACGCGCGATGATCGAGCACCACCAAGGCGCCGTCGAGATGGCCGAGGCTCAACTCCGCAATGGGAGTTACTTCCTGGCCACGGCATCTGCCCAGGACATCATCGACCGGCAGGGCAAAGAGATCGACGAAATGACCACGCTGCTGGGACAGTAGAGAAAACGTGGGCAGCAGATCGCCCGCCGCCTAGCAGCGTCGTGGACGGCCTGGCCGTTGACACGGAATTGGGATCTCGCGGCGGGTCGTTCACGACGCTCTCGAATGCGTACTGCTGCGCAGCGTGGCCAGCCGGTTCTGGTATTCCTGCTCGTCGATCTCCCCGCGAGCGAATCGCTCGGCCAGTACCTGTTCAGGCGTTGGACGCGGCGTGTCCGCTCGTTCAGGGCCCTGCGCAGCGCGAGTCAGGTAGCGGATCAGGGCTACCACGCCAAGGATTACCAGGGCCCAGAACAGCACCAAACCCACGGTCATGAGCGCGTATCCCCATCCGCTCATCCCGTTGCCGTACCAAAACATCATCGTGGGGTTCCTCACCTGAAATATTGATTCTTACTGCCTATCGCCGTGGCCTATGCCGCGCATCATCAGCGCCATCATCACGGTGCACATCACGGCCGCGATCAAGAAGCCGCTGTTCACCACGCCAGTCGCGACCAACGTGATCGCGATGGCGAGCATCGGGATGCAGCAGGCGATCATCATCCAGCGGTGTCCGTTGTGTCCTTTGGGTTTGCCCGGTTGAGGCCGATGCTGGTTGTCGGCCCGGTTGCGCGGGTCGTGTGAGGTGGTCATCAGGACCTCCTCAGCGAGGCCGGCCGATTGCGTGCCCCACAAACGTGCATGTCGCACCTCGTGTGTGCGCAGGTCCTTGCACCAATCACGGTCGTCCTCACCACAGCTGCGAATAGGGACCTCCTGCCCCCTGTGGGGTGCCCGAGGTCCCTACCCGGGGTGGGTATGCGCGCGAACAGTTGATAGTCGAGAGAGGTGAGCACGGTGATGGCGACATTGGGCAGGTCATCACCGGCTGCTGGCGCTTGTTGATCCCTGAGCGTGGCGCCAAGGAGTTGCTTATGTCGACCGTTGACCTCGTCGTCGTGGTCGCCGTTGCAGCCATCGCCGCCGTGGGGCGGTACTTCTTCGCCCTGCGTCGCGCCCGCGCGGCCGCGGTGAGCGGCGGGGTGCAGCGGGTCCAGGTCACTGTCCGGGGCGGCTACAGCCCGAATGTCATGGAGGTCCGCCAGGGCGTGCCGGTGGAGATCGAGTTCGATGTTGCTGACCGTCCGCCGTTCGATGCCGAACCGGTCACCGAGTTCGTACACCGTCGCGCCGGACCGGTAGTCGGCGATCAGTTGCTCAACTTGCTCGGGGCCGAGTTGCCGGGCGCGGCCGGGGCGGTCGCGCTTGATCGACCGCGGCTCGGGCGCGTCGAGGCTGGGAAGCTTCTCACGGAGCTCTTCCAGGGCCCTGACCTGGTCTTTTGTGTTCGAGTAAGGTCCCCTAACCTCCACAAACACCGATCTACCTGCGGAAACGCAGACTCGAACCGTCTCGACCAGCTTGCACAGCGCTCGGTGACACCCTCATTGGAGTGTTTCGAGCATGGAGACGAACCACCGGTTCTACCCCCTCGTCCGCGAGTTCCGCAGAACCCTCCGCGCCCAGAACAAGGCGCACCGCACCATCGGCAACCACCTCGAGTCCGTCGAACTCTTCGTAGCGTGGCTCGATCAGCAGTCCGTCCCACCAGACGATTGGGACGAGGTCGACAGCACGCACGTCAAGATGTGGCTCGCAGAGCTTCTCGACAAGCACAAGCCGTCCACCGTCGCCACCCGCTACGCGCAACTGCGCCAGTGGTTCAACTTCCTGGTCGGCGAGGAGATCATTGACGTGCACCCGATGGCGGATATGAAACCGCCGCACGTCCCCGGGGTGTTACTCCTCGGCATCGGATTCGTCCTCGATCGGCCAGCCGTCATCACCCAGCTCGACCAGGTCGGCACCCTGCTGGCTGTCGACGCGTCCTGCCTGCAGGTTGGCCGCAACATCGTCCAGAAGCCATTTGCGTTCGCCGCAAAGCGACAGTACGGGTGCGGCTCGCTGCCCCACGTCGCGGGGTGGCCCCACCGGATCTTCGACTCGATGTCGGACAGGGGTTCCCACGCCCACTGGCCCTCGGCCTCGGTGGGGTTCCAGTGCTGCCCGGCGGAGCGCTCGAACATCCGAGTGTAGTCGGCATAGATGTCTACTGTGGACGGCATCGTGGCGACCTCCGATGTGTCGCCACGACCATCGAGTCAGCGTGTCACTCGCCCCATTGCCTTGCGCGGCAAGGAGATCAGCCGATCGGGACCATCATCGCCGTCACCCGCCCGAAGTAGAATGCAGGGTTGAGACCGTCGGTCGAGACCAGGCTCGACGCGTGCTCCGCGCGCACATGCACGGCGCCTGTCGGGGTTCCGGAGAACAGGTGGTGAGGCGACATCGACCAGCGCCGCCTGGACTGGCCCAGGTTGTTCGTGTTGCCGACCTGGTCACGGGATGGTTCTCCGTTGCTCCACGTGGTGCCCCCGTCGAGGGAGATCGAGACACGCATGCTGACGTAGGCGCCGGTGGCCGAGTCGTTGAGGCCAGTGCCCATTCCCCACCCGACGATCGCGGCGACACGCGCCCGAAGGTCGGCCAGCTGCGCCGACGCGGACCCCGTCGTCACGTTCGACCCGGTGCCCACGCCCGTGCCGAGCCGGTCGGCCAGCCGCTGATTGCCGATTCCCCCGACTGTGGTGCTGGTGCACGATGCACCTCTCGTCGGCTGCGGGGCAGGGTGTCCATTGTGGAGTGTCGTGGGCATCCAGAGCGCCCCGTCGCGTCACCCCGCGCCTGACGCACCAACAGCCTGATCCGAGCCTCCCACGATCGGCCTCTTGCGGCGTCCGGTGCGGCGTGCCTATCATGCCTTCCACCAATAGCGGAAGCCGACGATGTGGCGCTGGCGAGCAGGAGCTCGCTCCACACCCATCATGAGTGGCTTCCTCTCCCTTGGTCGCGTCGCAGCTCGCGCCGCGGTTGAGTTCGCGCTGACGCGACAAAGGGAGATTTTGGTGTCCATCTATGTTTCTGGTGATTCCGTTCCCGATGCCGTCGCGGCTGTCGGCGACTCGACGCTCCGTACGCGCGCCGTGTACGGGAACTCGTCGTCGCTGATGATCGCGACGCGTCCCGCCGGTTATCACTCCGAGCCACACACCCACGCCTGCGAGCAGCTGAACTGGCTCAAGGACGGGGAGCTCTGGATCTTCATCGGCGATCGCGCATTCCAGCTGAAGGCCGGAGACTTCCTGCGGATTCCCGCAGGAGAGGTGCACTGGGCCTGGAACAAGTCCGAACTGCCCTGCACCGTGGTCGAGGTGCACACGCCGGGCATGCAGCACGATCCGACCATCTCCGGTTTCGCTGTCGGCTTGCACGACAACGGGGAAACACCGGATTTCCTGGGCTCGCCCGTCAACGAGTTCCTTCCGCCGGACTCCGGCTTCGACCCGGGCATCGCGGAACAGAAAGCGGTGTGAGCCATGTCCATCACCGTCCTCACCGCGCCGCGGCTTGGAACAGGCCCAGTGCGATGCGAAACTACCGCAATGAACGCCTCCCGCAGTGTGATCGTCGTCGGCTACGCGAAGGCGCCGAAGGTCTCCGCTGTCAGGGCCATCAACGAATACGTCTCTGTCACCCTGCGGCTCGACAGCGACACCGGTGAGATCACCGAGGTGGACTCCAGCGCGGTCAGCCACCTCGTGCGCAACTGGCTCTCCGAGTTGCTGGTCGGCGTCGACTTCACCGGTGACATCTCAGCGGTGCTGGCTCAGATCGAGAGCAACTACCTCAGCAACGCCGCGGCCTCGGTCAAGCAGGCCGTCTGGGACGCGTGGTGCCGCTACGCGGCGTATCGGGCGAAGTAGCCCCGCCCTCAACGTCACGTCATCGACCCGGCGCACGGAGTCGCAATGCATGCTCACACTCGTTCTGTCCTGTCCGGCCCCAGCGCTCTGCGGGCCGCGCTGGAAACCGCCCCGGTCATCGTTCCTGGCTGTCACGATCCGCTCTCGGCGAGGCACGCCGCCAACGCCGGTGCACACGCCGTCTTCGTGTCCGGCGGGGCGGTGGGGCGCGGGCGGTTCAACGCGCCTGCGGTTCCGCGCGACGGTGCCGCCGTCTACACCGACTATGTGCGGCACATCTGTGCCAGCGTGTCGATACCGGTCATCGTGGACGGTGAAGACGGCTTCGGTGACCCGGTCGGCACGTGCTCCCGGCTGGCGGAGGCCGGAGCCGCCGCGGTGATCGTCGCCGACACGCCGGCGGACGGCGGCCCGCCCAGGGACATGACCGCCACGATCACCCGCGTCCGCGCCGAACTCGACGTGGCGCTCGTCGCTCGCGCCGACGGCCTCGAGCAGGACCCCGCCGGCTGCCGCGACCGGCTCCACCAGTACTGCGACGCGGGCGCCGATCTGGTCATGCCACTGCTGAACACGGTGCTGCGGCAACCACCGGAACAGCTGGCGGCCACGCTCACCGCACTCGCCGAGAACACCGCGCCGAAGCTGGTCCTGCACTCCCCACTCGGGCGCGAGCTGCCACCGCCGCACCAGCTTCCCAAAGGCATCGCCGCCGTGCTCGTCACGGCTGTGGCCTTGCCGCCCTCCCCCGAACATCTCGCCACCGTGCTGGAGCACGGACGGCTGCCGGGCTAGCCATAGCGGGCACGCCAGGTTGACAAGGAGGTCAACTGATGACGACAACCACGGACATCGGCACCAGAACCGTCCGCAAAGTCCTCCGTAGGTTCCTGCCGATCTTGATCCTCTGCTATTTCGCGCTCTACCTCGACCGACTCAACCTCTCGGTCGCCGCGTTGACCATGAACGACGAACTCGGCATCACCCCGGCCATCTACGGGCTCGTCGCCGGCGTCTTCTTTTGGACGTACTCGCTGTTCGAGATCCCGAGCAACTACATCGTCTCCCGGGTGGGCGTCAGGGTCTGGGTCGCCCGCATCATCGTCAGCTGGGGCCTGGTCACCATGATCACCGCCGCAGCCGCCGGCCCGGGCAGCCTCGTGGTGCTCAGGTTGCTACTCGGCGTGGCCGAGGCCGGGTTCTCGCCCGCGATGCTGTTCTTCCTCGCGTCGTGGATCCCGTCCTCCCGGCGTGCCGCGGCGATCTCGCTGATGATCGTGTCCGTCCCGCTCTCCGGCATCGGCACCCCCATCTCGATGCACATCATCGACGCGATGGAAGGCGTCGCGGGCATGTCCGGCTGGCGGTGGATGTTCCTCATCACCGGATTGCCACCGGTGATCCTGGGCTATTTCTTCTACCGCATCATCCGCAATCGGCCCGCCGACGCCCAGTTCCTCAACCCCGATGAGCGGGCCTGGCTCGAGAGCGAACTCGCCAAGGAGCGGACGTCGCTCGGCGGCGAAGCCAAACATTCCTTCTTTCGCGGTCTCGCCAATCCGCGCGTCGCGGCGCTCGTGGTGGTGTACATCCTGTACGCGTTCAGCCTTTTCGGCTACCAATTCTTCATCCCGCAGATCCTCAAACAGTTCGGGCTGTCGAATATCGCGGTCGGGTGGGTCGCCCTGATTCCACCGCTGCTGGCGGTCGGACCGATGCTGTGGTGGTGCCGTCACTCTGACCGGAAGCAGGAGCGGATCCGGCACTTCGCCATCACAGGTGTCCTCGCCGCCGTGGGGTTCTGCGTCGCCGGGCTGTTCCTGCACGAGCCGTTCGTGGCCTTCGTCGGGTTCTGCCTCGCGGGGATCGGGCTGTACTGCTGTATGCCGATCCAGCTGTCGATCCCGTCGACGTTCCTCTCCGGGGCGGCGCTGGCGGCGGGGCTGGCCACCATCAACGGGCTCGGCAATATCGGCGGCTACTTCGGTCCTCAGGTGACGGGCATCATCCGCGAGGCGACCGGCGGATTCCCCGTGGCTGTGCTGGTGCTGAGCGCGGCGATCCTGGCGTCAGCGCTGCTGGCGCTGCTTGTGGACCGCCGGATCCGGCGCGGCCGTGAGACCGAGTCCGCTGCCGGTGCACGCGATGTTGTCTCCACCTCATGAACGTGAATGAGCCGCTGATCGTCGTGACTCGCCGCTGGCCGGCGGTGGCGGAGGACGAGCTGTGCGCACGCTATCGGCACGTGGTGCTCAACGCCACAGATCAACCGCTCGGGATGGGCCGCATCGGCCAGGCGGCCGCCCACCGCGCGCATTTCGGCTTCGGCATGGGGTGGTGTATTTCAGCCGCTCCGAGATATCCGCGCACGGCATACCCACCGCCCGCCGGCTCGACACCATTGAGGATGTGCTCGCCGAAGCCGATTTCGTCACGCCGCACGTGCCCGGCGAGGGCAACAGGCGGGTGCTCGCCAACCTGGAAGCCTTCCTCGCCGGCGAAGATCCACCAGACTGGGCGTGTGGCCCGCTCAAGGAGGTTGTGACGACATGACCCGACCATCGCCTTCGGTGACCGTGGTAACCGGTGCGGCGAGCGGCATTGGTGCCGCCGTAGCCCGGCGCCTCGCTCGGCCGGACGGCACACTGCTGTTGTTCGACCGGGCCGAGTCCGTCACGGACCTCGCGGGCGAGCTGTCCGGCCAGGGCACCCCCGCCGAGTCGGTCGTATGCGACGTTGGCGACGCGCACGCGCTGCGTGACCGTCTCGCCGACATCGAAGAACGACACGGCCGGTGTGATGTGCTGGTCAACAACGCTGGTATCCACCCCAGAGCGGCCGACGGTTCGGCGTTCCCCATCACGGAAACCCCGGACGACGCCTGGCAAGCCGCCATGGCTGTCAACCTCACCGCCCCGTTCACATTGTGCCGCTGGGCATTGCGGTTGATGAGCCCGCACGGCTGGGGCCGCATCGTCAACATCTCGTCCATGGCAGCTCGCCGCTACGTTCCCGGGGTCGGTGCCTATTACGCCGCGACCAAGGCGGGGCTCATCGGGTTCACCCGGGTCCTCGCCGGGGAGGGCGGGCCGTGCGGTGTCACCGCGAACTGCATCGCGCCCGGCAAGATCAGCACCCCGTTCTACGCCGCCGCGAACCGGCCGAACCCACAGGACGAACTACGTGGGATTCCGTTGGGGCGCCTTGGTACCGCGGACGAAATAGCCGACGTCGCGGCGTTTCTCGTCACTCCGCAGGCGAGTTACCTCACCGGGGCGGTGCTGGACGTCACGGGCGGAATGATGGGCTGAGCCCAATGCCGGTCGTTTAGGTGGTCTTGGCTGGTCGGCGTCGGTGTCCGGTCTTGCCGGGTGCGGTGATGGCCACCGCTGAGCGGGATGGCCTGCTGTTCTGAGGGTGCTGGCGATGCCGTGCCCGATTCTTTCTAGGGCACCTAACCTTAGTCCTTTGTGGACCTTAGTCAAGTTGCTATTCAGTAGGTGGAGGAAATCTGGAGCAGTTCATGATCGCCTACGAAATGGGTCACGAGAGACGGTGAGCAGCAGGGCGGCCTGGGCAGGAGCCAGTCCTCGGTCGCTCATCATCGGGACAAGGTGGATCTGGATCCCGACCACCACGATGCCGACGAGGCCCAGGCCCAGGGTGATCAGCCAGAAGTGTCGGCTGCGGAGTGCTTCGGCGAAGGTGAGTCCGAGCACGATGTACGCGGGACGCCAGCCGAAGTTCCCGATGAGGGAGCTCGCCAGGATCGGCAAGAGGGAGGCGCCGAGACCGGTGACGCCTGCCATGATGCCGATCGCGAGCGCGCTTGTTGTCGAACCGGCTGACCAGCGCCTCCGTGAACGGGATCGCGGTCCCGGCTCCGAACAGGCCGAGGAAGGTGACGACACAACTCACGATCGCTTTCGCGCGTAGCCCCATGTCCGCACCGCTACCCAGGCGTCGTTCCACCTCGGGCACCAGGTTCTCACAGCAGCGAAGATGCTTCTCGATAGCGCGCGCTCGCAGGGAAGGAGTCCGGTACATCATCCACATCAGGGTGCGGCCGTCAGTAGCGCCGGCAACGCAGTCACAGTGGCGCAGGCGGCGTCGAGCAGGGCGCGGTCGTGCGAGGCGATCAGTGCCGCGGCGCCGTGTGCGACGCGGTCGGTGATGACCCGCATGATTACGGCGGTGGTGGGAGCGTCGAGCATGGCGGTGGGTTCGTCGCAGAGCAGGATCGACGGATCGATGGCGAGGGCTCTGGCGAGGCAGGCACGTTGTAGCTGTCCGTCGGACACTTGGTGCGGGAGGCGGTCGAGAAGGTCGTCGGTGAGTTGGACCAGCTCGGTGAGCTCCTTGATCTGGGCTGGATAGGCGGATGGCCGTGGGGTGCGGTGGCCGTCGCGGAATGAGAGCGGCTCGGCGATGATGTGACGCAATGTCAGCCGAGGGTTCGTTGACGTCCGCGGCGATTGCACGACGATGCCGATCTTCCGGCGCACGTGCGGGGGCACGGCAAAGCGGGTACCCGAGATGGGCTTGCCGTCGATCGTCACCGTCCCGGAGGCGGGCGGGAGCAGCAGCGCGGCGATGCGCAGCAACGTCGTCTTGCCCGATCCGGACGGGGCGACGAGCCCGACCGCGGTGCCGGCGGCGACGTCGAGACTCACCTCGTTCAGCACTGTGGCGTCGGTGCCGGGGTAGCGATAGGTCACCTCCTGCAAGGACAACATCAGGATTTCCCTCCCCGAGCGCAGGCAACGTAATGCCCTCGTGACCGACCTGACTCGGGCACCGGGACGCATGGCTCGCCGATGCGCTCATGCCACGCGCACACCCCCGCGTCAGCGTCCACAAGCGACGACGGTGCGCCGGCGGCGGGCTGGAGGCCGTTCTCGGGCAACGCCGCCAGGAGTGCTTGGGTGTAGTCGTGGCTCGGCGCGTTCAGCACCGTCGCGGCGGGGCCGACCTCGAGAAGCCGGCCCGCGTACATCACCGCGACGGTGTCCGCAGCTTCCCGTGCTGCCACCAGATCGTGGGTGATCAGGAGGACTGCGGCACCCCGTTCCGCGTGGTCACGTAGAGCCCGCAAGACCATCCGGGTCGTCTCCGGGTCCAGGGCCGACGTCGGCTCGTCGGCCACGACGACGGCTGGCCGCAACGCAAGAGTCATCGCCACCAGGACACGTTGAGCCATACCACCGGACAGCTCGTGGGGATACCGAGCGGACGTGCCGGCCGGAAGCCGAACCTGGTCCAGAATCGCGTCTACGTCCCCGGTTTCGGCGGGTAGCCCGTAGTGGCGCAGGGATTCCGTCACAGTGGCTCCCACCGTCCGGACCGGGTTCAGGTGAGTTGCGGCGGACTGTGGGATGAGCCCGATGCGATTGCCGCGAACCTGACGCAGGCCTGACTCGGGCAGCGCGAGCAGGTCCAGTCCCTCGAAGTAGATCGATCCTGCCGTGCTGGTGCCTGGTGGTAGCAGCCCCATGATGGCGAGCGCCAGTACGGACTTGCCGCATCCTGATTCGCCAACGATGGCTGTGACTCGTCCGGACTCCACCGGCAACGACAGTGCCTGGGATGCGTGGACCCAGCGGCGCGGCGTCCCTGGCAGCGGAATCCGGACCGACACGTCCTCCAGGGCGAGCGCTATGGACGGTGGAGGTGTCATCGGTTCACCTGCGCTTCCACTGCACGTTTGGGCATGGCGGCATCACGGAGGCGCCCGCCGATGCCCGCGATCGCCAGGCAGGTGGCGGTCAGCAAACCGGCCGGGAACACCAGCAACCACCAGCCGCCTGCCAAGATGCCCGACCTCGCGTCCTCCAGCAGGGTGCCCAACGACGGGTCGTTGGGCGCAAGCCCGACGCCGAGGAAGGACAGCGCGCTCTCATGCCACACGGCGTGGGGCAGGAGCAGGACCACAGCGATCAATGCCTGCGGCACGACGGCGGGAACGATGTGTGTCGCCCACACCTGCGTACGTGAAGCACCGGAGACCACCGCAGCGGCGACGTGCTCCCGGGTCCGGACGGACAGGATCTCCGAGCGGACGATCCGGGCGACCTGGGTCCAGTGAGTGAGCCCGATCGACACGATGATCGCCCACCACTGGCCACGCCACAGCGACGCGATGACGACTCCGAGCAGCAGGTGGGGCAGGGCGTTGGTCGCGTCGACCGCGCGCATGGTCACTTTGTCGACCCAGCCGCCGACCGAGGCGGCCACCGTCCCGATCAGCACACCGACGACCGTGGAGACGACGGCGGCTATCGCCGCGAGCAGCAGCGACACCTGGAGCGCCTGTGCACAGCGGACCAGAAGATCCCGGCCCAGCAGGTCGGTGCCCATCGGATGGTCGGGCGACGGCGCCGCGAGATAGCCGCCGAGATCGACGACCCGTGGGTCGACGTCGGTGAACAGCGGCACGACGACGGCGTACGTCACGACGACGCCGAGCACACCGACACAGAAAGCGATCGTGCGGCGGCTCCGCGGACGGCGCGGCTGCATCAACCGCCCGGATGGCCACGTGGGCACGGTCCGCCACTTCGCCGGCGACGTCATCGACCGGGGCGATGCGAGGACAGTTGGTTCAGACATCGACGACCCTCGGATCCACGTAGAGGTAGACAGAGTCTGCGATCAACGATCCGATCAGAACGGCCAGGCACGTCATCGTCGTCACGGCGGCAAGCAGCGGGAAGTCTCCACTCACCGCCGCGTCCACAGTGGCCGACGCCAGTCCTGGCCAGGAGAAGACCGCCTCGACCAGCAGAGCACCGGTCACGAGCTCGGGTAGCCGGGCACCGATCACTGTGACGAAGGGCAACAGCGCACCGGGGAGCGCGTGCCGCCACACCACGGTCCGGTCCGGCAACCCGCGACTGCGTGCCGCCGTCACGTGGTCTTCGGTCAATGCGGCCAGCACGGACGAACGCACGTTGAGCAGCAGCCACGGTACCTGGGAAAGGCCCAGTACCGACGCGGGAAGCACGATATGGCTGGCGATCGATCCTACGGTGGGATCGGCGCCGGCATCGGAGGCACCACCGACCGGCATACCCAGGCCCAGTGCGAAGATCGCGATGGCCACGAGCGCCACAACGAACGGCGGTATGCCCTGAAGCGCGTAACACAGGCCGGTGGCGAACCGGTCGGTCAGGGAGCCGGGGAACCTCGCCGCGCGGACACCCAGTGCGAGAGACAACACGATGGCGATCAGCAGCCCGGTCCCGGCCAAGAGCAAGGTGTAGGGGAGTCGATCGGTCAGGACCTCGGAGACCGGGAGGGCCAGCGATCGGGACTGGCCCCAATCCCAGTGCAGCACGACATCCCTCGCCCAGCTGGCCCAGATGGAGATCCACGAGTCATTGAGGCCCAGCTCTTCGGCGAGGATCTCTCGCTGCTCGACGCTGGTTTTCTCGTACCGTTCGCCGAGATAGGCGACAAGGGGGTTGAACGGGGAGATCGACGCGAGCCAGAAGGTCACCATGGAGACCGCCGTGGTGATCGGGACCGCGATCAACAGTCGTGTCGTGACGAGTCTCGCGACTCCGCGTCGTCGTCGGCGGCGCGGAACCGGGCGGCTCGTACCCGTTTCAGCGGGCGAGGTCATTTCCATTCAGGACGCACTCGTCCACTTGTCGATGTCGACCCACGGCCCCCAGGCCGTTCCGTGCTCATGCGGTTCGAGCAGGGTGGGCGTGCCGTTCCAGGCTTCGCCGACCGACTTCTTCTGTACGTAGGTGTGGTCGAGGAAGGCCAGCAGCACCATGGACGGGTCATCGAGGTAGAGGTCCTGGACCTTCTGGTAGGCCTCGACCCGCGCGTCGGTGTCCACCGAGATGCGGCCTTCGTGAAGGGCTGCGTCCATCTCCGGATCGGTGTATCGACTCGCGTTGTCGTAGAAGGCACCGGCCGCGGGGTAGGACGAGTGCAACGCCTTGTAGATCAGCGAGTCGACGTCGTACGGCGTGTCGCCACCACCGAGCAGGATCGCGTCCTGGCCTGCCCGCGGTTCGGCCTGGTCGAAGTCCACGCCTTCGATCGTGACGTCGAAGCCGAGCTTCAACGCCTCTGAGGCGAAGGCGGCGGAGAGGTCACGACGCAGCAAGTCGCTCGGCCGGTACATGAGCACGAACTCGGCGCGGACGCCGTCCTTGGCCCGGATGCCGTCTGCTCCTGCGAGCCAGCCGGCCTCGTCGAGCATGGCCTTCGCGTCCTCGGGCGCGTACGGGAAGACCGCATCGGGGTTGTAGTACTCGCCGTACTCCGGGGGAATGAAGGTGTGGGCCGGTCGGCCCTTACCGACCAGAACTCCCTCGATGATCGCTTCGCGGTCGATGCCGATGTTGAGCGCCTTGCGCACGGCCGGGTCGGACGTCACCGGGTTGTCCGCCGGCAGCGACAGCCCGCGCCAATCGGCCGACGTGGCCGAGATGACGTCGAAGTCGTCGTTGCTCTCGAAGATGGCCGCGAGCCGTGGAGGAAGCACCGATCCGTCGAACTCGCCGGCTGTCAAACGCTGCGCGCGGGTGTTGTCGTCGGCGGCCAGCACATAGGTGATCGTCTCGACCTCCGGAGCACCTGACCGGTACTCCTCATTCGCGACCAGGACAAGGCGATCCGTCGCGAACGACTCGACCAGATAGGGGCCGGTGCCGATCGGCTCCCGGTTGAGCGGCGAGTCCTCCACCTTCTGGCCTGCCATGATCGACTCCGACGGAGCGATGCCGATCAGCAGGGCGGTGCGAAACGATGTTTGCGGCTCCTCGAGCGTGAACTCGACGGTCATTTCGTCGACGGCTCTCACGCCTTCGAGGTTCACCAGGTCACCCGCGATCGGCGATGCGGTGGCCGGGTCGGCGATCGCCTCGTAGGTCGCCACCACGTCGCCGGCGTCGAGCGTGGAGCCGTCGGAGAACGTGACATCCGGGCGGATCGCCACGGTCCACGTCTTCGCGTCCCGGGAGATCGTCGGATCCTCGGCCGCGAGGTTCGGCACGAAATCGGGCAGCGTGTCGGCGCCGCCCTCGAGCGTGAGCAGCCCTTCGTTGGTTTTGCCCTTGCCAGTGTTGCCGAACCCGGCGATTGGGTTGAGCGACTCCGGGAGGGAGGCGGTCAGCAGAGAGATCCCCCTCGACGCGACGTCTCCGTCCGCCCCGTCTTCCGGCGCTCCACAGGCGGTCACCGCGAGCAAGCCGACGAAGCCGCCAGCAAGGAGGAGTCTTCGTTTCGTCCGAGACATCTGCGCCAACCTGGTGATCGGGAACAAGATGACCGGAGCATATATGTGTTCAGATGAACATATATAGGCGAGAGAGTGACGAGACGGCCAAATGCCACAGTCGTTGCAAAGCAGCCTGGGCGGTGATGCCGTGCGTCGTAGCCGCTCAGAGCTGATGTTCCTCACATGAGGTGGGCGATGCCCGAGCTGATGAGGTAGATGCCGAAGCCGGCCGCAACGATGATGATGATTGTGCGGCCGTGTTTTGCCAGCCAGGTGTTCACGGCGGTGACACCGCGAACCGTGCTGTCGGGCCAGACGAGGTGGGCGATGATCGGTATCTCGATCAGCAGCATGTAGATCGCGGCGACGAGGATGATGCTCAGCAAAGTCACCAGCAAGCTGGTGTGCGCCTTGGCGATGGAATGCAGCGAGGCCAAGTAAAGCGGTGACGGCGAGTACATGAAGATGCCGACAGCTAGTAGCCCGATCAGGCCGAGTTTGCGGTGCTTCTTGGCGGCTTTGGGTCCACGCGGCGGCCGGAAGTAGACCACCAGGGCGAAGGCCACCAGCAGGATGC
This sequence comes from Saccharomonospora sp. NPDC046836, assembly GCF_040645195.1. Taxonomy (NCBI): domain Bacteria; kingdom Bacillati; phylum Actinomycetota; class Actinomycetes; order Pseudonocardiales; family Pseudonocardiaceae; genus Saccharomonospora; species Saccharomonospora sp. NPDC046836. The sequence continues at coordinate 13,817 of NZ_JBEYXW010000038.1, forward strand.
CGATGGCGAGGTCGATCCAGGGTGGCACGGTGCGGTGTTTGGGGCTCTCGGCTCCGCTGCGTTGCAGCACCAGCACGAACGGAAAGCCAACGCCGAGGGTGATGAACACAGCGCCGATCAGGAAGGTCAGCGCCCGTCTTCTGGGGCGCGGGTTGGCCAGGAGGAACGCGATGAACAGCAGGGCAGGCGGGTAGATCGCCGCGCCGAACGCGGCGGGTACAGCTTCGGACAACATCGCTGCCACTACCGTCTGGGCCGTGGGCCGCTACGGCGTAGGGGCTGCCCGGCGGTTCAATGCCTCGTCCAGGGTGATGGCGGCGTCTATGAGGGCCAGGTGTGTGAAGGCTTGGGGGAAGTTGCCGATTTGTTCGCCGGTGAGGGCGATTTCTTCGGAGTACAGGCCGAGGTGGTTGGCGTAGGTGAGCATTTTCTCGAACGTCAGCCGGGCGTCGTCGAGTCGGCCTGCGCGGGCGAGCGCGTCGACGTACATGAACGTGCACAGGGAGAAGGTGCCCTCCGAGCCCCGCAGCCCGTCGGGTGAGGCGCTGGGGTTGTAGCGGTAGACCAGGCTGTCGGTGACCAGCTCGTCATCCATCGCGCGCAGGGTGGCGGTCCACATCGGGTCCTGCGGGGCGATGAGGCCGACCGTGGGCATCCGCAGCAGCGAAGAGTCCAGGACCTCGCTGCCGTAGTGCTGGACGAACGCCCGCCGGTGCGGGTTCCAGCCGGAGTCCATGATCTGGTCGTAGATGGCGTCTCGGGCTCGGGTCCAGTCGCCGAGGGCCGCAGGACGCCCGTTCGACGCGGCGAGCCGGATGCCGCGGTCGAAGGCCACCCAGCTCATCACGCGGCCGTAGGTGAAGGGCTCGCGGCCGCCGCGGGTCTCCCAGATGCCCTCTTCGGGCTGGTCCCAGTGATCGGCGAGCCAGTCCAGCATCTCGCGGATCGACAGCCAGCCTCGGTGTCCGATCTGCAGGCCCTCTCGGTCGGCGAAGAACAGGCTGTCCAGAGCCTCGCCGTAGATGTCGAGCTGGAGCTGGTCCGAGGCCCCGTTGCCGATCCGGACGGGGCGGGAGCCGCGGTAGCCGCCCCAATGCCCGATGGATTCCTCCTTCAGATCCGAGCTTCCGTCGACCCGGTACATGATGTTCAGCGGCCCTCCCTCACCGCCGACGTGCTCGTGGACCCGCTCACGCAGCCAGTTGCTGAACTGGGCCGACTCCTCGGTGAAGCCCAGCCGCAGCAGTGCGTAGATCGAGAACGACGCATCCCGGATCCAGGTGTAGCGGTAGTCCCAGTTGCGCTCGCCGCCGACCTGTTCGGGCAGCCCGGTGGTGGGGGCCGCGACCAGGCCACCGGTGGGGGCATACGTCATCAGTTTCAGCGTGATCGCCGAGCGCTGCAGGGTCTCCCGCCACCGACCCGTGTAGGTCGATTGGGCGACCCAGGAGCGCCAGAACGTCCCCGTGGTGTTCAACAATTCCTGGAATTCGGCGACCCGGATCTCCCGAGGGGGCCCGGCGGCGTCCGACTCCAGCACTATGCCCCGTACCTGGCCGGCCGCCAAGTCGATCGACACGTGCACGTCACCCTCGTGCACCCGCGCGTGTGCAAGTCGTGCGTCGTCGGGCTCGCGTACCGGGTGGAGGGTCAACGTCAGCGCGTCGGTGGCGAAGACCGCGCCGTGCTCGTCGAGGCGCAACTCGTGGGCCTGGCGCCCGTAGTCGAACCGCGGTGCGATGTCGATCTCGAAGCCCATCCGGCCGCGGGTGCAGCGCAGCATTCGGACGATGCGGTGGTTGCTGGTGGGTTCCCGCCCGGCTGGGGGCATGAAGTCGACGACCTCGCCCACGCCGGTCTCGGTGATGAAACGGGTGATGAGTATGGCGGTGTCCGGGAAGTACATCTGCTTGGACTCACTGGTCCGCCCCGTGGGCCGCACCCGGAGGTGGCCGCCGCGCTCGTCGTCCAGTAGCGCACCGAACACGCTCGGGGAGTCGAATCGTGGGCAGCAGAACCAGTCGATCGAGCCCGCGGTGCTGACCAGCGCTGCGGTCTGCAGATCTCCAATCAAGCCGTGGTCGGCGATGGCGGTCTCAGTCATGACTACCTCCAAGGCGGCTGTCGGTCGGCGGGCGTCGGCCATGTTCATAGGCACCACTTCCCGTCGCATCACCTGCCGCAGGTGAACCGCTGCGCACGGCGTTCGGCTTCGCCGAGGGCTTCGAGTGCCCCGATGCGCTGGCCGACGGAAATCAGCCGCGCCGCGCTGTCTCCGGTTCGTCGTGGCCAATGGTTTTCATCTTCGCTGGGTGATGAGTCACCGATGCGACGCGTTCGATACTGGCGCGGTCTGGTAGCCGATCGTCGAGTGAGGGACACGATGTCGAAACAGGGGAAGGACGTTCTTTACGTGATGGCAGCGGCGTATGACAACGTCGACGCCGCGGTGGCGGACTACGAGAGCGTCAAGCAGGTGTATCGCGCGATCAAGACTTCGCACAGTTTCGACGCCACGGTCATCGCCAAGGACGCCGACGGCACAGTGAAGATCGTGAAGAAGCACGAACAGCCCACCCGGCACGGTGGCGCGGTCGGGCTTGCCTGGGGCCTCGGCGTCGGGGTCGTCTCGGCGCTGTTCCCGCCGGTCGGCATTGGTCTCGCGACGGCAGGGGCCGGTGGCGCCGCGATCGGCGCGATAGCCGGCCACGTCAGTGGCGGCCTGTCCCGTCATGACCTGAAGGAACTGGGTGAAGCACTCGATGCCGGCACCGCTGGTCTGATCGTCGTCTACGAGACCAATCTGGCCGACCAGGTGGCGGCCAACATCAAGGCAGCCAACCGGATCGTGTCCAAGGCCACCGACATGGAGGCCGACCGGCTCGCGGCGGATATCAAGAAGGCTGAGACGGCTGCTGCACCCGAGCGGGCTGCAACTGTGTCTCCGAGCGGGGAGTGAGCCGGGCCGGCTGCGCTGATGGTCAGGAGCCAGGTCATGGAGGACCACATCACGCCACGCCGCGTCGTCATCGTGGGCGGTGGATTCGCCGGGCTGTTCGCTGTCCGGTCGCTGCGTAAGTACCCGGTCGAGATCATCCTTGTCGATCGTGCCGGCCACCACCTGTTCCAGCCTCTGCTGTATCAGTGCGCCACGGGGATCCTGTCCGAGGGGCAGATCGCGGTCCCGTTGCGGGACTTCTTCAAGCGGCAACGGAACGTGCGGTGCGTTCTGGCGGAGGTGACCGGCTTCGACCCGTCGCAGCGCCAGGTTCTGGCCCGGCGGCCGGGCGGGGAGCGCATCGAGCTCAGCTATGACGATCTCATCGTGGCTGCCGGCGTCGGCCAGTCCTATTTCGGGCATGACGAGTTCGCGCGGTGGGCGCCAGGCATGAAGTCGGTGGCCGATGCGCTGACGATCCGTCGCCGGATCTTCGGCGCGTTCGAGCTCGCCGAGACCGCGACCACGGTCGCCGATCGCCGGAGGTGGCTCACATTCGCTTTGGTCGGTGCGGGGCCCACCGGGGTGGAGCTCGCAGGCCAGCTGCGGGAGCTCGCCACTCGGACCCTCGACGCCGAGTTCCGCAGCGTCAGGTCGGAGGATGCCCGGGTGCTGTTATTCGACGGCGGCGACGCTCCGCTCGCCACCTTCGGGCCGAAGCTGTCCGCCAGAGCCACGCGGTCCCTCCAACACCTGGGCGTCGAGCTCCATATGGGAGCCCGCGTCACCAAGGTCGACCAGGATGGACTCGTGGCGGTCGATGCCTCGGGGGATGAGACCCGGCACGACGCAGGGACCGTTTTGTGGACTGCCGGAGTGCAGGCTCCTTCGGTGGCCGACGCTCTGGCCTCGGCCACGGGCGCCGAGCGTGATCGCGCGGGCCGCATTCTGGTCGCTCCAGACCTCACGGTCCCCGGTCATCCGGACATCTGCGTCGTCGGGGATCTGATGAGTCTTGACCGGCTGCCAGGCGTCGCCGAGGTCGCCATGCAGTCAGGCCTCTACGCCGCGCGGCGCATCAAGCGTCGGCTGAGGGGCGACCCGTTGAAAAAGCCGTTCCGCTATCACGATCTGGGCTCCGCCGCCTATATCTCCCGCGGGCGTGCCGTGGTGTCGGTCGGGCGGCTGCGGTTCGGGGGCTTTCCCGGCTGGGTGGCCTGGCTTTTCATCCACATCGCCTTCCTGACGGGGTTCCGCAACCGCGTTGGTGCGATTCTGACCTGGTCCGTCGCCTTCACCCGCGACAGCCGGCGCGAGCGGGTGTTCACGACGCGGCAGATCGAGGCGGACCACGACGCCTACTCGGCTTTGGCAACAGGAACAAATCGAGCCACGCGCCCATGAGAACCGCAAACGGTTTTTCTGGCATTTCGCTCATTTCCTTTTGTTTCGGACGCGGCTTTGGTGAAGGAAGAATTTGCCGGTCAACGACTCTCATGGCACGCTGGTACTTGCGCACTAGCCGATGATTTTCGGCGGCGCGATACTCACGCTCCGGTGTTGTGATCCGAAATCCCTTATCGGCATATCCCCGGGAGAGATCAGTGGAAGCCAGCGGCAGTGACGGTCGTCAATCTATTACCTTCCCTTTGCTCAGGGGCCAGAAGGCGTTGGTGACGGGCGCGAATTCGGGCATCGGTAAGGCCACCGCGATCGGTTTGGGGCAGGTGGGCGCCGACGTCGTGGTGAACTACGTCGCCGGGAAGGATGCCGCCGAAGAGGTGGTTCGCGAAATCGAGGACCTCGGTGTGCACGCCTATGCACACGAGGCGGACGTATCGAAAGAGGACCAGGTCGTCGACATGGTCGCCCGCATGGTCGAGGAGTTCGGGACGATCGATGTGATGGTGGCGAACGCGGGTCTCCAGCGGGACGCCCCGATCAGCGACATGACCCTGGACCAGTGGCACAAAGTGCTGGACGTCAATCTCAGTGGCCAGTTCCTGTGCGCTCGCGAAGCGGCCAAGGAATTCCTGCGACGCGGCGTCGTCCCGGAGGTGTCCCGCTCCGCCGGGAAGATCATCTGCATGAGTTCGGTCCACCAGATCATCCCCTGGTCCGGGCATGTGAACTATGCGGCGTCCAAGGGTGGTGTGGAGATGCTCATGGCGACTCTCGCGCAGGAGCTCGGGCCGCACCGGATCCGGGTGAACGCCGTCGCTCCGGGAGCGATCCGCACGCCCATCAACCGCAGCGCGTGGGACACCCCCGAAGCCGAGGCCGCGCTGCTTCGGCTCATCCCGTACCAACGCGTGGGCGACCCGGTCGACATCGCGAACGCGGTGGCCGTGCTGGCTTCCGACCTTCTCGACTACGTCGTGGGCACCACGGTCTACGTCGACGGCGGCATGACGCTGTTCCCCGGTTTCGCCACCGGTGGCTGAGGCCCCCAAGCCGTGCCGACGAGCCTCGGAGCTCCCCATGAACGTTGCGATCGGCTATCTGGCGGACACGCCGCCACAACTGCTGCCGGCCCGCGAGCTCATGGCCTTCACCCTGGGCTCGCACATCCTGCTTGTGCCCTTCGGCGTCGCCCTGCCCGCCATCACGCTCGTGATGCACTACCGCGGGCTGCGCAAGCGCGACGCCGTTGCCCTGCAGCTCGCGCGGCGCTGGTCAGCGGTCATGGCTGTCCAGTTCGCCATCGGCATCGTGACCGGCACCGTGCTCTCCTTCGAATTCGGCCTGCTGTGGCCGGGCATGATGGGCCGCTGGGGCGACGTCTTCGGCCTCGGCTTCGGCGTCGAGGCATGGGCGTTCTTCCTCGAAGCGATCCTCATCGCCATCTACCTTTACGGCTGGCGCAGGCTCAAGCCGTGGACGCATTTCTGGCTTGCGGTGCCCCTGCCACTGGCGGCCCTGATGGGGGCGTTCGGCATCCTCGCCGCGAATTCCTGGATGAACACCCCGGCCGGCTTCACGCTCGACGCGGCCGGTAACCCTGTGCACGTCACCGTGCGGCAGGCCATCTTCACACCGATGTTCGGCCCCGAGTACTGGCACTTCGTCGTCGGCATGATCCTGACCGCGGCGTTCGTGGTGGCCGGGGTGTACGCGGTCGGCTGGCTACGCGGCCGCCGGGACCGCTACCACCGGCTCGGCTTCACGGTGCCGTTCACCGTCGCCGCGATCCTCGCCCCGGTGCAGTTCATCCTCGGGGATTCCATCGCCCGCTCCGTCTTCCACGCGCAGCCGGTGAAGTTCGCGGCTCTCGAAATCGTCTGGAACACCGACACCCACGTACCGGAGTACCTGTTCGGGCGTCTGCAACCCGATGGGACGATCTCCGGTGGTATCAAGATCCCCGGGCTGGACTCGTTTCTCGCCGGATTCAGTACGGATACCCAGGTGACGGGCTTGACGTCGGTGCCGGCCAGCGACCGCCCGACGGCGATCGAGGCCACCATCGCCCACTGGGCGTTCGACATCATGGTGACCATCGGCAGCCTGCTCATCCTGCTCGCCCTCTGGTACGGCTGGTGCTGGCTCCGCCGCCGCGATATGCCGAGGTCGCGGTGGTTCTTCCGCTGCGCCGCCGTCGCCGGCGCCGCCTGCCTGCTGACCGTGGAGTGCGGCTGGATCGCCACCGAAGTGGGCCGCCAGCCGTGGATCGTCTACCAGAACATGCGGGTCGCCGAGGCGGTGACGGGCACGTCCGCCCCGTCGCTGTGGGCGATGTTCGGCATCGTCATCGTGGTCTACGTACTGGTCTTCGGTAGCTTCTTGGCGGTTGTCCTCAAGATGCGCACCCGCTGGCGGATCGCCGACGAACAGTTGCCCGACGCCTCGCTAGCCGGCCCGCCGGAAGGCGACATCCCCTACGGGCCCCGTTCGACGGCCGCGGCCGGAGCCACGGGCGCCGTGCCTGATCACGGCACGGGACGCACGGACGGAGAAGGGCAATGATCGCCGACGTCATCGCCGGTGTGCTGCTCGCCGCGGTGGCGGGCTACGCATGCGGCGGGGGCGTCGATTTCGGGGCCGGGTTCTGGGACCTCGTCGCGGGTGGCAGCGAGCGTGGCGAGCGCCCCCGGTGGCTCATCGACCACGCCATGGAGCCGGTCTGGGAGACCAACAACGTCTGGCTGATCTTCGTCCTGGTGATCATGTGGACTGGTTTTCCGGTCCTGTTCCAGACGCTCTTCTCGGCGATGTGGCTGCCCCTGGTGCTCGCGGCCGTGGGGCTCGTCCTGCGTGGCGCGGGGTTCGCCCTGCGCAAGCAAATGCGCCGCCTTGCCCGGCGCAGGGCCTACGGCGCTCTCTTCGCCGTGTCCTCGCTGCTGACCCCCTTCTTCCTCGGCGCTGCCGTCGGAGGGCTGGCCACCGGCCGGGTGGCTCCGGGAACGACGGCATCCGCCGATGCGTGGTCGAACGGGACGTCCGTGATCACCGGGCTGCTCACCATCGCCGCGACAGCCTTCCTCGGTGCGGTGTTCCTCACCGCCGACGCCCGCCGCTTCGACGCCCCCGACCTCGCCGGCTACTTCCGGCGGCGTGCCTGGTACAGCCTCGCCGTCATCCTTGTGCTGGCGGTCATCGGTCTCGCCGTCACCCGGGACGACGCCCGCTACGTCTACAACGGACTCACCAGCGGAATCGGCCTGGCCCTGGTCCTCGTGGCCGTTGTCAGCGCACTGGCCACCGCAGGGCTGTTGTACCGGATGGAGACGGCCTGGGCGAGGTTCACGGCGGTCGGCAGCGTCGCCCTCGTCGTCGTCGCGTGGGGGCTGGCCCAGCGGCCGTATCTCATCCCGACCTCACTGACCGTGGACCAGGCAGCCGGTGCGTCGACGACGCTGAACTGGCTGGTCCTCGTCACGATCATCGCGGTCGTGCTCGTTGTACCGCCCCTCGTCCTGCTCTACCGCCTGGACACCCGCGGCGCACTCCAGCCGCTGACCGACGCGGACCTGCGCGAGAACGGCGAGGGGGCCAGACGAGGAGGCGATCGGTGACGGCATCGGGGACGGGACCGGACGAGATGAGCGAGGCCGACTTCCAGTCGCTCTACGACGATCTGCGCAGTACGGCCCTCGGCGCGCTGGCCACCATCGGGCACGAACAGGTGCTGGCAGCCATCCGCGAAATCCACTCCGGCCGTACGGTTTCGCTCGCCGCCCCCGTGAACACCCAACCCGCGGCGGACGACGCCGAACCGGCCGAGCACTGGCTCACGGCCCCTGCCGACGGTAACCCGGACCCGAGCGGCCTTCAGTTCGCCCGGGACCGCATCGCCATGAACATTCACGGCGACGTCGACAGCCATATCGATGCCCTCTGTCATGTCATCTACAACGGCACGATGCATGACGGCGTACCGGCGGGGGAAGCCCTCTCCCCGGGCGGAGCCAGCGAGGAGTCCATCGACCTGGTCGGCGACGGCATCGTCGGACGCGGCGTGCTCCTGGACATCCCGCGACTGCACGGTGTGCCCTGGCTCGAACCGGGAACCCACGTCACCCTCGCGGACCTTGCCGCAGCGGAGGCACGGCAGGGGGTGCAGGTCGGCCGCGGCGACATCCTCTTCGTGCGGGTCGGGCACCGACGGCGCCGCGACGAGCTCGGCCCCTGGGACGTGGCCGACGCGCGGGCCGGACTTCACCCGACCGCCTTGGGTTTTATGGCGAACCGGCAGGTGGCGGTGCTGGGCAGCGACGGCAACAACGACACCGCCCCCAGTGCTACGCGGGGCGTCGCGTTCCCTGTGCATGTGCTCGCCATTCACGCAATGGGACTGCACCTGCTCGATTACCTGCAGTTCGAGGACCTCGCGCCCCTCTGCGCGCGGGAAGGACAGTGGTCATTCCTGTGCGTAATCGCGCCACTGCGGTTGCCCGGCGCCACCGGTTCCCCCGTCAATCCAATCGCGATTCTGTGAGGTGACTAGCATGACGGAGACACAGCACTACGACGTCATCGTTATCGGCACCGGTGCGGGCGGCGGCACGCTTGCGCATCGACTGGCACCTACAGGAAAACGGATCGTTGTTCTCGAACGTGGCGACTATCTGCCCCGTGAACGCGACAACTGGGATTCGACCGCGGTCTTCGTCAAAGCGAAATACCGTGCTCCGGAATTCTGGTACGACAAGCACGGAAACCAGTTTCCTCCCGAAACCAACTATTACGTCGGCGGAAACACCAAGTTCTACGGCGCCGCACTTTTTCGTCTGCGCCCCGAGGACTTCGGCGAAGTCCACCACCATGACGGCGTCTCGCCCGCGTGGCCGCTGAGCTACGAGGACTTCGAGTCGTACTACACGCAGGCAGAGCGCCTCTACCTCGTCCACGGTCGGCACGGCGAGGACCCCACCGAGGGGCCGACCAGTGCCCAGTACGCCTATTCGCCCGTCCAGCACGAACCACGCATCCAGCAGCTCAGCGATGATCTGGAGAAGCAGGGGCTGCACCCCTTCCACCTCCCGATCGGGGTGAACCTCACCCAGGACGAGAAGGGCGGAGCCACGCTCCGCAGCGCCTGCATCCGCTGCGACCGCGTCGACGGCTTCCCTTGCCTTCTCGGCGCCAAGTCCGACGCCCAGGTCATCTGCGTCGACCCCGCCCTCGAACACGACAACGTCGAACTCGTCACCAACGCCGACGTGCGACGCCTCGAAACCGACCCGGCCGGCCGCAGTATCACCTCGGTCGTCACGGAGCTGGCGGACGGCTCAACCGCCCGGTTCAGCGCGGACATCGTCGTCGTCGCCTGCGGGGCCGTCAACTCCGCCGTCCTGCTGCTGCGTTCGGCCAACGACCGGCATCCGAACGGCCTGGCCAACAGCTCGGACGTGGTGGGCCGGCATTACATGCGGCACAACAACCTTGCCCTGATGGCCGTGTCCAAGGAACCGAACGACACCAAGTTCCAGAAAACCCTGGCGCTGAACGACTGGTACTTGAGGTCCGACGACTGGGACTACCCCCTCGGCGGCATCCAGATGCTCGGCAAATCCGACACCGAGCAGATCCACGGCGAAGCGCCCCGCTGGGCCGGCGACGTCACCCCGGACATGCCCTTCGAGGTGCTCGCCCACCACGCCGTCGACTTCTGGCTGTGCGGGGAGGACCTGCCCACCGCCGACAACCGCGTCACCCTCGACCGCGACGGCGCCATCCACCTGGCCCTCGACGAGAAGAACAACGTCGCCGCGCTGAACCGGCTGCGGCACAAACTGCAGGGCATGCTCGGCCACCTGGGCATGCACGAGCACCACCTGCTGCCACACAGCATCTACCTGCACAAGGGCATGCCCATCGGCGCCACCGCGCACCAGGCTGGCACCGTCCGTTTTGGACGGGACCCGGGGACTTCCGCTCTCGACATCAACTGCAAGGCACACGACCTCGACAACCTGTATGTCGTCGACACGAGCTTCTTTCCGAGCATCGGAGCGGTCAATCCGTCGCTGACCGCGATCGCCAACGCCCTGCGGGTGGGCGACCATCTCGCGGAGCGGCTGCGATGACCCGCAACTGGAGCGCGGGGAAGGTGACAAGTCGGCTGTCGGGGGTGTTCGCGCTCAATCCTGCCGGGATCAACTGGCCGCGAGCTGTGCTGTTCCTGGACGTCGTACTGGTGCCACTGGTCGTCTTCTGGGCGCTCGGGCACGAGGAGTATCTTCTGAGCGCGCTGTTCGGCGCGTTGTTCGCAGCGCTGACCGACCCGGGCGGCAGCTACAGGAACCGCGCATCGCGCGTCGCCGTCTTTGCGCTGTCCGGCGCAGCTTTGACCGCGCTGGGGTTCGGTATCGGCGGGAGCGGCTGGGGCTGGCTGGCGCTTGCGGCGTTCGCGGTGACGCTGGTGGCGAGCCTGGCGGTCGCGTTCGGGGTGCACAGGTTCGTTGCGTCCTTGCTGCTCAACGTTTGGTTCATCGTCACCCTCGGGATCGCGTTCAGCTTTCAGCAGGCCCACATCACCAGCTACACCTGGGCTCAGGTGCTCGCCTGGGCAGGGGGGGCGGCGTTGTGGATCGCGGTGACATTCACCGGCTGGCTGATCCGTGGGCGCCGGGACCGGCCCCAGCTGGTTGCGGAGTTGCCGGGTGACACCTCACGGCGCGCGCTGACCCGGCCGCTGATCATGTTCGCGGTCATTCGCGCAGTGGTCATCGGCGGTACCGTCGCGATCGCGTTCGGGTTGGATCTGGCGCACGGTGTGTGGATGCCGATCGCGGCTATTGTGGCGATGAAGCCGAGCCCGGAGCAGAGCATGCTCTTTGCCATGCAGCGCCTTGCCGGCGCGCTGATCGGCGCCGCAGCGGCCGCGCTACTGCTACTGATACCCGCCAATGAACAGGGACTCAGACTGTTCGAGATCACCCATGGACTCGAAGTGGTCGCCTTGATCGTCCTGATGCACGGCCTTGCGATCCGCTTCTGGAACTACGCGCTGTACTGTGCGGCCATCGCCGCGGGAGTGCTGATCCTGCTGGACCTCCCGCAGCCCTCCAACTACGCCGCCGAGGGCTACCGAGTGCTCTGGACGTTGTGCGGCGTGGGAATCGCGGTGCTCGTCATGCTCGTCGCTGACGTGCTCGCCAAGCGCACCGCCAAACCGGCGAACCCGCTCAGCGTGTGACGCCGGTGTGTCCGAGGGAGTAGCGGCCGGGTTGGGGCCAGACAGACAGGCCGTGTGGCCCGTCGCCCACGGGGATGGACTTGATGAGGGATCCGTCGCGTGTGGATATGACGTACACGACCCCGTTGTAGCGGCCGGACAGCCACAGTTGCGTTCCGTCGGCGGTGAGGTTGCCCATGTCGGGGCTGCCGCCGCCGGGGAGGTGCCAGGTGGTGATCGTGGCACCGGTGTAGGCGTCGAGTACGGACACGGTGCCGTTCATGCGGTTGGTGACGTAGAGCTGCCGGGCGTCGCGGGAGAGGTAGAGGCCGTGTGCGCCGTTGCCGGTGCGGATGAACCGCTGCACCTTCGTGGCGGCGCCGTCGAGGACCCACACACCGCCGGCCTCGGAGTCGGCGACGTAGTACGCCGAGCCGTCCGGTGCCAGCTTGATGTCCTGTGGCCCCATGCGGGTGTGCCGCACCGGGAAGTCGAGCACGCGCAGCACCGCGTGGGTGGGCACGTCGACCACGGCGGCCCGCCCGGCGAACTCGCAGGTGAACACGGCGGTGCGGCCGTCAGGGGAGAAGTCGGCGTGATCGATGCCGGCGCAGGCGGGGATCGGGGTCCGGTCGCGTACTTGCCAGGTGTGCGGGTCGTACCACACGAGGGTGCGTAGTGCTTCGGCGACCGAGATCGCGTAGCGGCCATCGGGGGTGAAGTACATGTTGTAGGGGTCGATGACGTTGATCGGTGCCCGGGGCTGCCCGGTGCGGGCATCGAAGGGCAGGATCTGGCTGCCGACGTCGTCGGTGGCGTAGAGGGTGCGCATGTCCCAGGAGGGCACCACGTGCTGGTTTTCGCGTCCGAACGGGTACCGCGCGACCACGGTATAGGTGGCCGGGTCGATTACCCAGACGCCGCCGGAGTTGCGGGGCACGTAGACCAGCGGGCGGTCGGTGGGTACCGGGTCGGTGAGCATCCCGGCGCCCGCGTCGGCGTAGATGTTGTGCGGATCGGGCACCGGAGGCATCCCGGGCAACGGCGATGACGCCACCGGGGCGGGTGGGGCTGTGGAGCTCGGTGGCGCACTCGGCGGCATCGAGGTGGGTGCCCCCGAGCACCCCGCCGACACAGCCAGCACCATCAGCGCCGCGAGCACCGACAGTCGCTCACGTGCCGCCCCGTGACCGGCGCGGCATGCCCGAACCACCCACATAGTCAGCGAGTAACCGCCACCGCCCGCCGCGAACCGGCACGAGGCCTGCGAATTCAGCCAAGGGACGCCGCTACTTGTCACGCCTGGTTGCGGTTGAGCCGATCCGACGCGGACCAGATCGACAATCTCGGGGGCTGGCTGACCACTGTTGTCGCGCGGGAGTGTCTGCACATGATGCGCTCCCGCCGACACCGGCGGGAGGATTCGTTCGCCGCGCCGCTGCCTGACCCGGTTGTCGTTCCGGACACCGACCTCGACCCCGAGCAGGAGGCGTTGCTGGCCGACTCGGTGGGGTTGGCGGCGCGGAAATCCCGCTGCCCGATCCGGATCTGACGCGGCAGCGGCAGGTGGTCCACGCCTTCTACGCGGCCGCGGGCGGTTTCGTGCGTCACGTGTTAGCCTGTAGCTACGCGTGACGGTACTGGAGGCGCTGATGGGCAGCCGGACATCGGCAGAGGTTCATCCCCTGCCGATCCCGTTGCTCGTCTACATCGTCAACGAGTGGGGAGATGCGCCCCGGATCGAGGCGCACGAAGGTACCGAGCCCTATCCGTCAGTGGAGAATCTCCGGTCGGAGAGCCCCGCGTTCTGGGCGCACTTCCCGGCTGTCGAAGAGGCGACACTGATCGAGACGGCCAATCTCGTCCACCCGGTGTTCGCGTCGGCGTCCGGTGCTGAGTGCGCTGAGCGTCTCAATGCTCTGATCGCTAAGGCGAAAATGAGCCCGGCGCTGGCCTCCGACACCTGGTCGGTGCATGAGGTCTGGCACACCGCCCGGCCCGGCCGCGCGATCCTCGCCGGCGCGACGCTCGCGCTCATCGACCACCTGCGCCACGAACCCGACGCCAGTCGGCTGGGGACCTGCGAAGGCGACGCGTGCGTCGATGTGTACGTGGATCAGTCGCCGGCCGGGCGCCGGCAGTACTGTTCGCTCACCTGCCAGAACCGCGCCCGAACCCGCGCCTATCGCGCGAGCAGGCGTGCCCGTCGCGCGCGTGATGGGACGTCGCCGTGAGCGCGCTGTCCCCACGGCTTGCCGCCATCGTCGACGCTCTGCCGTTGTGGCCCGGACTGCGCGTGCTGGAGATCGGCGGTGCGCCCGGTTCCGCGGCGAGGGCGATCGCGCAACGCATCGGGGACGGTCACATCCTTGTGATCGACCGATCCGCCAAAGGGATCGACCAGATTCAGCGCAACGCAGCCGACGAGATCGTGGCAGGCCGGCTCAGCGTCCGGCAGGTCGCCGCCGAAGAACTCGAGCTGCTCCCCGGCGAGGAACCGTTCGATCTTGCCTTCGCGGTAAGGGTCGGTGCCCTCGACGGGCGGCACCCCCAGGCCGGAATCGCGGCGATACAGCGCATCGCCGCCGCGCTGACCCCTTCGGGGCGGCTCTTCATCGACGGAGGCGACCCGCTGCGCGAGCTCGACCTGAAGTGCTGACATCCGATGTCACGCCATTGTAGAGTTCTATGCGTGACAGCTGAGATAGCAGGCGCTCCAACCGACAAGGAACCCCGTTTCCGTAGTGTGCTTGCCGGGCTCGCCGTGTCCGACATCGCGGAGTCGGTTGCGTGGTACTCACGGTTCTTCGGACGCGTGCCGGATATGCGGCCGATGCCTGATGTCGCCGAGTGGGTGCTGACGACGGGAGCGACTCTTCAGCTCATGTGCAGCCCTGACGTGGCCGGTACTGGTTTCACGCGCCTGGAGGTCGATGACCTTGATGCTGCAATGCGGGTGCTCGATGGCCGGGGATTCACGCCGGCCCAGACGGGACAGTTTTCCGGTGTCATACGTTTCGCCGACTACACCGATCCTTCTGGCAACGAGGTTTCGGTGGTCGAAGCACTGTTCGATGTCGTGCGGTTCACTCCGCCGTCGGCTGTTTGATCATGCGCACGCGTCAGCTGGCACCCGACGTTGCCCGTGGGGTTGCGCTGTGCTTCATCGCGATCGCCAACGTCATGCTCTATCTGCACGATCGGCCCTACGGGTTGCGCCAGCACCTGGTCGAGGATGGCACGCTTGACCGCGCCGTCACCTTCGCCACCGTGTCAGTCGTCGACGCGCGGGTATATCCACTCTTCGCGCTGCTTCTCGGATACGGCATCGCCCGTCTCCACGAGCAAGATCCCGGAGCCGCGGGTGTACGACGGCTGCGGCGACGGGGAACAGGTCTCGTGTTATTCGGCGCTGCACATGGGATTCTGCTTTTCTCCGGCGACATCCTCGGCCTCTACGGTCTCCTCACTCTCGCGCTGATCCCGGTGTTGCGCTGGCCCGACCGTCGTCTGCTCGTCGTGGCCGCGCTCCTGGCGCTGCCGTGCGCGCTCGTCCAGGGCATCGCGCTGGCCGACCCTGGACCGACGTTGCAGAGGTCGATCCTGTGGTCCATCGGCATCGCCGATCCGCTGGAAGCCCTGGCATGGCGTCCTCTGGAGTGGGGCATGGGGATGTTCGGCATGCTCGGAGTTCTCCCAGCCGTGCTGCTCGGTGTCTGGGCCGGGCGGCGCGATCTACTGGCGAGCCCGGCAGTCCATCGCCGCCTGCTGGTGAGGTGCGGCCTCGTCGGCTCGGCTGTCGGTGTCGTCGGGGGATTGCCCGCAGCCCTGGTGGCAAGCGGAGTCGTCACGCTGGACGCGGGGCTCACGGCTGCCGCGATCTCGACGCTGCATGTGGTCACCGGCATCGCAGGCGGAATCGGATACGCCGCACTCGTCAGCATGGTCTGCACCGCGCGGGGGTTTGCTTCCTCCCGCCTGGCGCATGCGTTCGCAGCGGTGGGCCAACGCTCCCTCACGTGCTATCTCCTCCAGACGGCCCTCATGACGCCCCTGCTGGCGGCGTGGACATTGGCCTGGGGTGGCGTCCTCGGCTCGGCCGGGGCGCTGTTCGTCGCGCTCGCCGTGTACGCGTTCACCGTCTGCGCCGCGCTCTGGATGAGGCGTCAGCACGACATCCGCCCCGCGGAGCGGTTGCTGCGGAACTTCGCGACCGTCCCATAGGCCCACGGGTTCAGGACAGGTGCGCGGCGAACCAGTCGAGCATCGGTTCGGGACGGCGTTGGAACTCCAGGTATCCGTCCCACCGCGCGGTGGACCCCTCGATCCACTGGAGCTTCTTCTCGACGACGGGGATGTTGTCGAACATGGTCTGGACATCGCTGGGGTGGGTGAGGATGTCGTCGCGCACCTGGTACAGGAACGTCGGGATACGGACGTTCTTCGCCCACTCCCGGGGGCTGCGCGCGGCGAAGTCGATGCCCGTACGCAGGACTATCCGCCGCTCCAGGTCGTCGATCCGGTCCGGGATGCCCATGGTCGTCAGCCGGCGTCCCATGATGGTCCGTGCGGTCACCGGCTGAGGACCGACGAGGCACCGCACCCCGTCGAACGCCTCGGGGAACTGCGTCATCGCAGCGAACGTGGAGCTGCAGCCGAGGCACCGGCTGAACAACCCGACCGCCAGGCCGCGGGTGTCCGGCCGCCGGCGCACGTAGTCGATCGCGCCGACGACGTCGCGGGCCTCGAAGATGCCGCTCGAGCTGATGCCGCCGTTGGCCGCGCCGCTGAAGCCGTGGTTGCGCAGGTCGTAGGCGAGCACGTGGTATCCGGCTCGGTGCAGGATGGCGTAGTCCGGGACGAAGTTCACCTCGAACCCGTTGCCGCTGCCCGCCCAGATCGAGTGCCACGGTTCGAGGTGCGTGGGCAGGCCGGCGCGGGTGAAGCCCATTGGATGGTTCGCGATGATCACCTTGGCGGAGCCGGGCGCGGGGATGAACCAACCCTCCAGCGGCACCCCGTCGTGGGACGGGAACGTGACGTTCTCGAAGTCAAGGCCGTGCTCGACGGGCGAGCGCAGCACCGGGGAACGGGCCTGAATGCTGAACCCGTCCGCGATCTGGTCCAGCAGCTGCCGGATCCGGTCCTCGCTCAGTGCGGGCGCCTCGTGCACGTCAGTCATGGTCGTGAGTTCCTCTCCACATCCGGTCGATGGTCATCGGTATGTCCCGCAACCTGGTTCCGGTCGCGTTGTGAATCGCGTTCCCGATGGCGGCGCTGATTCCGCCGGCGCCGATCTCGCCGGCGCCGCGGACACCGAGCTCGTTGTGCGCGTCGTCCGGCAGGTCCAGCAGGACGACGTCGATGTCGGGGATGTCGGCGTTGACGGGGACGAGGTAGTCGGCCAGGTTGCCGTTGGTCATCGCGGCCCGCGCGTCGAACTCGAGTCCCTCCAGCAAGGCGGTGGACAGTCCCCAGACCATGCCACCGAGGATCTGGCTGCGTGCCGCCTTGGCATTGATGACCCGGCCGACGTCCATCACCCCGAGCATCCGGGTGACCCGCGGCTCCCTGGTCCAGCGGTTGACCCTGACCTCGCAGAACTGCGCTCCGAAGGACCAGTGCGCGCGGCCGCCCTCGAAAACCCCGCGGGGCGTGGTCGTCCCGGTGCCGGTGACGGCGGCCTGGTGGGCGCTGGACAGGACCTCGGTGAACGGGATCGACTCGCCCCCGCACCGGAGGACCTCACCCCGTGCGCTCACCTCGCCCGCCCGGGCGTACATCGGAGACCGCCGGTCCGCGATCGCGCAGGCCAGCACCTTGTCCATCGCGGCCCGGACCGCCGCGGCGACGGCAGGGGTGACCGAGGCCGCTCCCGCCGACCCGAAGGAGCCACCCCCGGGTGGGAGGGCGGCGTCGCCGAGGCGCACCTGGACCCGGTCGATAGGGATGTCCAGCGCGTCCGCCGCGGTGACGGCGATGGCGGTCGTCATGCCCGTGCCGAGGTCCACGGCCGATGTGGCGACCTGCACGCGACCGTCGGCGTGCAGGGTCGTCGCCACGGTCACCGGCAGGATCTGGACGGCTCGGTAGGTCGTCACCGCCATGCCGAACCCGACGTACTGGTCGCCGTCCCGGCGGGAGCCGGGCACGCGGGGTCGCTGGTCCCAGCCGAAGCGCTCGGCGCCTACCCGCAGGCACTCGGCCAGGTGTTTGCCGCTCCACGGCAGGTCGGTACCCGGGTACACCTCAGTGTCGTTGCGCAGCCGGAGCTCCACCGGGTCGACGCCGAGCCGACCGGCGAGCTCGTCCATGGCGGTCTCCAGCGCGAACAGGCCCGGCACCTCGGACGGCCCGCGCATGAACCCGGTGCGCGGCAGGTTCACGGTGACGCGGCGCTGACTGATCTCCATCGCGTCCGCGCCGTAGAGCATGCGCGTCACCGTGTGCCCCGGCGCCACCAGCAGGTCGGAGAGCACGGCGGCCTCGGCCGACCGCGAGCGATGCCGGATCGCGGTGAGCCTGCCGTCGCGATGGGCGCCGAGTGTGACTTCCTGGTCGGTCATGCCGCGGACCGTCGTGGCGGTGAACACCTGCGAGCGGGTGAGCACGACCTTCACCGGGCGGCCGAGGACCCGGCTGGCGGCGCAGGCGAGCTTGACGTCCACCCCCGCCCGGCCCTTGCCGCCGAAGCCGCCGCCGACGTGAGGCACGACCACGTCGAGGCTGGCGGGCTCCACGCCGAACGTCGCGGCGAGTTCGCCCACCAGCCACGGGATCGCCTGGTGTCCGGTGCGGACGTGCAGGCGGTCGCCGGTCCACCAGGCGAGCGTGCTGTGCGGCTCCATCGCCACGTGGTTCTGCGCGGCGGTGTGGTAGCGGCCGGAGACGACGATGTCGCTGCCTGCCAGCACGTCATCGACGGTCCGGCCGTCGAGTGAGTAGCCGATGTCGGCGTCTTGGCCGTGGTCGACCTGGTCCGGGACCGACTCGCGCCCGCTGTCCAGGTCGGCCGCGGCCGGCGTGCCGTCGTAGGTCGCGCTGACCAGCGACGCGGCAAGGTGGGCCTGTTCCTGTGTCTCGGCGACGACGAGGGCCACCGGCTGCCCGTGGTGGTGCACGACGGGGTCCGCGAGTGGTGCGTGGCGTGTGCCGGACGGGTTGCTGATCGACGGCAGCGGCGGGATCGGCAACGGCGCGAACGGCGAGAAGACGGCGACGACGCCCGCCGACCGAGCGGCGGCCTCGGTGTCGAGTGCCGTGAGCCTGCCCGCGGCCACCCGGCTGGTGACGAGATGCCCCCACAGCATGCCGGACACCGTCATGTCGAGGGCGTACCGCGCGGTTCCGGTGACCTTCTCCGGTCCGTCGACGCGGTCGACCGCCGTGCCGAGAAGCCTCGTCCGGACGCTGGTCATCGTGCGAACACCTCCTCGATCGCCCGCAGGACGGTGTGCTCGAGAAGCGGGATCTTGTAGCCGTTCTGGGTCAGTGCGCTGGCGCCATCCGCCGCCCGTGCCACAACGTCGCCGAACCCACCGGGGGTGGCCGGAAGGCCGATGAGCGCCGCCTCGACCGCGGGCAGTCGCCAGGGGACGGTGGCGACTCCGCCGACCGCGATCCGCGCACCAGCGATGACATTGTCGCGTGCCTCGATGACGACGGCGGCCGAGGACAGCGCGAACTCGTAGGACGCGCGGTCGCGCACCTTCACGTAGGTGGTACGCGCCTCGGCGGGCGGGTGTGGCACGTGGACGGCGATGATCAGTTCGCCCGCGCCGAGCACGTTCTCGATGCGTGGCGTGTCGCCTGGCACGCGGTAGAACTCGCGGAGCGGTACCTCCCGCTCTCCGCCGTGGCCGGTCACCCGCACCGTCGCGTCCAGAGCCGTCAGCGCGACGGCCAGGTCGCTGGGATGGGTCGCCACACAGGACGGGCTCGTGCCGAGAACGGCGTGGGTGCGGTTGGCGCCATCGATCGCGGCGCACCCGCTGCCCGGAGCCCGCCGGTTGCAGGCCGAGCAGACATCGCGGAAGTAGCCGCATCGGGTGCGCTGCAACAGGTTGCCACCGATGCTGGCCATGTTCCGGATCTGCTGGGACGCGCCGGCCAGCAGCGCCTCCACCACGAGCGGGAAGGCGCGGACGACCTCGGCATGGGTGGCGAGGTCGCCCATCCGCACCCCGGAGGCGACGGTCAGCCCGGTCCCGTCGACCGTGATCTCGCGTAGCGGCAGGGCGTTGATGTCGACGACCACGCGTGGGCGCAGCACATCCAGCTTCATCAGGTCGACCACGGTCGTCCCACCAGCGAGGAACACGGCGCCGCGGGGCGCGTCGAGGGCGTCCTCGACGGTGGCCGCGCGCGCGAACGTGAACTCACGCATCGCGGCCGTCCTGGCCATCGCGGCTGTTTCGAACCGAGCGGATCGCGGCGACGATGTTCGGGTAGGCGCCGCAGCGGCAGATGTTGCCCGACATGAACTCGCGGATCGACGCCGGGGCGTCGAGGTCGGCACGGGAGAGCGCCGCGACCGCCGACATCAGCTGGCCCGGCGTGCAGAACCCGCACTGGGAGGCGTCATGCGTGACGAACGCCTTCTGCAACCGGGCCCCGCACGGGTCCGCCGCCAGCGAGTGCACGGTGGTGACGTCGGTGCCGTCGGCTGCGGCCAGCAGGGTGAGGCAGGACAGAGCCGGCCTGCCGTCGACGTGCACCGTGCAGGCCCCGCACTGACCGTGGTCGCAGCCCTTCTTCGGGCCGGTGCCGCCGAGCCGGTCCCGCAGCGCGTCCAGCAGCGTCACCCTGGCGTCGACGGTGAGCGCCACCGGCTCACCGTCGACGCGCAGGCAGGTGCGTGCCGTGCTCACCGCTGGCCGTCCTCGGCGAGGAGGCGGTCGCGGAGCGCGCCGAGAGCCGCCGCCATGGCGCCGGGTGGGCGGTCGAAGGTGGTGGTGGGTACGGGCGCGGGGCCGGTGCGCACGGTGATCGCATGTGGGTAGACGAACTCCAGCAGCCCTTCGTCGCCGTGTTTGCGGCCGTAGCCGCTGTCACCGCGGCCACCGAAGGGCAGGCCGCTGACCTGTGAGTAGGCGAGGGCGTCGTTCACGCTCGTCATGCCGACGCGGAGCCGACGGGCGATGTCCTCGCCGTGCTCCCGGCTGAACACAGCACTGCCCAGCCCGTACGGGCCGGCGTTGATACGGGAGATCGCCTCCTCGGTGTCGCGGACCCGCACGATCGACAGGACCGGGCCGAACGTCTCCTCGGTCGCGGCCACCGCGTCGGCGGGCACGTCGACGAGGATGGTGGGCTGGACGTAGCGGTCGTCGATGGCAGGCGGACCGCCCACGACCGCGGTGGCGCCGCGGTCGACGGCGTCGGCGACGTGGTGGCGGATCACCGGGATCTGGGTGGCCAGCGGCACCGGTCCAATGAGGTCACTCTCGTCGCTGCCTGCCCGCACCTGTCCCGCGAGCCCGGCGATCCGCGCCACCAGTGCGTCGTGCACCGAGTCGACGACGTAGGCCACCTCGAGGCTGATGCAGCCAAGGCCTGCGTTCTGCAGTGCGCCCCAGGTGATGTGGGCGGCGGCCTGGTCGAGGTCGGCGTCGTCGGCGACGATGACGCCGTCGTTGCCGCCCAGCTCCAGCAGCAGCGGGGTCAGCCGCGGAGCGCAGTCCGCCGCGACGGCCCGGCCCGACCGGACACTTCCGGTGAAGGCGACCTTGTCCACCCCGGTAGTGGTGAGGGCCCGGCCGGTGGCGGCGAAACCGACGAGGTTCTGGAAGACCTCGGGCAGGTCCGGCACCGCCCGTGCCCAGGAGCGCGCCAGCCACTCGCCGACGCCGGGGGTGAGCTCACTCGGCTTGAGGATGACGGCGTTGCCTGCGGCCAAAGCGTGGACGACGATCGCGCCCGGCGTGCCGAGCGGGAAGTTCCACGGCCCGATGACCCCGACGACGCCGTAGGGCAGATACTCCACCCGGGCCCGCTGGTGCGTCATCGTGGGCGGGACGGCGACGTCCCTGCGGCCGAGCACTCGTTCGGCGTTGTCGAGCACGAACGACAGGTGCCCCAGAATGGCGAGCACCTCCGCACGACCGTCCTCTATGGACTTGCCGTTCTCGGCGTGGATGAGGGCGGCCAGTTCCTCCCCGCCCAGCGCGATGTCCCGGCGCCACGCCCGCAACCTGTCCGCGCGCCCCTCGAACCCGAGGTCCCACCATGCCCCGGCGACCGAGCGGGCGGACGCGACCGCGGCCGCCACTCGTGCGGGGTCGGCAACGGGGTAACGAGCGAACTCCTCGCCGGTGGCCTGGTCGATGGTGACCACCTCGCTGCCGGTGGTGGCCGAGTCACCGTCCCGGGTGATCGCCGCTTTCGTGGTGTTCATGGTCGTACGTCTCCAAGTTCTTGGTGCATAGACAGCTGTAGGTGTGCTGTGAGGTCGTCGAGGAGCCGGGTGACGCGGTCGCCGTGGATGAACGGCGCGTCGGAACCGAACACCACGTGATCGGGGCCGGCGAACTCCGTCAGCGCGGCCAGCGCGGGCCTGCCGAGCAGAGCCGAGTCGAAGTGGCTGGCACGCAACAGATCCTCGATCCGGTCCCCGCCGTCGATCGTTCCCGGCGGATCGTCCAGCCGCCCGATCACGTAGGGCAGGGTGCCGCCCCCGTGCGCGAAAACCCAGCGAATCCCCGGGTACCTGGTGAAGACCCGGCGTTTGGCCAGCAGCACCGCCACCCTGGTCGTGTCGAAGGTGTACTCGACGAGGTGCGGTCCGAGGTGATCACGCAGCGGGGCGCCGGCCGGCGCGGTCGGGTGGACGTGCACGAGGGCGCGCTGCCGGTCCAGCAACTCCAGCAGGTCGTCCCAGACGGGCTCGCCGACATAGCGACCGGCGTACTGGGTCAGCAGCGCGATCCCGTCCACCGCGTCATGGCGCAGGGCCCGCTCCGCGTGCTCGACGGCGTGGTCCAACGACGGCAGTGGTAACGGCGCGAGCACCCCGAACCGGTCGGGACGCCGGTCACGCAGGCCGAGCAGTTCGTCGTGGGCCGCGCGGGCGAAGGCGACGACCTCGTCCGTCCCGCCGGCACCGAATCCCCGCGCCGGCGCGGAAAGCAGCGCGCGGTGCACGCCGGAAGCATCCATCCAGCACAGTGACTTCTCGACAGTCCACTCGGGAATCTCCGGTACACGGGCGGCGCTGTGCCGCGTGGCCCGTAAGCGCAGGCGTTCCCGGTACTTCTCGGTGACCGCGTGGTGATGAACGTCGAGGTGGGCGTCCCGCTCTGTCTTCATGCGGCCTCGACCGACTGCGGGCGGTGCCGGATCAGCCGCAGCACGTGCGCGCGCAGCTCGGCGAAGCGGGCCAGGCTCTTGGTGTCCACCTGGTCGCGTGGCCGGGGCAGGTCGACGTCCACCGTCTCGACCACGACGCTCGGCCGCGCGGACATGACCACGACCCGGTCGGCCAGGTAGACGGCCTCGTCGATGTCGTGCGTGACGAGCAGCATGGTGACTCCGGTCGTTTCGCGGACCCGCAGCGTCAGGTCCTCGAGATCGGCTCGCGTCTGCGCGTCCACGGAGGCGAACGGCTCGTCGAGCAGCAGGATCTCCGGCTCGTAGGCAAGGCCCCGTGCGATCGCCACGCGCTGCTGCATGCCGCCGGACAGTTCCCACGGGTACCGCGAGCCGAACGAGTCGAGGCCGACGGCGGCCAGCGCGCTGGACACCCGCGCCCGGCGGTCGGCCGCCGACCGGTACTTGTTCCGCAGCGGCAGGCCGACGTTGCGCTCGACCGAGAACCAGGGCATCAGCGACCGGCTGTAGTCCTGGAACACCGCGGCCATCGCGGCAGGCGGCCCGTTCACCGGCTCGCCATCGAGGGTCACCGCGCCGCCCGATGGGGCGAGCAGGCCGCACAGGCACTTCAACAGCGTCGTCTTCCCGGCGCCGGACGGCCCGACGATGCAGACGAACTCGCCCTTCTCAACGGTCAGCGTCAGGTCGCGGATCGCCGCCACGGCCGACTCGCCCGAGCCGTAGGTCTTGTGCAGGTTCGTGACCGACAGCATTCTCAGTTCCTCCCTGTCATGCCGATGTGCCAACGCAGGACTCGTCGCTGCAGCGCGAGGAACAGGGCGCTCACCGCCACCCCGAGCAGGCCGAGCAGGACCGTGCTCGCCCACATCTGCGGAACGTCGAACGAGTTCCGCGCGCTGACCGTGACGAACCCGACGCCGTTGGTCGCCGCGTACAGCTCGGTGACGACCATCATGATGAAAGCCATGGCCAGCGCGGTGCGGATGCCGGCGAGGATCTGCGGGGCCGCCGCGGGCAGCAACACCGAGGTGAGTCGTTGAGCGCGGGTGAGCCGGTAGGAGCGCGCCACATCCTCCAGTTGCGGGTCGATCCCGCGCACCGCGTCGATCGTGTTCAGCAGTACCGGGAACGTGCACACGAACGCGATCACGCCGATCTTCGCGCCGTCGCCGATCCCGAGCAGGACGACGCTGACCGGAATGAGCGCGGCCCCCGGCATGGACCGGCAGAACTGGACTGCCGGGTTCATCGCCAGGGAGAGGACGCGCACGCGGCCGAGCGCGACGCCGGCGGCGATGCCGACGACGCACGCGATCAGCAGACCTGCGAGCAGGCGGCCGAGGCTCGGCACGACGTCCGAGCCCACCCGCGCGAACAGCCATGTCTCCTGGAAGGAGGCCAGTACCTCGGAAAGCGGCGGATAGAAGGGCGACGCGCTCCCGGCGGAGGTCGTCCACCACAGCACCAGGAGCAGTACGGGCACAACAAGCCGGAGTCCGATTCTCGTCATGGTTCGCTCCTCAGGTCATCCGGTGCCGGTGGGACGCGTGCCAGCGCAACGCCCGCCGTTCCAGCCGTTCGAACACGGCATTGAGCCCGACACCGAGCAGCCCGGTCAGGACCACGACCCCGTACATCGCCTCGTAGACGCCGTTGGTCGCGTAGGTCCCCAATGTGTTGCCCAGCCCGGGGACGGCGCCGATGAGCTCCAACGCGATCGCCACCAGAAGCGTGATCGTCGACGCGATCCGCACACCGGTGGAGAAGTAGGGCAGGATGCTCGGCGCCGTCACCCAGATCCACCGCTGGGGGGTGGTCAGCCCGAACACCCGCGCGGTGTCGCGGGCGACCGGGTCGACGTCGCGGACGCCGTAGAACGTCTGCAGCAGCATCGGCCACAACGCGGCCGTCGCGGCGAGCGAGACGACCACGCCGGAGGTGGCGCCCAGCAGCAGGAGCATGATCGGCAGGTAGACCACGACGGGGATGGGCCGGAAGAACTCGACCGTGCCCAGCAGTAGTTCGTTGACGATGGGGATCGCTGCCATGGCGGCGCCGACGACCGCGCCGATCGCCACTCCGGCCAGCAGCGCGACGGCCCAGTGCCCCAGCGTCTGCCCGATGGAAGTCCACAGGTTCGCGCTGTCGAGGTTGGTGACCAGCCACCTGCCGATTTCGGAGATCGGTGGGATCTCGGGAGGCAGGGTGCCAGAGGCCGACAGTGCCTCCCAGACCGCGAGCAGCGCGGCGCTGGTGAGCACCGGTAGCAGGATGATCGGTTTCATGGAGTCAGCCCGTGACCGTGAGGCCGCGTGGCGGCGTGACGAGATCCGTCGCGTCGGGCGCCGCGGGCCAGGTGAACTCCTCCAGCGGCGGCGCTGTCTGCAGCCGGCCCTGGTCGACCATCAACTCGGCGATGAGCTCCGCGGAACGGCGGTCGATGCCGCTGACGTACCACGGCAGCGGCAGGTCGGCCACCACCTCAGCGGGTGCACCGGTCGTCGACGCGATCGTCTGGCGCACCTCGTCCGGGTGGTCGTTCGCGTACCGGGTCGCCTCCTCCCACGCCTGCTGGAAGCGGCGCATGACGTCCTCGTTCTCCGCCACGAACTGCCGCGACGCCATCAGCACGGCCGCGACGCTGCGCGGGCCGAGGGCTGCGGCCGAGGGGTTGCCGATGGACCGGAAGCCGTCGGCCAGCAGTTGACCTGCGAACGGTTCTATGGTGCTGATCGCGTCGACCCGGCCCTGCCGCAGTGCCGCGAGCTGGTCCTCGAACGGCACGGCGATGATCTCCACCGCGCCGGGGTCGCCGCCCGCCTGGCGGACCGCCTCGCGCAACGTCAGGTCGAAGATGCTCTCCAGGCCGTTGACGGCGACGGTCCGGCCTGCCAGGTCGGCGAAGGAGCGGACAGGGCTGTCGCCGGGCACGACGAGGGAGAACGCGTCACCCTCCGGTGATTCGTAGTCGGCGGCCAGCGAGGTGACGACCTGCACCGGGAAGCCGGCGGCAACGGCGGCAGGCACCGCGGTGATCTCGGAGACGGCCAGCTGGATCTGTCCGTTGATCAGCAGCGCGACGCTGTTGGAGCTGGCTCCGGAGCCAGGCACCTGCTCGATTTCGATGCCGTGGCGTTCGAACACCCCGCGTTCGATGCCCAGCGCCAGCTGCGCGTTGTTCGCGGTCGCGTTGTAGTCGATGACCAGCCGGGTCGGTCCCGATTCGGTCGACTCGGTCTGGCCGCCGTCCGCTCCGCAAGCGGTCAGGGTGAGTCCGGCGACGAGGCCGATGGCGATCCGGGCCTTCCGCGTTGCCAGTCGCGATTCTCCGCGCATCGATGGTCACTCTCCTTGTCTCTCGTGCTGGCTGGGGAAGTCGCCGCGGGCTCGGGGTTCGGCAGCCCCAGCACCCGTCGTGCGGTGCGGTGGGCCACCTTGTCCTTGACCTCGTTGGTCAGCTCGGCCCGCTCGACCGCGGCGACGGCGGCGGCGGTGTCCTCGTACGGGTAGTCGACGGAGAACATCACCGCGTCCTCACCGGTGGTGAGGACCGCGGCCTCGATCGCGTCGGGGGAGAGGACACCGCTGGTGGTGATGAGGATGTTCGTGCCGATGTAGGCCGACGGCGCCCGGCGCAGGGGCCTGTCGACCAGCAGAGTCCGGTACCGGCTGTCCAAACGCGACTTCTGGAACGGCAGGAACTCCCCGAGGTGGCCGAGAATCACGGTGGCCGCCGGGTGCCGGTCGAACACCCCGGCGTAGACCAGCCGCAGTGCGTGGCCGCCGGTCTCCGCCTGCCAGCTCCACGTCGCTCCGTACAGCTCCGGCCTGCCGGTGAGCACGTGCCAGTCGTCCGCGGGCACCGACCCGGGGTGCAGGTACAGCGGCACGCCGAGCTCCTCGAACGCGCTCCACAGCTCGTCGTAGTCCGGGTCGTCGAGGTAACGGCCGTGGGTGTGGTCGTTGACCAGCGCGCCGCGGAAACCGAGGTCGGCCACCGCCCGTTCCAGTTCGGCGACCGCGGCGCCGGGGTCCTGCGTGGGGAGTGCGGCGAACCCCTGGAACCGGGTGGGGTGGCGGGCGATCACCTCGGCGAGGAAGTCGTTGGCCAGGCGCGCGTTGGCCCGTGCGGCGACGGGGTCGGTGTCGGCCTGGATGCCGGGCACGGTCAGCGACAGCACCTGGACGTCGATCCCGTGCGCGTCCATTTCGGGCAGGCGGTGGTGTTCGAAGTCGACGAGCTTGCGCCCGCACATCCGCGCGTAGGAGTCGGTGACCCGGATGCGCATCTCGGTGACCGGTTGCCGGGCGGCGAGCTCGGGGACGGCGAAGGCCTCTTCGATGGCGACGTAGGTCATGGCGCCCGCCCGTCCAGATCGACGATCGCGACCCTCGTGGTGACCGCCCGGCGTGCCAGGGCCGCCATCAACGGCTCGCCGTCGGTGGCTGCCAGAGTGACGAACAGGTTGCCCTCGTCGTCGGCACAGCACGCGATGGGGAACTCGGGTGTGGTGGTGATCGCGGCGACCAGCTCGCCGTCGCGGACGTGCACGACGGTCTGGCCGGTGGTGGTCGCCACCCACACCCCGCCGCCGCGGGCAGGACAGATCCCGTCCGGGCGGGCGGCCTGGCCGACGAGTGCCGCGAGGTCGGCGTAGTGGCGCGGGGCCCGCAGTGTCCGGTCGTCGGCGACGGTGAACGCGGTCAGCCGCTGCCGGGAGGTCTCCGCGAGAACCAGGGTGGCGCCGTCGTCGAGCAACGCCATGCCATTGGGGAACTCCACCCCCTCGGCGGCGACCTCGGCGGTTCCGTCCGGCCGCACGAGGATGATCCGGCCGGGTGACGGCGGCTCACCCACCGCGGCGTTGAACCCCACATCGTCGACGTAGAGGTTTCCTGCCGCGTCACCGACGACATCGCCGAGTGGGCCCGCAGCCGGACCGGAGAGGTCGGCGTAGGTGTCCCAGCCCGTGCCGGACCAGACGCCCACCCGCAGTTCGTGCATGAGCGCGGCGACGAGCCGGCCGTCGGGCAGGAACCACAGGCCGTTGGGCACCTGCTCGACCGCCGTGGCGGTCCACGGTCCTGAAGCGTCGGTCCACAGCCTGCGACCCTGCGTGTCGGAGAGCCACAGCGCGCCGTCGTGCCAACGCGGACCCTCGCCCCACACCATGCCGTCCGCATAGTGGGTCAGCCGGGCGGTCATGCCGGCACCGCACTCGACCCGAGCCGCTCGGCAAGCTCCCCGGTGTGGCCAGCCAGCCCGGCCGCGTCGGCCGCGAGGCCGTAGACGTAGCGGTCGGGCCGGACGACGGCGACCCTGGCGCCCCGCTCCGCCAGCCACTCCTGGACCCGTGGACCGCCCCCGGCGACGGTGACCAGGCCGAGGCGGCGCCAGTGGGCCCGGGTCACGTCGTCGACGCCGTCGATCACCTCGGGCGCACCGACGACCACGAACCGGTAGCCCGTGACGTCGTCGAGTCGTTCACCGCCGGGCCCGCGCGGCTGCGGGGCCAACTGTCCGACCGGACCGGCGGGTCGCGCGACGAGGCCGGGCCCGAGCGGCGGGCGGAAGCGCTCGACGACCTGGGGACCGGCCGAGGGCGGTGGCAGCTCGCCACGGCCGAAGGCCTCGATCATGTTCGACTGCCGGGCGGACTCGACGATGTAGGGCCGCACGTGGGCGGCGCGCTCGGTCTCGTAGGTGTCCAGCAGCGCCTCGTCGGCCTGTCCGCGCACCACCAGCACCAGCTTCCAGGCGAGGTTGGCCGCGTCGCGCAGGCCGGAGCACATGCCCTGCCCCAGCATCGGGGGCATCTCGTGCGCGGCGTCACCGGCGAGCAGAAGCCGTCCGCTGCGCCAGCTGCGCACGAGCTGGGCGTGCCACTCGTAGGCGTCGACGCGGGTGATGCGGTAGCTCTCCGGGGCGAGCCAGCGCGACAGGAGCGGGTACACGTGGTCCGGCCGCTCGGCCTCCACGGGGTCGGTGCCCGGCTCGAGCATGAACTCGAAACGCAGCAGCGGCGGGAAGATCGGGACGTAGGTGACCGGCCGCGGCGCCCCGCAGCGGATGAACCCCGTGGTGCGTGGCAGGGAGTCCGGGTGCTGGAACGGGTGGACGTCGACGATGAGGGATGTCTGGGTCCCGTGCAGGTCCTCGACCTCCGCGCCCATCGCCCGACGGACGAAGGAACCGGCTCCGTCCGCGCCGACGACGTAGGCCGCGTGGAGCTCGCGCATTCGTTCTGAGCGCGGCTCCCGCACCGTGATCTGGACACGGTCGTAGTGGTCGCCGTCCTGCGCCAGCGCGACGACCTCCCAGCCCAGCCACAGCCCCGCGCCCGCACGGCAGGCGAGCAGGCCCCGCAGGCGCGACTCGAAGTCCGGCTGGTGGAACTGGTAGTCGGTGTACCAGCCCTGGTCGGACTCGGTGTCCGGCATGGACAGTTCGAGGAACGGGACCTCGTCGGCGCCGGTGAGGACCCAGCCGGACTGTCGCAGGAAACGGGGTTCGAGATCGCTCGCACCCAGGGTCTGGAGGATCCGCATGGTCTCGTCGTCGAGGTGGGTGGCTCTCGGGTGCTGGCACACAACGCGGTTGGGGTCGATCACGGCCACGGTCATCCCTTCGGCCGTGAGCAGTGCCGCCAGCGCGAGCCCGACCGGACCGGCGCCAACGACCGCGACGTCGTAGGTATCTGCGCGTTCCGGTGTGGACAGTGGTGCTACGGGTGGTCGCGGACTTGGTGCGGACATCGAATGGTCCTCCCGTGTCAACGGTGAAACAGGTGGCGTCAGCTCGGTTGGTGCGAGCCGCTCATCAGCGCGGCGAGGTCCTCGGGGTGGACGAAGGACGGCGGGGGCGGTGGCCCCCAGGAGTACAGGCTCTTCGCCTCGTCCCAGACCTCCGGCCGCCACAGCGCGTCGTCCACGACGCAGTCCATATCGGAGTAGTACTCGGAGAAACAGCCCGCCGGATCACGCAGATACCAGAAGAAGTTCGAGCCGATGTGGTGGCGGCCAAGACCCCACACATGTCGTTCGGGGTGGTCCTCCAGCATCCGCATGGCACCGCGCCCGATCTCGTCGACATCGTCGACCTGCCAGGAGGTGTGGTGCAGGAAGTTGACCGGGGCGCTGGTGACGAGCACGTTGTGGTGGTCGGTCGAGCAGCGCATGAACGAAGCAAGGCCGGGCACCTCGTCGCTGATCTTCAAACCGATCCCGTCCGCGAAGAATCGTTGTGTGGCGGCCTGGTCCACCGAGCCGAGCACCACGTGGCCGAGCTTGCGCGGCAGCACCGGCCCCTCACGCAGCACGCCAGGCGCGCGGCTGGTGCCGCGGTCCGGCCTGCCGGGGCCGTTGTCCGGGGCGGGTGCGACCACGGGGCTCACGGCCCGGGTGCACACCTCGACGTCGACACGAGTCCCGGTGACCGGCTCCACCGCGCTGAGCCGCTGTTCCTCCATTGTGGATGAATAGCCGAGCACGTCGAGTGCTCGCGCGATCCGGCCGAGGTCGTCCTCGTCGTCCGCGCCGATCGACATACTGACCAGCCTGCGACTCGGGGCCGTCACCAACTGGAGTTGGCGTCCACCGTCCTGAGTGGACAGCCAGTTGCCGGCATGCCGGGTCAGTCCGAACTCCTTGTAGTACGCCAGCACGGACGCGATGTCGGGAACGCCGATCGTGACCGAGTTCAGTCGGTGCAGTCCCATGATCAGGCCCTCCCGCCGGCCGCCACGAACGTCTGCCGGAGCCGGCCGACCCCGTGGACGTAGGAGACCAGCTCGTCGCCGGGGGTGAGGTAGCGCGCGGGCGTGCGCACGGCGCCGACGCCGGACGGCGTCCCTGTGAAGATCAGGTCGCCGGGGTGCAGGGTGGTCACCGCCGACAGGTGGACGATCAGTTCCTCGATGCCGAAGATCAGGCGTGAGGTCCTGCTTTTCTGGACCTCCTCGCCGTTGACGCTGCACCCGATCTCCAGGTCCCCCGGCTCATCGAGCTCGTCGGGAGTCACCAGGTATGGCCCGGTCGGGCCGAAGCCTGCGTGGGACTTGGCCAGGCTGAACTGCGGGGCGGGCCCGCTGCGTTGTAGCCGCCGCTCGGAGAGGTCCTGACCGGCCGTCAGACCGGCGACGGCGCGCCAGGCGTCGGAGATCTCGGCGTTGCGGGTCATTCGACCGATGACAACGACCAGCTCGACCTCCCAGTCGACGTCCCCATCGGGCAGCACGACCTCGGTGTCGGGACCGCTGAGGGAGGACGCGAACTTGGTGAAGACCGTGGGGCGCTCTGGAATGGCGAAGCCTGCCTCTTCCGCGTGGTCGCGGTAGTTGAGGCCGATCGCGAAGATCTGCGACGGCGTCGGCGACGGCGGCCCGAGTTCGGTCGGGGAGAACTCCACGACCGGACCGGTCGGACCGTCGGCGGCCCAGGCCAGGAACTCGTCCCAGGCGACGTAGAGGTCGGCAGGCGCGGGGCCGAACCTGCCCTTGCTGGCGTTCGCGATGTCGACACCGGTTGCCTCTCCGGTGACGAGGACCGCCCGGCCGTGGACGTTGGCGATATGCACGATCCCTCCTGACGACTTGGTGACGCAAATCCCAGGATGATGTCCCAAACTTTCGAATGTCAATGGATATTCGAAAGTTGGGTCGAACTTCGAATGGTGGGTAGTCTCAGTCCATGACGACCGCGAGCCAGCCGCGACGGACGCGCACCGACGAGGTCTACGAACGCCTGCGCGCCGACATCTTCGCTGCCCGCCTGCGGCCGGGGCAGCGCCTGAAGTTCCCTGATCTGTGCGGTGCCTACAACACCAGCGTCGGGGTGGCGAGGGAGGCGCTGGCGCGCCTGGCTGCGGAGCGTCTGGTGCGCCCGCACGCACACCAGGGGTACACGGTCATCTCGCTGTCGAAGGAGGAACTGGTCGACCTCACCGCTGCCAGGGTCGAACTGGAGTCGATCGCGTTCCGCCTGGCGATCCGCGATGGCGACGAGCGTTGGGAGACCGCTGTGGTGGCCGCGCACCACCTGCTGACCCGGCGAGATGAGGCCGTGGCCAGGACGGGCGAACGCGACCCCGACTGGTACGAGGCGCACGAGGAGTTCCACGCGGCGCTGCTGTCGGGTTGTGGCAGCCGTCGTCTCGTCGAGGCCGCGCAGGCACTGCGTGCGGAAGCGGAGTTGTACCGGCACTGGGCCGCGCCCCTCGGCTCCGGGGCGCCGCGCGACATCGCGGGCGAGCACAAGGCGCTTGCCGATGCGGCCTTGGTCCGTGACGCCGACCGCGGCGCCGACCTGTTGCGGGCGCATATCGCCCGCACGACCACGGTTCTGCTGGACGGCGCCATCGAGGAGGCGGTATCCGATAAGTGAAGAAGAGGCGTATCTCGTACGGCCATGCCGACAGGCTATCAAGAACTTGATAGATAGCAAGCTCTATATGCGTATGAAGTTATTGTAAGCTCAGTGATCGTGATCGAGGAAATACCTGAGACAGACCGCAGTGCAGAGGTGCTCGGCCGCGTCGTGGCTCTTCTGAGGCGGGCGGACCTGGCCCTGCAGAGCGCCAAGGAGCCGCCTCTGCGCAAGCTCGGCGTTTCCGGCTCGTTGTACTCGGTGTTGATCAACCTCGAGGTGTCGCCGGGCCTGACCGGCGCGGAGCTTGCGCGGGTCGTCGGCGTGACTCCCCAGGCGATCGCGCCGTTGGTGGGCAAGCTCGTCGACCGCGGCTGGATCGAGCGCCGCCCACATCTGAGGCATACCAACGTGCAGGAACTACACCTCACCGAGGACGGCAGGCGGGAACTCGCCGACGCCGACAAGCTACTGGTCCACCTCGAGGGCCACCTGCGGAAGTCCCTCGGCGAGCAGAACTATCGCTCGCTTCGCACGTTGCTCGGTGAGGTCATCGAGCACCTCCCCACCTGGACCCCGCCGAACTGACCCGCGGCCCACGTTTCGCCGAACACCGTGGTATGCCTAGCGGGTGACACGAGCGAGCTCGGGTACCGGTTCCCGCGAGCGCGGCGGCTTCGAGGTGCAGTCCGTGGCGAGGGCGGCGGCGTTGCTCGACGCCGTCGTCGGCAGCGGATCCGGGCTCACGCTCAGCGAGCTCGCCAAGCGCACGGAGCTCACCGTGAGCACAGCTCACCGGCTGATCCGAACATTGTGCTCGACCAATCTCCTCTGCCGCGACGCGGCCGGCGACCGCTTTGTCCCCGGGCCGCTGCTCCTCCGGCTCGGGCGCCAGTCACTCGCATCGGCCGGGTTGCCTGAGGTCGCGGACGTGTTGGCCGATCTGGTGGAACGCACCGGTGAGACGGCCAGTGTCGGCCTGCGCCGGGGGAGCAGGGTGCTGGTGTTGCTCGCGGTTCAGTCCGCCAGCGCGTTGCGTTTCACCGGTGAGGCCGGCCGTCAGGTGCCGCTGCTCGAATCGGGCCTTGGGCGGGCCATGCTCGCCCTCGACGAACGTCCCGTCGGCGATGTGGTCGGCGGCTTCGAGCTGACGCAGGACCGGGTTGCGGAGCTGCAGTCCGACCTGCTCACCACCCAGTTCCGTGGGTTCTGCGTCCTCGACGACACCCAGGGGCTGCGCTCCATTGCGGCGCCGGTGCTCGGCCCGCAACAGGCGCCGCGGGTGGCCGTGGAGATCACCGGTCCAGCGTCGCGGATGTCCGACGGCCGTGTCGACGAACTGGGCGAGGCCGTGCGCGCGGCGGCGATCATGCTGCAGGACCGGCCGGTCTCGATCGCCTTCGGCGGGCTGTGACCGCCGCATTCGCGGCATTCCACAGTTTAATTTCATTGCTTTGAAAAATTCGGGATCGATTGTTTAGCGTCCGCTTTTGCGGCACCACTGTCAACGCATACCGTGATGTGGGAATGAATTCCGCATCACGCAAACCCGCTGTTGACGGGCTTGATATCGCCGACTTACCGTGACTGTGCTGCCCGGATTTCGAGGCGGCGGCCCAGGGTGAGGAGAGCTCTCGTGGTGGATGACGTGCGTGCGAACGAGGTTGTGATCGCCCCCAATCAGCCGTTGTTCGACCTGCCCGAGATCGTCGCGATCGAGCGGGGACTGTTCGCCGATGCGGGCCTGTCGGTGCGCTTCGCGCAGGGGCCGGCTGATCGCACCTCGACCGAGCGCGACCCGCTCGCGCGGGTCAAGGAGTCGCTGTACGAGTCCGAGTCCGCCGACGTCTACAACCTGTGCGAATGGGGCGGGATCGACCGGCTGGAGCGCAACCGTCGCGGTGGCCGGATCGCCTACCTGCGTCCCGCGGTCGTCGCGCAAGCCCTGGTCAGCTTCGACCCCGAGCTCAACGAACCGCACGATCTCGCTGGCGTGCCGGTGGGCGTCAACGAGTTCACCGGCTCGCACTACACGGCGCTGCACCTGCTCGAAGGCACGCTGCCGCGGCCGGAGATCACGCTGGAGCACATCGGATCCCCCGCGGTACGCCTGGAGCGGGCTCGTCGTGGTGAGGCGCGAGCGGTGATGCTGATGGAGCCCTACATCAGCCTGGCCCGCAAACACGGCGGCCACATCATCGGCAGCTACTTCTACCGCGGGTCCGAGGTGATCGCGTCGAATCTGGACGATCAGCGCCGCGGGGCATTCATCGACGTGGTCAACGCCGCGGTGAAGCTGATCAACGCCGATCCCGCGGCCTATCGCCGGTACCTGACGGCGGACACGAACGGTGAGCTCGCCGACGACGAGCTCAGTGACGACTACTACCGCTATGCGACGGTGAGTCCCTTCTCCGAGAAGCGATTCGCCGAAAGCTACTCGTGGATGAAGTCCTGGCGCCTCACCGAAGGCAAGAACAGTTACGAGAACCTGCTCGTCGGCCGTTGAGACCGGCGGGAGAACATGGAGGTTGAGCGTGGCGCTCACGGATGCGGTACTCGGGCGGCGCGCACTGCTGCGTGCGGGAGCGGCAGGGGTCGCCGGAGTGGGGTTCGGCGCGCTGCTGTCGGCCTGCGGCGCCGGGGGCGCGGCGGGCGGCAGGCAGGCGAAGGTCGAGGACACCCAGAAGGGTACGGCCGGCGCGGTCGTACGGCCGATTTCCGAGCAGGAGAACCTGCTCGGTGGGCTGGAATTGTCCTATGTGGCCGGTACGGGCCCAGGTGACGTGCAGAACAAGTTGTTGTCGGGCGCGCTGGACATGGCCAGCATGGGGCCGATCGGTGCGGTGATAGCCAACGACGCGGGTGCGGCGCTGACCGTGTTCAGTGCCAGCCTCAACAACCATGTGCGGTGGCTGGTGCCGGAGAACAGTCCATATCGGACTCCCGCGGACCTGCGCGGCAAGAGGATCGCTACCCCGCCCAGCAACAGCGACGCCTACCGCTCGACCCAGCTCGCCGCCGCGGTCACCGGCATCGAGTTCGAGAACGAGTACGAGATCCACCAGGGTGCCGTGCTCGCGGGCCTGGCCCTCTTCGACCGCGGCGATGTCGAGGCGATCGTCACCATCGAACCCAACGCCACCCGGCTGGTGGGCAAGGGCGCGCGCCAGATCGCGACGATCGACGAGCTCTGGCGCCAGGGCACCGGCCGCGCCGAACCGTTGCTGCTCAACGGTCAGGGCGCGCGTGCGGACTGGGTCGCTCAGCACCAGGATGTGGCCGCCGCGCTCGCGAAGCTCCGCCTCGACGTGCACCACCGGATCCACGAACGGCCGCAGATCCTTGCCGAGTTGGCGGAATACTACGGAATTCCGGCCACCGAGAAACAAGCCATCGCGTTGTTACCGGAACGTCTCGTGGACATCTATCCCACCGAGTGGGGGCAGGCTGCCGCGGCCAGCATGGACACCCAGATCCAAGTCGCCGTGCGACACGGGTTGCTCGCCAAGCCTCCCGCTGCAGCCGTCTACTCCAACCTGACGTCATGACCGTCCAGAGTGAACAAAGGCCGGACATCACGGCGAAGGCGGTGGACAACCCGCCCGCACCACGGCGGTCCGCCTGGGCGCAGGCGGCCTGGCCACCGATCGCGTTCGTCGTCCTCGTTGCCGGATGCTGGCAGATCATGGCGAGCCAGGTCGGCAGCGTGCTGGTGCCCGGGCTACCGGACATCGTTCGCGCGATCACCGACACCGTCTCCAGCGGGATTTTCCTGCCGGAGCTAGGTGTGACGCTGCTGCGCGTCGCGCTCGGGTTCGCGCTCGCGTTCGCCGTGTCGCTGGCCGCCGGCATCGGCATGGGACGCAACCGGTTCCTGCGCCGCTTCCTGGAACCAGCGGTCCTGCTCGGTCTCACCGTCCCGAGTCTGGTGTGGGCGCTGCTGTGCGTGATCTGGTTCGGCGTCGGTCTGGCGAACCCGGTGGTCGCGATTGCGTTGTCGGCCGCGCCCGCCCTGACGCTGAACATCTATCAGAGCATCGCCTCGATCGACGCGCAGCTGGTCGAGATGACGCACGTGTACCGGTTCCCGCTGCGGCGCCGGC
Organism: Saccharomonospora sp. NPDC046836; assembly: GCF_040645195.1. Taxonomy (NCBI): domain Bacteria; kingdom Bacillati; phylum Actinomycetota; class Actinomycetes; order Pseudonocardiales; family Pseudonocardiaceae; genus Saccharomonospora; species Saccharomonospora sp. NPDC046836. Next base: position 50,175 of record NZ_JBEYXW010000038.1, read on the forward strand.
TGCGCTACCTGTGGTTGCCCGCCGTGCAGCCCGCGTTGTTCTCCGGCGCGCGGATCGGGCTTTCCCTGTCCTGGAAGGTGATCGTGCTCGTCGAGGTGTTCGGCATGTCGAGCGGAGTCGGCTACCAGCTCAACAACGAGTTCGGTGCGCAGAACGTCGCCGGGGTGCTCGCCTGGACGCTGCTGTTCGGTGTCGTCATGGCGATTCTGGAGTACGGCGTGCTGCAGGGGCTGGAACGCTATTTCACCCGTTGGCGGAAGGCGAGTTCGGTATGAGCGCCGCGGTTTCCCTCGAAGGCGTCGCGAAGCGGTTCGACCGCGGCGAGACGATCTTCCGGGACTTCTCCATCACTGTGCGGACGGGCGAACTGGTCGCCGTCGTCGGCGCATCGGGTACCGGCAAGACCACCCTGCTGCACCTGGTCGCCGGTCTGGAGAAACCCGACGCAGGCACGATCCGGGTCGCACCCGGGCAGGACGGCCCCGCGCGCCTCGGCGTCGTTTTCCAGCAGCCCCGGCTACTGGACTGGGTGCCGGTGCGGCGCAACGTCGAGCTGGCGATCGAGGCGGCCGGGCTCGACCCGGCCGGTGCGGTGCCGATCCTGGAGGCCGTTGGGCTCGCGGAGTACGCGGACAAGTTCCCCTCGGTGCTGTCCGGCGGTCAGCGACAACGCGTTGCGGTGGCCAGGGCCTTCGCCGTGCGGCCCGACCTGATGCTGCTGGACGAACCGTTCAGCGCGCTCGACGAGATCACCGGGCGACGTCTGCGCCTGCTGCTGCAGGAGCTGTGGCTGCGACGCCCGCTGTCGGGATTGCTGGTCACACACAATCCGCAGGAGGCGGCTCTGCTCGCCGACCGGGTGGTGGTGCTGTCCGGACGCCCCGCATCCATCAGCCAGGAGTACCTCATCGACCTGCCACGCCCTCGTTCACCCGAAGATCCCGCGCTGTTCGACCTGCACCGCCGCATTGTCGCCGACCTGATCTGAGTACTGACAACGAAAATCGAAAGGTGGTCCCACCGTGCTCACTCCCGTCACCATGGAGCTGCTGTCGCTGGTGTTCTCCCTGCCGCAGCTGGTCGCCAAGGACGAAGGCTACTTCGCCGAGGAAGGGCTCGACGTCACTTTCGTGCCCAAGGAGTACGCCTCGGTGACCTATTTGGACAACCACGAGCTGCTGAGCGCGTTCGGCAGTACCAAGTCCCACTTCGAAAGCGGTGAGGCGACGCTGTACCGCGCCTGCGAATGGGGGCAGATCCGGCGTTCCCACGACAGCGGCATCGGTGGCCGGGTTGTCAGCAAGCGATCGGCCGTGGGCAGCCAGGCCATCCTCGTCCGGCCCGACGCGCCGGAAGTGCACCCGTCCGACCTGGCGAACAAAGAGGTCGCCGTCAACTTCCACCACGGCTCGCACTACGTCGCTTTGCAGATGCTGGAAGGCTTCCTCCCACGTGGGGAGATCAAGGTCGTCCATCTGGGCGGACCGCAGCAGCGATACGAGGCACTGCGAGACGGCCGGATCCCCGCCGCGGCGCTCATGGAACCGTGGATCACACTCGCGGAGAAGCAGGGCTACAAGAACCTGAGCGAGGCGTTCTACGTCGGCTCCGAGGTCGCCAGTCCCGACCTCGACCCGGAGACCTACGCGGCGGTCGGCCGGGCCGTGAACCGGGCGGTGGTGAAGCTGAACGAGGATCCGCGTCCCTATCTGCACCACCTGATCGCTGAGGTGCCGCCGGAACTCGGCGAGTTGGAGCCGGAGGACTTTCCGCTGGGCAGGCTGCGGTTCGTTCAGCAGGAGCCCTACCCGCAGGAGGAGTTCCAGCGCACCTACGACTGGATGGTCGGCTGGGGTCTGATCGAGGCCGACTCCGGGTACGAGAAGGTCGTCCACAACCTGGTGAACGCGTGATCCGGTGACCAGGGCAACCGCCACACCCGCGTCGGCTTCGGCGCGGGTGTGGCCGCTCTACGCCGGCGGTTTCCTCGGTCCCTACGGCAGCACGATGGTCACCCCGATGCTGCACGAGGTCGCGCGCGGCCTGGACAGCACCGAATCCGCCGTGGCCGCGGCGGTCACCGCCTACATGCTTCCCTTCGCCGGGTTGATGCTGGTCTCCGGCACCCTCGCCGAACGGTGGGGGCGCCGGCGCACGATGCAGATCTCCCTGGTGGTGTTCGTGCTGGCGAGCGCATGGTGCGCCCTGGCGCCGGATCTGCTGTGGTTCCTTGCCGGGCGCGCGGTGCAGGGCGCGACCAATGCCTTCACCACACCGTTGCTGGTGGCCGCTATCGGAGACCTCGTTCCGCGCGAGCGGCTCGGGCGGGCTCTGGGCTGGTTCGGCGCGATGCAGGCCGCGGGGCAGGCGTTCAGCCCTTTGGTCAGCGGTCTGTCGGCCACAGTGGACTGGCGGCTGGCGTTCGCATTCCCCGCTCTGGTGGCCCTCGTGCTGGCGGCTCTGCCACCCGGTGAGGAGGCCGCCGCGCGCCGCGCGAGCGGGAAACCGTCCTGGCGGGCGTTGCTGTCGGGGCAGCTGGCGCTCGCGTGCGCGTTGTCGTTCCTGTGTTATCTCGCCGCGGTCGGCCTGACCGTGCTCGGCACCCTGCGCGCCCAGGAGGTGTTCGGTCTCGGCCCCGCAGAGCGAGGGCTGGTCAGCGCCTCGTTCGGGGTCGCCGGCATCCTCGCCGCGGGATCTCTGGGCCGGTGGCTGGACCGGCTCGGGCCGCAAGCCGTTGGGCTGGTCATGAACGTCCTACTGGCGGCGGGGGTCCTGCTGGCCGCGTTCGCCGGGTTCGCCGGACTGCTCGTGACCGGGATCGTGCTCGCGGGCGCCGCGGTCACCGGTCTGCGGTCGACGGTGAACTCGCTGGCTGTGACGAGTGCTCCGGACAATCGTGGGGGAGCGAGTTCGGTGGCCCTGTCGTTCCAGTTCTTCGGCGGCGCACTGGCCCCCGCGGTGTGGGTCCCGCTGTACCAGTCGGCCGACAGCTGGGGCTTCGCCGCCGGCGCGCTGGCCCCGGTTCTGGCGATCATCCTGCTGGCCGCTCGGCGAGATCCTCTGGGTGCTGGACCGCGGTAATGCCGCGGAATCGGTACCCGAACGTCCAGGCCAGACGTTCTCGTGGTCACGTCCAGGCCTGATCCATCACGTCGGGGTCGGTGAGGTCAGCGAAGGTATGGGCGAAGCGCTGGAGATCGTCGGCGGTCACACTGGATGCCGATCGTTGTGCGACGTTGCGCAGTTCGCGGCGGATGTACTCGTTGCGGGACAGACCGAGCCGGGCTGCCTGGGTGTCGATGGCGGCGAGCACGTCGTCGGGGACGTCTCGAATCAGGACATCGGACATGGCCACCTCCTCGATATCGGATGATCTCGCATTGCGCAGGGCGGTGCCAACTGGCGTGCTGGGAGCCAGATGGGTAACTCAGCACCGGCTCAGTCCGGGTGGTACGACGTCCCCGGCCAGAAGGGCCACTCCTCGAAGGCCCGGCAACGGCCGTCCTCGGCGAAACGGATGATCCACAGGTCCCGGTACTCCTGCCGCACCGGGTCACCGTAGGACACCTCGACCCGCACGACAGCGGTGTCACCGTCGACGGCCACCGGTTCGCTGGTCATCCGGAAGACCTCGTCCGGGCCGACGCGTTCCGCCTCCCACATTCTCGCGATGGCGGGCAGTCCCCTTATTGGTTCCCGGTAAGGGGATTGCTGATATGTCGCGTCCGTTGTGAACAGTTGCTCCAGGATGTCCGTGCCCGGCGTACGCCACGCGCGTTCATAGGCGGCGACCCACGCACGCAGTGGTTGTTCGTCCATGGCTGGAAGTCTGGCACCGCGTGCGACGGCGCGCTTGCCGCCCGAGGTTGTCCACTGACATGGCCGTTCCATGCGGACCCAGCTGTCTATCCCATGTTCGATGTCTTCCTCGACGCCGTGCGCGCGGAACGCCCCGACCTCGAACTGTCCATTCCCTGGCAGCGCACGGAAAACCCCGACACTCTGCGCACCATGCTGCTCGATTCCGGCGTCCCCGGCCCGGCTGTCACCGACGAGGTCACCCCCATGGACCTGCCCAACCCGCAAGCCTGGTGGAGCATCGTCCGTGGCACCGGAATCCGGCGTATCGAAATGGAACTCGACGAGGACACCTCCGCCCGAGTCCGACGCGCCAACGAACAGTGGATCATCGACCAGAAGTTGACCGGCCTCCTCCTCGGTGTCAACTACGCCACCGCCGTCAAGAAGTAGACCCACCGTTACGGGACAGTGACGATGATCTTCCCGAACTGATCGTTGGATTCCAGGTAGTGATGGGCTTTGCCGATGGCGGCCAGATCGAAGGTCCGGGACACGACAGGAGCAAGCGAACCAGCACGCAGCCCCGCCTGGATGAAGTGCTTGGCGCGGTGCAACCGGGCCTCGTTGAGAGTCACCTCGGAGAAGATGAACGTGCGGGTGTTGCGTCCGGCGAAGTCGGGAGCGACGGGCAGGGGAATCGGGTTGGGGTCGAGGAAGCCGTAGACGATGAGCCCGCCGTCCGGTGCCACGGCCTGGACGAGGGTGCTCAGGCTGGGGCCGGCAATCGGATCGACGGCCAGGTCGACGCCACGGCCGCCCGTTAGAGACCGGACCCGGTCGACGAGGTCCTCGTCATCGGTCGTGATGACGTGAGAAGCACCGGCGTCGAGCAGCCGCTGCTTCTTGGCGGCCGTTCGGGTGGTGGCGATCGGGACGGCACCAAGGTGGTTCGCGATCTGGATTGCCGCCAGGCCGACACTGCTCGAAGCGGCCGTGACAAGAACGGTGTCGCCGGGCCGGATTCCGCCGATCTCCACCAAGAGGCCGTAGCCAGTGGTGTAGGCCATCCACAATGCCGCGCCGGTGACCGCGTCGACCGTCTCGGGTCGGTGCACAACGGCGGACGCCGGTATGACGATCTGCTCGCCATATGTGCCGTATTCGGTCATCAGGAAGGCCGGAACCGTACTCACCGGGTCGCCGGGCGCGAAGTCGGTGACGCCCGCGCCGACAGCGTCCACAATGCCGGCGGCTTCGTAGCCGAGACGGGCGGAGGGGAGTACAGGGCGGTAGATGTAGGCACCGGCACGGAACAACGCCTCGGCCCGGTTGAGCCCGATCGCCTCGACGCGGATGCGTAGTTCGCCGGGGCCCGGTTCGTTGATCGGCACGTCTTCCAGCTGAAGCACCTCGGGTCCGCCGAGCTCGTGGAAGAGCACTGTCCTTGGCAAGTTCGATGTCCTTTCGCGCAATGAAGAAATGGGTGACGGTTGCCGGAGCAAGTCTCCGAGAATCTGCATTGCCACGACAGTGCTTGGTTATGGTGGTGTTGTGGCCACCAGTCAAAGCGCGCGTCGCGACCGACTTCGAGACTTCTTGCGGATCCGGCGCGCACAACTACGCCCGGAGGACGTGGGACTGCCCCAGGGCGGTCGGCGCCGCACTACCGGGCTGCGGCGCGAGGAGGTCGCCACCCTGGCCGGTGTCGGGGTGTCCTGGTACACCTGGCTGGAGCAGGGGCGTGACATCAACATCTCCAGTTCGGTGCTGGACTCGATCGCTCGTGTGTTGCGGATGACCACCCGTGAACGCGACTACTTCGCCACGCTCGCCGGCGTCACACCGCCCGCTGCCGATGGCCCGCACGGTCCGCTGGGTGTACAGGTGCTGCAGGTGCTCCGGACCTGGCAGCCCAACCCGGCCTACGTGCTGGACCGGCATCTGAACTTCGTCGCGAGGAACACCCCCGCACGCGAGGTGTTCGGTCATTCCGAAAACTGCTTGTTCAGTTTCTTCACGGAGCCAGCACACCGCGCCCGTATTGGGCAATGGCGTGACGCAGCAGCCGAACTCGTCGGGGAGCTGCGGGCCGCGTCCTCGCACAGCCCGGACGCACCCGAGCTCAATCGCCTCATTGCCGAGCTGACCGACCGCAGCGAGGAGTTTGCTGAACTGTGGGCACGTCATGAGGTTCAGGGCTACACGCAGACCAGCCATGCACTCACCCATCCCTCTGCCGGGGAGCTCGTCTTCGACCACACGATCCTGAGTATTCCCGACCGCCCGGGCGACTGGCTCGTCCTCGCCAGCCCACAGCCGGGTACCGCTACCCGATCCCGCCTTTGGGGGACCACCGACGACGGCGCACAGGCCCTGTTCACTGGCGAGAGCGCACCTTAGTCCGCCGTGACTGTCTGCTCGCGGCATCGAGCGAAAGGCCATGGGGTTGCTGCATGGGTTTTCCGTGGCCAGGTGAGGATTGTGTGCAGTG